>NZ_CEEDDU010000005.1:0-491609 GCF_979253735.1 Curtobacterium sp. AC273 | reverse complement strand
AGGTGACACGAACACCGGGAGAACGGTAAAAAAGCGCCCAGCGGTTTCGTCCTGGTCATGACCACAGGGGTCCCCCAGAGCGAGGGACGTGCGGCTCAGCGCGCGAGGACGGGGCCCTCGAGCCGCCGCAGCAGAGCGGCCAGCTCGTCGACGACGGCGGGGCTCGCGAACAGGAAGCGGACCGCGTCCTGCCGGCGTCCCAGACGCGGATCTCGGCGCCAGCTTCCCGCGCGACGATCGACCCGGCGGCCATGTCCCACGGGTTGATCCCCGCTCGTAGTAGGCGTCGACGGTACTGGCTCCGACCGCGCAGCAGTCGAGCGACGCCGCTCCCCCGCGGCGGATGTCCCGACCTCGCCGATCAGCCCGGCCAGCACCGCGACCTGCTCCCGGCGGCGGTCGGCGGTGTACCCGAAGTCGGTGGCGACGAGGGTCTCGGCGAGGGACGCGGGGGCGCTGACCTCGAGCGTCACGCCGTCCCGCGTCGCACCCTGCCCCGTGACCGCACGGTGGACGACGCCGGTCGCCGGAGCGACGACGACGCCGGCGACCGGCTCCCAGGTCGCCGGGTCGGCCGCCCCGCGGACGACCCCGATGCCGACGCCGTAGTCCGGGCTACCGTAGAGGTAGTTGACGGTGCCGTCGATGGGATCGACCACCAGGTGGTGCCCGACGTGCCGGTTTCGGTGCCGGACTCCTCGCCGAAGAACGCGTCGTCCGGTCGGGCCTCGGCGATGCGGGCACGGATGAGGGCCTCGACCTCACGGTCGGCCGCGGTGACCACGTCGGCGATGCTCGACTCCTGGTCGGCGACCTCGACCCCCTCGGCTCGACGGCGTGCGGCGAGGTCGGCGGCCTCGCGGGCGATCGACTCGGCGAGGTCGGCGTACTGGGACGGGGTGAGCGCGGAGGTCATCCACCGATCCTGCCAGGAACGACGAAAGCCTCCAGTCCGAGGACGGGGCTTTCGTCGATCACGTGGCAAGTGAGGGATTCGAACCCCCGAAGGCTACGCCGGCTGATTTACAGTCAGATCCCTTGGCCGCTTGGGTAACTTGGCTACGCGCACCCGGCCCGTGGTCACCAACCGAAGGCGCGCATGAAAGCATAGCCGATCGGAGACGGTGCTCGTGACCACGGTGGGCCGACCTGCGGGACCCGAACCGCGCCTCCTGTCCGCCGTTAGGCTGTCCGGCATGGCAGACAGTTCCCTCGACGTGGTCAGCAAGGTCGACAAGATGGAGGCGGAGAACGCCCTCAACCAAGCGGCCAAGGAGATCGAGCAGCGGTACGACTTCAAGGGCGCCGACGCCTCGGTCGTTCCGCGAGGACGTCCTCATCAAGGCGAACTCCGAGGAGCGCGCCAAGGCCGTCCTCGACGTGCTCCAGAGCAAGGCGATCAAGCGGAACATCTCGCTGAAGAGCCTGGACGCGGGCGACCCGTACCCGTCGGGCAAGGAGTACCGCATCGAGGTGAAGTTCAAGAACGGCATCGTCGAGCAGGACGTCGCGAAGAAGATCGGCGCTTCCTGCGCGAATGGTGCCGAAGACCGTGAAGAGCCAGATCCAGGGCGACGAGTTCGCCCTCGAAGAGCCGCGACGACCTGCAGAACACGATCCAGGTTCTCAAGGTGAAGAGTTCTGACGCCACCCAGTTCATCAACTTCCGCTGACGCGCCGCCCGCCGCCTTGGAGCACTGGCTCAACGTCGCGATCGTCGTCCTGCTCGTCCTGCTGGACCTGGCGATCCGCGTCTTCTCGATCATCTACGTCCCGATCAACCGGAAGCCGCAGACCGCGACGGCCTGGTTGCTCGCGATCTTCCTCATCCCCTACGTCGGGTTCATCGTCTTCCTCATCATCGGGTCGACGAAGCTCCCGCATGCCCGGCGTGAGAAGCAGACCGAGATCAACGCCTACATCCTCGAGCAGACCGAGGGCATCGAGCGGTCCGCCAGGACCACCCGTGGCCGCTGTGGCTCGAGAGCATCACGACGCTGAACCGCGAGTTGCGCGATGCCCTCGTCGGCGGCAACTCCGCCGAGCTCTACCTGGACTACGAGGAGTCCATCGCCGAGATGACCCGTGCGATCGACCAGTCCCGGCGGTTCGTGCACGTCGAGTTCTACATCGCGACGATCGACGACACCACCCGCCCGTTCTTCGACGCCCTCGCCCGTGCCCAGGCACGCGGGGTGTCGGTGCGGTTCCTGCTCGACTACCTGGCCAGCTGCGGGTACCCCGGCTACAAGGAGACGCTGGCGTTCATGGACCGCGCCGGCATCGAGTGGCACCTCATGCTGCCGCTCCTGCCGTTGCAGGGGAAGTTCCAGCGCCCCGACCTCCGCAACCACCGGAAGATCATGGTCATCGACGGCTCGGTGGCCTTCACCGGGTCGCAGAACCTGATCGACAGCTCCTACGACCTGCAGTCGCACATCGACAAGGGCATGGTCTACAAGGACCTGTTCGCCCAGTTCGAGGGTCTGGTCGTCGCCGGCCTCAACGCCCTGTTCGTGACCGACTGGTACAGCGAGACCGACGAGCTGCTGCTGCGCGAGAGCGACCTCAGGCAGCGTGCCGACCGCGGTGACGCCCTGGACCAGGTGGTCCCGTCCGGCCCCGGCTTCGACGGCGAGAACAACCTGCGCCTCTTCAACGCGCTGCTCTACTCGGCGCAGAAAAAGGTGTCGATCACGTCGCCGTACTTCGTGCCGGACGACTCGATGCTCTACGCGATCACGACCACGGCACAGCGCGGGGTCGAGGTCGAGCTGTTCGTCGGCGAGATGGGCGACCACGCGATGACCTGGCACGCCCAGCGCTCCTACTACGAGGGCCTGCTGCGGGCCGGCGTCAAGATCTGCCTCTACCGGGCGCCGACGATCCTGCACGCGAAGCACTTCACGATCGACGACGAGGTGTCCGTGATCGGGTCGAGCAACATGGACATGCGGTCCTTCAGCCTCAACCCCGAGGTCTCGGTGATGGTCCGTGGCAAGCGGTTCGTCGACGCCCTGCGCGAGGTCCAGGACGCCTACAGCGAGAACAGCTTCGAGCTGCGGCTGGACTCGTGGCTCGGTCGCCCGCGCCGGTCCCAGGTGCTCGACAACGTCGCGCGGCTCACCGGCGGCGCGCAGTAGCGGACAGCCAGGAGGCGCGGCCCGGCTCCGACAGGCGTCGCGCGTCGACGTGCGGTGACCAGGCGCTCGCCGGACGACGTCGACGGTGTCGCGCGTTCGTGCCGACGGGTCAGCGCCGACGGGTCAGCGCCGACGGGTCAGCGCCATCGGGTCAGCGCAGCCGGGTCAACGCAGCGGGACGAGTCCGCTCAGCGTCGCGGTCAGGCGTTCGAGGGGGACCGCGACCCAGGGCCGTCCGCCACACCATCGCGAACAGCACCGACCCGACGGCGAACCACGCCCACGCCGCACCCCGGAGTCCGTACCCCGCAGCATCGCCAGCACGACGAGGTGCCCCCGCGACCGTGAGCGGCATCGACTCCGACCGCGGCGAGCGGGAAGGCGATGCGCCCGGCCAGGCGACCGCCCGCGCCCCGCCTCTCGTGTCCGTCGAACAGCAGGGTGCACAGGGCGATCACCGCGACGGCGACACCCGCCGTCCCGACGACGTCGACGACCGACGACGAGTGGTCACGCGGCGACAGGAAGAGCTGCGCGAAGCCGCCGCCGGCGTACTGCTCTGCCCGGCGTACGGCACCCCGGGGAAGGCCTGGACGGCGTCGACGGGCACCGGGGCGAGCACGTTCGACCACGTAGGCGGCCGTGGCGACCACGGCGCCGGACGCGAGGAGCGCGACCTGGCGGCCACGTTCCTCCAGGCCCGCACGGACGACCGCGAGCCCGACCAGGACGTACGCCAGGAAGGTGACCACGGGGTAGACCAGGCCGAGCTGGACCTCCCACATGCCGGCGTCCGCGTAGAGCGGCACGATGCTCAGCGCGACGACCGGCGAGGCCACCGCGCACGCCGCCGCCAGCACGAGCAGCCATCCGGCCCGGACCCGCAGGACGGGGACGGCCAGCAGGAAGAGGGCTCCGTACGTCGGCAGGATCACGTACACGGGGGTCTGCAGCCATCAGGAGCAGGCCGATCGCGACCACGACCGCCGCGCGGATCGCGAGCCGCGCGCGGACCCCGCCGATCGTCGGCGGCCCGGGCGGCGCGGTCCGGCCGCTCGTCAGCCCGATCGAGACGCCAGCGAGCACAGCGAACAGCGACGAGGAACGACCGTAGCGGGCCACGGCGGCCCAGGTCGTCGGGTCGGACCAGTCGACCTCGTCGGCGATGCCGCCCACGGCGTCGCCATCATGCCGAGGAGCGCCGTGCCCGCGCGACGTCGACTTGCAGACGGGCACCGAGACGGACACGCCCCGCAGCGCGGTGGGCGGTGCGGGGCGTGCGGTCGACATGGCGGTCGGCTCGGTGCTCGAAGCCAGGTGCGCTCGGCGGTGTGCGTCGGCGGTGCGGGCGTCGGCGGTGCGGCCGAGCGACACCTCGACCATCTCGTCACGCGGCACCACCTTGATGCGCTCGCGACCCTCGGCCTCGCCGAGCGCGAGCTCGTGCGCGTCGAGGTTGTGCCAGCCGTCGAGGTCGGTGTGTACCTCGACGCCGCGCGCGGCCAGCAGCGCCGGGACCGCACCCTCGGACGGGTCCTCCGGCGTCCACCAGCTCGCCTGGTCGTTGACGATGTGCTGCACGGTCTCCATCGCGTCGGACTTGGTGTGCCCGATGAGTCCGACCGGCCCGCGCTTGATCCACCCGGTGGCGTAGACGCCCGGGATCTGCTGGTTGTCGTCGTCGAGGACCTGGCCCTCGTGGTTCGGGATGACCCCGTGGCGCTCGTCGAACGGCACTCCCGGCAGCGGCGAGCCGAAGTAGCCGACCGCGCGGTAGGCGGCCTGGATCGGGATCTCGCGGACCTCGCCGGTGCCCTCGACGCCACCCTGCCCGTTCGGACGGGTGCGCTCGTAGCGGATGGCGGTGAGCTTGCCGTCCTCGCCGACGAACTCGAGGGGCTTCGCGTAGAAGTGCAGGTGCAGGCGGCGGCTGGCCTGCCCGGTCTCACGGGTGCGCCACTGCTCGAGCACGCGGTTCATCACCATGACCTGCTTGTTCGTCGCGATGGCGTTCTTCGAGGCCTCGTCGTGGTCGAAGTCCTCGTCGTAGACGACCATGTCGACGTCGCGCAGCTCGCCGAGCTCGCGCAGCTGAGCGGTGTGAACTTCACCTGCGCGGGGCCGCGACGGCCGAACACGTGCACGTCGGTCACCGGGGAGGCCTTGAGCCCCTCGTAGACGTTCGCCGGGATCTCGGTCGGCAGGAGGTCGTCGGCGTGCTTCGCGAGGATGCGTGAGACGTCGAGGGCGACGTTGCCGTTGCCGATCACGGCGACGCCTTCGAGGCCTCGAGCGGCCAGGTGCGGGGACGTCCGGGTGGCCGTCGAACCAGCTGACGAACTCGGCCGGCACCGTAGGAGCCCTCGAGCTCGACACCCGGCACGTCGAGGTCGGCGTCCTCGCTGATCGCTCCGGTGGAGAACACGACCGCGTGGTAGTGCTTGCGGAGGTCGTCGAGGGTGATGTCCTCGCCGAAGCGGACGTTGCCGAACAACCGGACGACCCCCCGGTCGAGCACGTCCCGCAGGGCGTTGACGATGCCCTTGATCCGGGGGTGGTCCGGCGCGACGCCGTACACCACCAGGCCGTAGGGGGCGGGGAGCTGCTCGAACAGGTCGATCGACACGTCGTGGCCGTGGGCCTCGCGCAGCAGGATGTCCGCGGCGTAGATGCCGGCGGGGCCGGCGCCGACGATGGCGACTCGGAGGGTGGGCACTGATCGTCTCCAGTTTCGTTCGGGCGGGGTGCTCCCGATGGGCTGTGTCGCTGGGGCGAGTTGGTCGGTCCGTCGCTCGGGGCGGTCCGTGTCAGCGGCTGCGTTCCACGACCGACTCGGCGAACCGGATCAACGCCCGCTTCACCGTCCCGTCGGGGAGCGGTGCGAGCGCGTCGACCGGCTTCCGTCGCCCAGCGGACCGCGACGGCCCGGGTGGCGGAGGTGGCCTCGTGCTCGCGGAGTGCGGCGACCGCGGGACTGGTACGGCGCCCGGAGTCGACCACGTCGTCCGGTGCCGCGTTCACGTCACGCTCGATCCGTTCGAGGAGCGCGACGGCGTCCGGCGCTCCCGTCGCCTGCGCCAGGCGGCGCAGCTGGAGCAGCGGCAGCGTGTCGACGCCGGCGCGCAGGTCGTTGCCGGCGATCTTGCCGGGGTCTTCGCCGCCCCTTGGCCGGCGCGAGGTCGATGACGTCGTCGACGAGCTGGAAGGCCACGCCGACCTTCTCGCCGAACGTGCCGACTGCGTCGAGGTACGACCGGTCGGCACCCGAGAACATCACGCCGGCGCGGGCGGCGGTCGCGATGAAGCGACCTCGTCTTGTCGCTGAGCACCTGGATGTAGTGCTCGACCGGGTCGTCCTCGGGCTGGGGGCCCGTCGTCTCGTGGAGCTGGCCCATGCAGAGGCGCTGGAAGGTCTCGGCCTGCACGTCCGGATGCCCTCGGTGCCGAGGTCGGCCGTGATCAGGCTGGCCCGAGCGAAGAGCAGGTCGCCGGTGAGGATCGCGACGTTGTTGCCGTACGTCACGTGCGCTGCCGGGACCCCGCGGCGCACCGGGGCCTCGTCCATGACGTCGTCGTGGTACAGCAGCGCCAGGTGGGTGGTCTCGATGCTGACCGCGGCCTTCACGACCGCGTCGGTCTGCACGCCGTCGCCGAGCTGTGCGATGAGGAGGGTCAGCGTCGGACGGATCCGCTGGCCGCTCCGCGGAGAGCAGGTACCGGCTCGTCGTGTCGGCGAGGGTGTCGGTGGAGCGCATCGCTTCTTCGAGGCCCTGCTCGACGAGCGCCCGAGCCCGTCGTCGAGCGGCCGAGATGAACCGGACGCTCCGCCGGGGTTCGCGAACAGGCGCTCGCCGATGCCCAACGATGCGCGGGAGACTCGGTGCGGGCGACGTGCGACCGGGACGCTCGGGTTCAAGTGCTGCTCCGTGGTTCGGGGGTGGACCGGTCAGCCGGCGGTGGGTTCGGCACCGGGCCGGGCGGGGCCGGTCTGGTCGACGTCGGACTGGTCGACGTCGGGCTGGTCGACGTCGGCCTGCTCGACGCCGGGCTGCTCGACGCTGGGCTGCTCGCCGGTGTGCTGGTGCGCACGACGGGCCTTCGCGCGGCGGGCGACGGACTCGCGCACCGGCTCGGCCACGGGCTTCCGCCCGCAGTTGCAGCGCGACGATGCCCGCGGTGAGGTTCCGGTAGGCCACCATCGTGAACCCGACGCCCCGGAGCCACTGGCTCAGCACCTGCTGCTCGGGCCAGGCCTCGATCGACTCGGCCAGGTAGCGGTAGGCGGCCGGGTTGCTCGACGACAGGCGTGCGACACCGGGCAGGACGCGCTTGAGGTGAGGCGCCGTAGCCGAAGCGCAGGAGTGCGAGCGGGGGCGTGGAGAACTCGCAGATGACGACGCGGCCGCCGGGCTTGAGGACGCGGAGCATCTCACCGAGGGCCTGCATCGGGTCGTTGACGTTGCGCAGGCCGAACGAGATCGAGACGGCGTCGAAGGAGTCGTCGTCGAAGGGCAGGTGCTCGGCGTCGCCCTCGACGAAGGTGATCTCCAGGGTGACGCTCGCGGCCGACGGCGATCATGCCACGCCGAGCAGGTCGAGTGCGGTGACCTCTGCACCCTTCTTGTAGAAGGCCGCGGCGCTCGTCACCGGTGCCGGCGGCGATGTCGAGCATGCGCCTCGCCCGGCTGGGGGTCGACCGCGCGCGGACCGTAGGACACGCCACAGCGGGGCGTTGCCCGCGGAGAGGATGTCGTTCGTGAGGTCGTACTTCGCGGCGACGTCGTCGAACATGGCCGCCACCTCGTCCGGCCGCTTGTTCAGGTCCGCTCTGCTCACCCACAACATCCTGGGAGGTCCCGGCCGAGCGTTCCCCGGTCCGTCGTCGGATCGCCCGACGCGTACGATCGGACCGTGACCCGAACCACCACGGCGGCCCCACCGCTGACGGTCTCGACCCGATCCTCGACGACCCGGGCGCCGTCCTCTGCCACACCCTCCGGGACAGCCCGCTCGCGTTCGTCCGGAACGGCGACGACATCGTCGGGATCGGCGAGGCGCCCGCTTCACCTTCAGCGGCCCGGAAACGGATGCGCGAGGCATCTGGCGGTCTGGCGACACGCCTTCGTGCAGGACGCGGTGGTGGACGACCCGGTACAGCTCCGCGGGACCGGCCTGGTCGCGTTCGGGGCCTTCACGTTCGCCGACGACTCCGCCGAGACGAGCGTCCTGATCGATGCCGCCGCGTCGTGATCGGTCGGCGTCGTGGCCAAGGCGGGCTGACCGCGGTCGACACCACGCTGGATTCGACCCTCATGGTGCTAGCCCGTACGGCGCCGAGTCCCCCGCGTCGGCGGAGCACCGTGGCGAAAACGCAGCTCACCCCCGGCCGGATCGGCCCCGAGGCCTACGCCGCGCGTGCGCCGACGCCGTCCGCCGGATCCCTGCCGCCGGGGACGCTGAGAAGGTCAACCTCGCACGCGACCTCGATGAGGGCAGCTCCCACCTGGCGCGGACCACCGGGCGCTGCTGCTCGACCTCGCCGCCGCCTACCCGCAGTGCGTCACCTTCGCGGTCGACGGACTGGTCGGCGCCACCTGCCGGAGACCCTCGCCCGCACCGACGGCACGAGGCTCTCCGCCCGGGTGCTCGCCGGCAAGCGCGGCCGCGGCACGGACGCGGTGTCCGACCGTGCCGCCGCCGAAGACCTGGCGGCCAGCGCGAAGGACGTCGGCGAGCACACGCGTTCGCGATCGACCAGCCTCCTCGCCGCACTCCGCCCGATCGCCACGGACCTCCGCGCCGACCAGGAGCCGTTCGGCTGCAGCTGCCGAACCTGTGGCACGCCTCGCGACCGACGTGCAGGCGACGCGCTGCTCCATCGGGACGACCTCGCCCTCGACGTCGCGGACGTGCTGCACCCGACGGCCGCGCGGTCGCCGGCTTTCCCCGACGGACGTCGCGGTCCGGCTTCGTCGCCGAGCTCTGAGGGCAGCGGACCGCGGTCGGCTACGCCGGGCCGGTCGGCCTGGCTCGGCGGCGACCGGCGACGGCGAGTGGATGCTCGCGCTCCGGGCAGCGCGCAGATCGAGGACGGGGCCCTCAGGGCCTGGGCGGGCGCCGGGATCGTGGCGGGGTCCGATCCCGACCGCGAGGTCACCGAGATTGTGCTCTCGGGTTCCGTCGGATGACGGACGCACTCGCCTGATCGGTGCGCCCGGCTCACTCGGCCAGCAGGACCTCGATGACGAGCCGCTCGGCGGGGTCCGTGAGCACCTGCTCCAGGTCGCCCACCGTCGCGGCACGCCGGTACTCCCACCCCGAGGCCGGTCACCACGCGCTCGACGTCGACGTGCTGCGCGGCGTCGTCATCATCCGTCGCATGTCCGCCTGGGGGGTGGTCGCGGCGACCTCGAAGCCACGGAAGATCGCTCCCCCGGCGTCGTTGCCGACGATGACCTGCGCGGTGGTGCGGCTCCTCGGTGCCGGTGACGAACGCGCCGACGTAGTCGCAGCAGGGTGAGGTCGCCGAGCAGCACCCGGGTCGTCCCCACCGAGGCCGACGACCGCTCGAGCGCCGCCCGCGATGCCGAGTGCGGTCGAGACGGTGCCGTCGATTTCGGCGAGCCCAGTTGGCGTGCACCCGGATCGCCTTGCCGGCGACGTGGCCGTCGGCGACGCGGATGATCTGCGACGCCCCGAGCACGAGCCGGTCGTGCTGGCTAGGATCGCGCCCCACACCGCGTCCGGCGAGCATGGTGCGGTCGACGAGGACGGCGGCGAGAGGGGCGACCTCGTCGCCGGAGGAACTTGTTGCGCTCGGCGCGGTCCTCGGACAGCTTCAGCGTCGAGGTCCGGTCCGGCGTCGCCGTCCCCGAGGAGCGCGCGGCCGCCGCCACCCAACGCCCCACCCCGCCCGGTGTTCCGGCCGATCGAGGTGCGGCCCGTCACGCGGACGTCGGACACGAAGGTGGTCGGGGCGTCGGGCCGGGAGGCGCGGGCCGGGTCGAACAGGTCGGCCGCCGGTGAGCGGACCACGATCGTCTCGACGTCGTCGCGCTGCAGGAGCGCGGGGACCTCGCGGCTGAGCGTCGGAGTGGCCGAGCACGACGGCGGCGGACCACGCCGCCGAAGGCCGGGTCACGGAGGAAGGGCTCGCGGTAGGTGACGACGAGGTTCCGCTCCTCGAAGCGGGCACCGCTCGACACCCTCGGCGATGAGCGGCGCGCCGAGCCCCAGGCGATGCGCTCGGCGTCGGCACCGGCGTCGTGCCCGGCGATGACGACCGTCGCGGCCTCGTCGTCCGGCGCGAGCTCGATCACCGGCAGTCCCGAGTGCACGCGGCGTGTGGCGAACGCGAGGTCGACCTCGTCGTCGGGGATCGCGTGGACGTCCTCGTCGCGGAGTCCGGCGGAGAGCGGTTCGCGGAACGCCACGTTGAGCTGCACCGGGCCGGGCACCAGCCCTGGTGCCCGGCGGCGGCGACGGCCTGGCGGACGAGGGTCCGGACCGTATCGACCGATGCTCGCGTTCGACACCGTGCACGGAGGGCGCCTCGACGTCGCGCACGAAGTCGACGGCCGCGCCGAAGATGCCGGGCTGGACGGTGGTCTGGTTGCTGCCGATACCGCGGAGCCGTCGGGCCGGTCGGCGCTGACGACGATCATCCTCAAGGACGCCGGAGTGGTGCGCCTCGAGCACGGCGGGGTGCAGGTTCGCCACGGCGGTGCCGGACGTGGTCACGACCGCGGCGGGCCGGCCGGACTCGACCGCGAGGCCGAGCGCGTGGAAGCCCGCGGTCAGTTCGTCGAGGCGGACGTGACGCTGATGCCGCCGGCGCGCTCGAGGGCCGCAGCGGCGAGGGCGAGGGCCTGCGACCGTGGACCCGGGCTCACGACCACGTCGGTGACACCGGCGCGGGCCAGTTCGGTCAGGCGCGCCAGGGCGAAGTCGGTCGCCGGGCTGCCGGACCCCGCAGGGCCGTCAGCGATCGGTGCGGCCGTCGTCGGGGCGCTGGTCCCGCTCGCCACGCTGGTCTCGTTCGCGGCGGCGGTCCCGTTCGCGGTCTCGGAACTGCTGCTCGAGGTCTCTTGAGGGTCTCGTACATCCTGGTCCTTGTCCGTGCGGTGCCGCTCGGGAGCCCGATGGGCCGCCGAGGGAAGTCCTCGGGGTCATCTTCGGGTCCACGGTACCCGGACCCGCCGCCGGGTTCGGGTCGCGGGAGCACGACCGAGCAGGAACCAGAGCACGGCGCCGAGCACGGGCAGGACGATCACCGAGGAGGATCCAGACGCCGCGTCGCAGGGAGCGGATCCGCTGGCGGGGCATGGTGGCGCAGTCGATCACCGCGTACACCGTGGACGGCCACGGCGGCCACGACGACGATCAACCACAGTCGGACCATGGCGACGACACTACGTCGCGAGCCTGTGGGGTCCTCCCCTGCCTGCGCTCCCAGCGGCCTGCGCTTCCGTAGACTTGCCGGGTGAAAGCGGGCTCGTCTACACCCTGGCCCGTCTCGGCATCTTCGCCCGCGGCCGGCAGGCGCTGCTCCTCCTGACCCCGTTGCCCTGGTACTGGGCCGTGATCATCGGCGCCCTCATCGGCCTGCTCGTGTCGTACATCGCGCTCGGGAAAGCTGCGCGAGCAGGCGACGACGAGCCTGGCGAACCGCCGCGGCAAGCCCGAGCGCGACGCGGACTCCGACTTCGAGGACGACTTCGTCGACACCGCCGACTCCGACGCCCCCGTCGCCCGTCCGATCTCCGACGCCGACCGGCATGCCGCCCGTCGCGAGCACGACCAGGACTTCGAGCCCGACCAGGGCTGGTCCGTGGCGCCAGCCGGGGACTACGGCTGGATCGCCAGCGTGATCCCGAGCACGACGCCGAACACGAGCGACGCGAACGACGACAGCTGGCCAAGCGCCGTGATGAGCTCGCGCGGCTTCCGCGACGACACCCCGATCGCCCAGTGCCGGCAGGGCCAGCAGCAGCGAGAAGTACGTGAAGCCGGTGCGGAAGTAGAGCAGCACGAACCAGAGCAGCACCACGTACGGCAGCATCAGGAACAGCCCGTACAGCACCCGGGCGACGGGCCGTCTCGAAGCCACGACGGCGAGCAGTGCGCTTGCCGGCGAGCCGGTCCTCGTCGATGTCGCGGATGTTGTTCACCATCAGGACCGCGCAGGCGAAGAAGCCGGCGGCGACGGCGGCCGCCCAACCGCTCGTCGTCGACGTGGATTGAGCACGTACACGTGCGCCGAGCACCGCGACGAGGCCGAAGAAGACGAAGACGAAGACCTCGCCGAGGGCGTTGTAGCCGTAGGGCTTCTTGCCGCCGGTGTAGAACCACGCGGCGACGATCGCGGCCGCGCCGACGAGGAGCAGCCACCACAGCTGGGTGAGCACGACGATCGCGATCCCCGCGACGGCGGGAGCCCGAAGAACGTCAGCGCGACCGTCAGCACGGTGCGGGGCTTCGCGAGTCCGGCGCCGGTCAGCCGGGCCGGGCCGACGCGGAACTCGTCGGTCCCGCGGACGCCGTCGGAGTAGTCGTTGCTGTAGTTCACGCCGATCTGCAGGAACAGCGCCACGAGCAGCGCCAGGACCGCGATGACGACGTGCTCGATCATTCGCCAGGTACGCGCCGAAGTCGCCCGGCTCACCGCTGTCCACGAAGCCGACCGTCGGGCCCATCACGACGGGCACGACGCCGAGCGTCAGGGTGCGGAGCGTGCGCCACCGATCCAGTCGCGGGCGGTCGCCGTGCGCTTCGTGCGGCGCGGGCGCCGCGGCCTTCGCCGGGTTGCCGGAGCGGCGCTTGGACTGCGTCGAGTTCTTCGTTCTGTGCCAACGACCGCTCATCCTATTCGCCGGTCGGCAGCAGCACGGCCCCGGGCCTACGGAGTCGCTGCGAGCGCCTGGATCGCCCGCCGGTCGGCTTGCCGGACGCGAGCATCGGCAGCGCGTCCACGAGGACGACAGCGGCGGGACGGGCCGCGCGACCGAGGGCCGCTCCGACGTGCTCCCGGACGCGGTCGAGGTCGAGCGGTCGTGCCGTCACGACGACCGGCACCTCGCCCCACCCCCGACGCACGCCGGGTGACCACGGCGGCGTCCTGCCCGGGGAGTTCTTGGACGAGCCGTTCGACGAGCCCCAGCGGGACCTCCACCCCGCCGGAGATGACGACGTCGTCGAGGCGGCCGAGCACTTGCACACGGTCATCGACCGTCGCGGCATCGCCCGTGCGGTACCAGCGAGAGCCGTCCCGCTCGACGAAGGTCGTGGCCGTACGGACGTCGTCGCCGAGGTACCCCTCGGCGAGCATCGGCCCGTGCAGCCACAGTTCGCCGTCGACGACCGTGGTCCGGACGGTGCCGAAGGGCACGCCGTCGTACACGCAGCCGCCGCTCGTCTCGCTCGCGCCGTAGGTGGTCACCACCCGGACCCCGGCCGCACGGGCTCGGTCGCGGAGGGGCGCGGGCGTGGCCTGACCGCCGACCAGGACGGCGTCGAAGGACGCGAGCGCCTCGGTCGCACAGGGTGTCGTCGAGCACGCGGGCGAGCTGCACCGGCACACCGAGCGAGGTGTACCGCCGCGAGGGCCGCGGGCCCCGTGTCGACCCGGTCCGCGGCGTCCGCGAACGCCGCAGCGTCGAAGTGCCCCGGTGCCACAACGGCGGGCGTCGTCCCCGCGGCGATCGACCGGGTCAGGACGTTGAGGCCCGCGATGTAGTGCGTCGGCAGCGCCAGCACCCACGCGCCAGGTCCGCCGAGCGCCGCGTCCGCGGCAGCGGCGCCGGCGAGGAGCGCGTCCGACGAGAGCGCCACCCGCTTGCCCGTCCCCGTGGAGCCGCTCGTCTCGACCACCAGGGCGACCCGCTGCGGGACGTCGGCCGGAGCCGGTGTCGGCAGCGCCGGGGCGTCCTCGGCGACGGGGAGCAGTACGTGGGCCGCCGGCGAGTACCGCCTCCAGGCCGCGCAGCACGCTCACCGGGTCGGACGCACCCGGGGTGACCAGCGGACGCGTCATCGGTCGGATCCGGCCATCAGTAGTGCCAGGGAACGCGGTCCACTCGGGCTTCCGCTTCTCGAGGAAGGACGCTTGACCCTCGACGGCCTCGTCCGTGCCGTAGGCCAGACGGGTGGCCTCGCCCGCGAAGACCTGCTGGCCGACCAGGCCGGCCGTCGACCGCGTTGAAGGCGTACTTGAGCATCCGGATAGCCGTCGGCGAGCTTGCCGAGGACGACCTCGCCCCAGCGGATCGCCTCGCGCTCGAGGTCCTCGTGCGGCACCACCTTGTTGACGGCGCCCATCTCGTACGCGCGCTGCGCCGGGTACTCCCTCGGCGAGGAAGAAGACCTCGCGCGCGAGCTTCTGGCCGATCTGCTTCGCGTGGTAGGCGCTGCCGTACCCGCCGTCGAACGAGCCCCCACGTCGGCATCGGTCTGCTTGAACTTCCCGTGCTCGGCGCTGGCGATCGTCAGGCGGTCGCAGATCGCGTGCAGGGAGTGTCCGCCGCCGGCCGCCCACCCCGGGACGACCGCGATGACGACCTTCGGCATCATCCGGATGAGGCGCTGGACCTCGAGGATGTGCAGCCGGCCCATCGACGCCTGCGCCGCGGCCGCGGGTCGACCCCCTCGGGTGGAGTACCTTCGTCGCCGACGTACTGGTAGCCGCTCCGACCGCGGATCCGCTGGTCGCCGCCGGAGCAGAACGCCCAGCCGCCGTCCTTCGGGCTCGGGCCGTTGCCGGTCAGCAGGACGACGCCGACGCGCGGGTCCTTGACGGGCGTCGTCGAGGGCCAGGTAGAGCTCGTCGACGGTGCGCGGGCGAAAAGGCGTTGCGGACCTCGGGACGGTCGAACGCGACCCGGACGATGCCCTGCGAGACGTGCTTGTGGTACGTGATGTCGGTGAACTGCTCCGCGATCGGAGCCGCGGTCCAGACGTCGGGGGTCGAAGAGGTCGGAGACGGGAGCAAGCCATGCCCCCACGCTACCGCCGGGTCCGGACGGCTAGTTGCCGGAGCCGCCCGTCGCCAGGCCGCCCATGTCGGTGAGGAGCTCCGCCGCCAGATCACGAGCAGGACGATGAGGATCACCGGGTTCGCGAAGAACGCCACCACGACGCCGACCGCCCCGTACCACCGGCCGAACGAGCCGACCGCGGCGACGAAACCGAGCACCGCGGCGATGAGGGTCAGGAACACGACGACGAAGCAGATGCCGAACGCGAAGTCGGTGATCGCTTGCCCATGAAGACTGGCGAAGGCACTGGCGTCGACGGCGGCCAGAGCGACCGCCAGCCCGAGGGCGATCTTGCCTACGACCGGGTTGCGCTTCCGCCGTGCCGCCTGGTCCTGCTGGCGGACGTCGAGTCGCGTGTTGGCGCTGCATGAGGCGGGGCGAACTCGTCGGGTGTCGCGGCCGGGGGCGCGAGCGGCACCGGCGGGGTGCTGCGGACCGGGGAAAGGGGACGCTGCCGGCGACCCCGGCGCGCGGCGACGGCGGAGTGGCTCGCTGCGAAGGCGGGGTCACGGCTCGGGGCGGTGCTTGGGCGGGGCGCTGCGCTGCCTGCGCGGCACGCTGCGACGCCGGCGTCGACGAACGCCCCGACGTGCGCTGCTGCGGATCACGCGCCACCGAGCCTCGACTTCGTCCGACCCTCACCCTGCTGCCGACCGGAGGCCGACCGATGCATGCTAATGCCCTGCCCTGGCAGGTACCCTCCGAGGAAGTGTGAGGTGCCCTGGACGTCGCGGACGGACACCGGCTGGGAGGATGGGACCGTGCTCCCCGACCTCGCCGAACTCCTCGCCGACGCCCACGTCGTCGCCCTGCCGATGCGGGTGCGGTTCCGCGGCATCACCGTGCGGGAGGCCCTCGTCCTCCGCGGCCCCGCGGGCTGGACCGAGTTCTCGCCCTTCGTCGAGTACGACGACGCCGAGGCCGCTGCGTGGCTCCGCGCCACCGTCGACTTCGGGTGGACCGAGCACGAGCCCGCCGCCGACTCCGTCCCGGTGAACGCCACCGTCCCCGCGATCGCGCCCGACGCCGTCGCCACGCTCCTCGCCCGCTACCCCGGGTGCACGACCGCCAAGGTGAAGGTCGCCGAACCGGGCACGACGATCGACGACGACGTCGCCCGGGTCACCGAGGTCCGACGAGTGATGGGCCCCGACGCCGCCGTCCGGGTCGACGCGAACGGGCTGTGGTCGGTCGGCCAGGCCGCCGAGGCGCTCGAGCGCCTCGCCCCGTTCGGTCTGCAGTACGCCGAGCAACCCTGCCGCACGGTGCCGGAACTGGCCGAGCTCCGGGCCCGGATCGCGGGCCTCGACGTGCCCGTCGCCGCCGACGAGAGCGTGCGGAAGGCCTCCGACCCGCTCGCCGTCGCCCGGGCCGGGGCCGCCGACGTCCTCGTGGTGAAGGCGCAGCCGCTCGGCGGCATCACCGCGGCGCGCGCCGTGGTGGCGGACGCCGGACTGCCCTGCGTGGTCTCCAGTGCGCCCGACACGTCGGTCGGGCTCGGGATGGGGGCGTTCCTGGCGGCGGCCGCGATGTCACCGGGGTACGCAGCGGGGCTCGGGACGGCCGCAATGTTCGCGTCGGACGTGTCGGCGTCGCCGCTCCTGCCGGTCGCCGGACGCATCCCGGTCGAGCGCGCTGCGGTGTCGCGGGAGCTGCTGGAACGGAACGCGGCGTCGCCGGAGCGCACCGCGTGGTGGCGTGGCTCGAGCGCGTGCACGCACTCCTCGCCGCCTGACGTCGCGCGCGGCACGCGCGTCGCGGAGCGCTGCGCGCCTCGCCGAGATCGCACTTCCGACGGATTCGCCGCGGCCCGAGCGCCACGAAGTGCGATCTGACGGGCGGCGGGCGCTCGCCGGCGGCCGGCGAGGTGGCACGACGTGCCGCTCCCGCTCCCGCTCGCCGAGATCGCACTTCCGACGGATTCGCCGCGGCCCGAGCGCCACGAAGTGCGATCTGACGGGCGGCGGGCGCTCACCGGCGGCCGGCGAGGTGGCACGACGTGCCTGCCGCTCCCGTTCGCCGAGATCGCACTTCCGACGGTCTCGCCGCGGCCCGGGCGCCACGAAGTGCGATCTCGCTGACGACGGACGACGGACGACGGGCGGCCGGCGGCGGGCGGGCGGCAGGAACGACGCGAGTGCGGCCCCGAGACGCGACCGGAGGACTGGAGGCGCGGTGCCAGCTGGCGCCGCGCCTCCAGGACGATCGTGGTCGCGTCAGCGACGCTCCGGGGTCAGCAGCCCCGAGTAGCTGTGCAGCCCCTTGAAGAACACGTTCACGACGGAGAAGTTGAACATCACCGCAGCGAAGCCGATGAGTGCCAGCCACGAGGACCGTGCACCGCGCCAGCCGCGCGTCGCCCGTGCGTGGATGTACCCGGCGTAGACGACCCAGATGATGAAGGTCCAGACCTCTTTTCGTGTCCCAACCCCAGTAGCGACCCCAGGCCCGCTCGGCCCAGATCGCACCGGCGATGAGCGTGAAGGTCCAGAGCACGAAGCCGACGAGCAGCACGCGGTAGGTGAGCACCTCGAGCCGGTCGGCGTCCGGCAGCGTCGCCATGAAGCGGAGCTTGCCGGTCGGGCCGCGACCCTGCCGGTACGTCTGCACGAGCTGCGCGACCGCCAGGCCCGCACCGAGCGCGAAGAACCCGGTGCCGGCGATGGCCACGAACACGTGGATGACGAGCCAGTACGACTCGAGCGCGGGCACCAGCGGGCGGACCGGCACGTAGTAGTTCACGGTGGCGATGCCGAGCAGGATGATCGTCAGGCCGGTGATGAAGACGCCGAGGAACTTCAGGTTCTGCCAGAGCTGCACGAGCAGGAAGATCAGGATGATCAGCGCCGTGCCGGTGAGCGAGAACTCGAACATGTTGCCCCACGGCACACGGTCGGCAGCGATGCCGCGGAGCACCACCGAGCCAACGTGCAGCATCGAGCGCGAGGACGGTCATCGCTACGCCGACCCGCTCGAAGCGGGTGTCAGCGACGTGACCCGGCGTCGCCGTCGGAGCTCTGGTCGACCTGCTCGAGGACGACGGTGTCGCCCTGGACCGTCGCGACCGTCTTCTCGGCGGTGGCCTGCGGTGCGGCGGTGCCGGCCGCAGTTGCGCAGGACTCGCCGGAGCGCTTCGCCATGTCGAGGGCGAACGCGATGAACGCGATGACGTAGACCGCCATCGCGGAGTACGTCAGCACGACCGAGTAGGTCGCGAGGTTCGTGGTCATGTCGTTCACTGGGGCATCCTAACCCGAGGTCCGACGTGTGGCGTTGGCGATGTCCGCGACGGCCCGTTCGAGGTTCGGGTCCTCACCGCGGGCGAGACCCGCGTACTCCAGGGTGTACTCGGTGTCCGACCCGTCGGGGTCGGGGTCGGTGGTGCGCTTCGTCGGGACGACCTTCACCCACACCCGGCGGCGCGGCACGAACAGCGAGGTGAGCAGCCCGAGCACGGACAGCACGGCGAACCCGGCGACGAACAGCTGCGACGGGTCGTGGTGCACGTCGAGCGACACGTACCGCTTCACCCCGTCGAAGGTGATGGACCTCGCGCCGTCGGGCAGGGACTTCGTCTGCCCCGGCTTCAACTCGATGCTCGCTGCGGCCGACTGCCGACTCAAGGCGATCTGCTTGAGCTCGCTCGTGTCGAGCGTGTAGACGCTCTGCGGGACACCGTCGTCGAGCCCGAGGTCGCCCGTGTAGACCTGCAGGGTCAGCAGCGGGTTCTGGCCGTCGGGGTAGTTGCTCGTGTAGGCGCCGGTCGACAGCTTGCCGCCGTCGGGTAGAAGAACCCGACCATGCCGAGCTGGTCCGGCACCGCGTCCGGCACCCAGACGACGCCGGTGGAGGTGTAGTTGGCGTCCTCGGGCAGGAACGGCACGACGTCCTGGAAGGCGATGTCGCCCTTGCCGTCGCGCACCGTCATCTGCATCGCGTAGCCGTTGCCGAGCAGGTAGACGTTCGTGCCGCCGACGCTCACCAGTCGTTCACGCTGAGCTGGCCATGCCCGGCGCCTGCCCGGCGCCGCCGGGTGGTCGGTCGCGGAGTAGTCGAGCGCCTGTCCGAGGGCCTCGAGGTTCCGCTCCTCGTACTTCGTGACGAACTTGTCGAGCGTCAGGTTGTAGCCCTCGAGGTCGCTCTGGTTGGAACCAGCGGCCCGGGTTGAACGAGTCGTACAGCCGAGCACGTCTTCGGAGAAGGTCTGCCCCTCGACGAGGAGCCGCTGCCCCGTGTAGCCGAACCCGCCGCCGACACCGACCGCCAGGAGCACGCCGACCAGGGCCGCGTGGAACACCAGGTTGCCGGTCTCGGCGCAGGAAGTCGCGCTCCGCGCTCACCGAGTCGCCGAAGCGCTCGACGCGGTACCCGGACCGCTTCAGGATCGCCATCAGCGCGGGTGACCGCGTGCTCGACGGACGGGAGGCCCGTGGCCGCGTCCGGTCCTCGCCGCTCGCGCCCGGTCGTGGTGTCGCGTTCCAGGGTCGTGCGACCGACCGGCACGCTGCGGTAGCCCGCCAGGCGGGCCAGACGCACCGGCGTTTCTTCGTCGGCCGGTTGCGGAGGGCCTGCCAGGTGGTGCTTCGGTGCGCGGGACGATGCAGCCGATCAGGGACACGAAGAGCAGCAGGTAGATCGCCGAGAACCACACCGACGTGTAGGTGTCGAAGACCTGCAGCTTGTCGAGGACCGGGAAGAGCTGCGGGTGGTCGGCCTTGTACTGCACGACGCCGTTCGGGTCCGCCGTGCGCTGCGGCACGAGGGAACCCGGGATCGCCGCGAGGGCGAGGAGCATGAGGAGGAAGAACGCCGTCCGCATGCTCGTGAGCTGGCGCCAGAAGAAGCGGAGGTAGCCGATCGGACCGAGCCCGGCTGGGCGACGCCGGACTCGCCGGGGCCGGAGCCGTCGACGTGGTCGGACGGTCGCTGCGGGTCGGAGACGGCGTCGGCGCCCTCGGCCGCGTCGGTCGGGGTAGCGGGTCCTCGGACGCGTCGGTCGGGGTGCGGTCCTCGGCCGCGTCGGCCGGGTTGGTCGGGTCAGACTGCGGGGGACAAAGCTCTGGATCACCGCCCCTGCGCTCGACATGACGGCCGACCAGATGCCGGCGACCATGAGCAGACCGATTACCGATCAGGATCGCCCCTCCGATGATGTTGACGGTGCGCATGTGGCGCTTCACGGCGCGGATCGCACCCGTGGCCCAGCCGGCGCCGAGCGCGACGAGCACGAAACGGGATGCCGAGTCCGAGGCAGTACGCGACCCCGAGCCACATGCCCTGCCAGGCGCTGCCGGACTGGACGCTGAGCAGGTTGATCGCGGCGAGGGTCGGGCCGAGGCACGGGGTCCAGCCGAGGCCGAAGACGATGCCGAGCAGCGGCGCCCCGACGAGCCCGGTCGCCGGGGTCCAGCTCGGCTTCGAGGCTGCGCTGCATGAACGTGAACCGGCCGACGAAGACGTAGGCCCATCGCGATGACCACGACGCCGAGGATCTCGCGTGACGAGGTCGCGCCAGCGGACGAGCCAGAACCCGAGCGCGCCGAAGACCGTCGTGTAGGCGACGAAGACGGCCGTGAAGCCGAGGATGAACAGCAGCACCCCGAGCACCACGCGGACCGCGGCGCTGCTCCGCCCTCGGCGACGCCGCCGACGTAGCCGAGGTAGCTCCGGCACGAGGGGCAGCACGCACGGCGACAGGAACGAGACGAGCCCGGCGAGCGCCGCCACGGGCAGCGCGACGGCCATCTGCCCGCTCAGGATCGCGTCGGCGAAGGGGTTGCTGGACACGGGTCAGGGAGGCCTTCGCCGGCCAGTTCGTCACCGACGAGCGTGTCGAGGATCGACGGGCCGTCGACCGCTCCGGAGGACGCGCGCCGCGACCCGCCCCTGCTTGTCGAAGTTGCACGATGGTCGCGGGACGGCGTTCGGAGCGATCTGCCCGGACAGTGCGAGCTGCACCTCGCCGGTCTTCTGGTCGAGCACGGTCGGGTAGTCGATCCCGAAGGTGCGCTCGAACGTGGCAGCAGGCCATGCTTGCGCTCGTCGCGGACGTTCACGCCGATGAACTGGACGTCCTTGCCCGCGTACTCGTCGTGCACTCCTTGTCTCAGGTACTTCGCCTCGGCCCGGCAGGGCGGGCATCCGGCGTACCAGTAGTTCAGGACGACGAACCTTGCCCTTGAGCGCCTTCGACGACACGGTGTCACCGTCGGTGTCCTTCGCCGAGAAGTCGACGGCATCAGTGCGCTTGTCGGTGGCGACCTCGGTCACCGCACCGTCGCCGGAGATGTAGTTCTGCGTCGCGCCGTTGCCGTACTGCTTGGCAGAGGCCGCCGCTGTCGGACGAGCACCCGGACAGGACGAGGACGGCGGCGACGGCCGTCGCCGCGAGGACCGCGAACCGCTTGCTGATGACGCTCACACTGCTCCTTCGTCGATCGCGGTCGCACGCAGTGCCTGCGCCGGGTCCGGGTACCCGACCTCGGTGAAACGGCCGGACGAGGCGGCGGTACATCGCCTCGACGGTCGTGATGCTGGAGAGCATGCCGCAGCGGCGCTTCCTCGGGTCGTGCCAGAGCTGCTCGCCGGCCAGCCGACGGTGCACTATCCAGATCGGCAGCTGGCAGCTGACGAGGACGACGTCGCCCTCGTCCACGCTCTCCCACGCGTTGGCGACCGGCGGCGACCATCCGGTTCGCGATCGACTCGTACGCCTCGCCCCAGCTCGGCCGGAACGGGTTCGCGATCCAGGGCCACTCCGCCGGGCGTCCGAGCGAGCGCTTGGTGAAACCCGGGGGCCGTCCCTCGTACCGGTTGGTCGGTTCGATGAGTCGTTCGTCGAGGGCGACTTCGAGCCCGTACGCGGCGGCCCACGGCGCCGCGGACTCCTCTGCGCTGCAGCGGTGAGGCGACGATCTGCGCACGTCGACCCCGGCGTCCTTCCAGGCGGTCGCCGACGCGAGCGCCATCTGGCCGCCCAGTTCGCTCAGGCCGAAGCCCGGCAGTCGTCCGTAGAGCACGCGGTCCGGGTTGTAGCACCTCGCCGTGACGGACGAGGTGGATTCGGGTCGCGCGGGGCATGGGTTCCAGTGTAGGTCGCTCAGGCCTTCGCCACCGGCCGCACAGACGATTCACCGGATGCGGAACCGCTTACAGCCGAGCTCGCCGGACAGCCGCCGGTGCAGCGCCACCGAGCCGGTGTTGAGGTTCACCACCTCAACCGTGGAGCCGTGCTTCGCGAAGCGCTGCTCGACCCCGTCGAGCGCGGCCACCGTGCTGGCGTCGAAGACGTGCGCCTCGGACATGTCGATGACGACGTGCTCCGGGTCCTCGGCGTAGGAGAACCGGGCGACCCAGGTCGTTCGACGACGCGAAGAACAGCGCGCCGCGCACGCGGTACCGGACCGTGCGGTCGTCGACCGGCTCGCGGACGACCGCCACGACGTGTGCGACACGACGGGCGAAGACGAGGGCTGCGACCACCACCCCGACGAGGACCCCGGTGGCGAGGTTGTCCGTGGCGACGACGACCACGACCGTGATCACCATCACCGCGGTCTCGCCGAGCGGCATCCGACGGAGCGTGCGCGGCCGGATGCTGTGCCAGTCGAACGTCGCCACGCACACCATGATCATCACCGCGGTGAGGGCGGCCATCGGGATCTCGGCCACGATGTCGTGCAGCACGATCGTCAGCACGAGGACCGAGACGCCCGCGGTGAAGGTCGAGACCCGCGTCCGCGCGCCGGCGGTCTTCACGTTGATGACGGTCTGCCCGATCATCGCGCAGCCGCCCGTCCCGCCGAAGAAGGCCGAGGCGACGTTCGCGACGCCCTGCCCCCAGGACTCGCGCCACTTGCTCGACCCCGTCTCGGTGATCGAGTCGACGAGCTGGGCGGTGAGCAGGGTCTCGATGAGCCCGACGATCGCGACGCCGAACGCGTACGGCGCGATGAGCAGGGTCTCGAGCCTGATCGGGGTGGTGATGCCGTTGAACCCGGGCAGCGCGGTCGGCAGCGAGCCCTCGTCGCCGACCGTCGGCACGGCCACGCCGAAGACGATCAGTGATCGCGGTGACCACCACCACCGCGATGAGGGGGCGCCGGGATCGACTTCGTCAGGAAGGGGAAGCCGACGATGATCGCGACGCCGAGCGCGGTGAGCGGCCAGACCACCACGGGGACGTCGCCGCCGAAGAGGTTCGGGAGCTGCGCGGTGAAGATCAGGATCGCCAGGGCGTTGACGAACGCGACGTTCACGCCCGCGGGATGAACCGCATGAGCCGCGCGACCCCGAGGAACCCGAGCACGATCTGGATGAGGCCACCGAGGACGATCGTCGGCACGAGGTAGGCGATGCCGTGGTCGCGCACGAGCGGGGCGATGACGAGCGCGACCGAGCCGGCCGCGGCGGAGACCATCGCCGGACGACCGCCCATGATCGAGATGACGACGGCGATCACCACACTCGAGAACAGCCCGACGGCGGGATCGACCCCGGCGACCACCGAGAACGAGATCGCCTCTGGGGATGAGGGCGAGCGCGGCGACGACGCCGGCCAGGACCTCTCGGGTGAGGAGCCGGGGCGAGCGGAGGGCGCTGAGGACGCTCGGGGCGGTGGGGGCGTGGGTGATCGCGGACATCACGGGGAACTCTACCCTCACGTGAGGGTAGAGTTGGGGGCGTGAGCACCACCATGCACATCGGGGAACTGGCCGAGCGGGCCGAGATGTCCCTCCGGACGATCCGCCACTACGACGAGGTCGGGCTGCTCGTGCCGAGCGGTCGGACCTCGGGCGGGTTCCGCGTCTACACCGAGCAGGACCTCGGAACGGCTGCTCGTGATCCGGACGCATGAAGCCGCTCGGGTTCTCACGCTCGACGAGATGGCAGAGCTGCTCCGGGTCGTCGCCGGCCTCAAGCCGCGAAGGGACCCCGACGACGAGGTCGCGTCGCCGCCCGCCTCGACGAGTTCCTGCTCGACGCCCGCGCCCGGCACGCGAAGCTCGTCGAGCGGGCCGGCATGGCCGAGGAGTTCATCGGCACCCTCGGGTCACTCCGCGCCTCGCTCCCCTGAGCGTCAGCGATCGGGCCGTCAGCCATCGGGCCGTCAGCCATTGGGGAGCCCCCGGCGTCGATCAGGCGCGCACGCTCACGGCGCGCGGCGCCACCCGCGCTCCGGCGGATCAGCTCGTCGTGCTCCCAGATGATCCGGCGGGCCTTCCACGGCCGGAAGCGGCACTGGCCGCCGGACTCGTTCTCTCCCGCCACTTCCTGCCGACGCGTCACCAGTGCCAGCACCAGTCCTCGACCGTCATGGTCCTTCCCTTCCCGTGATCAGCCCCAGCACCATCGTGCCGAGCGCGGCGTCGTCTCCGCGAAGAATCCGCATGTCGTACATCGCCTCGGCACTCGTCGAGCCGATCTCCGCACGCCCGACGTCGCCATCGCAGGCCTGCTCCACCGTCCACACGAACCGCGACCACGCACGATCCCGCTCCTCACGCGCCACGTCCCGCCGCCACCGCAGCACCGCCCACACTCCCCCGACGAGCCCCGCCACCAGCGTCAACGCCGCCGCCGCGAGCGCCGCGACCACCACCGTCGCCACCGCCGCAGGCGGCCAGGCCGCGAGCCCCTCGACCTCTGCCGTCATCCGGGCCTCTCCCAGCTCGCGACCGGCCACGTCGAGGACGCTACGGACCCGGCGGACCCGGCACGTGCCTCCAGGCCCACCCGTGGAGAACACCGCAGCCGACCCGACCTGTGGAGGAACGAGCACCGGCTGAGCCGGAGCATTAGACTCGACCACCGTGATCGAACGCACCCGCATCGCCGACCTCGCCGCACCTCCTGACGGCCCCGTCTCCGTCGCCGGATGGGTGGAGACCGTCCGAGACCAGAAGAAGGTGCAGTTCGTCGTGCTCCGCGACGAGCTCGGCGCCGTACAGCTCGTCAACCCCGCCACCCGCGAAGCCGAGGACGGCGACGACGCCGCCCAGCTCGCGCTCGGCATCACCAACGAGATCCTCGGCCTCGCACATGGCACCTTCGTGCACGTGCGCGGCACGCTGAAGCACGACGAGCGGGTCAAGCTCGGCGGGCTCGAGGTCAAGGTCGGCTCGCTCGAGGTGATCAGCGCCGCGATCCCGGAGACCCCGATCGCCGACGACTCGTCGCTCGACAAGCGGCTCGATTGGCGCTTCCTCGACCTGCGAAACCGCAAGCAGAACCTCATCTTCCGCATCCAGACGACGATGGAGCACGCGTTCCGCACGTACTGGGTCGAGCGTGACTACATCGAGATCCACACCCCGAAGCTGATGGCCCCGGCGTCGGAGTCCCGCGCCGAGCTCTTCCAGCTCGAGTACTTCGAGACGACGGCGTACCTCGCCCAGTCGCCGCAGAACTTCAAGCAGATGGCCCAGCCGGCCGGCTTCGGCGCGGTCTTCGAGATCGCCGACGCCTTCCGCGCCGACCCCTCGTTCACCAGCCGCCGCCACGCCACCGAGTTCACGAGCATCGATCGCCGAGTTCTCGTGGGTCGAGTCCCACCAGGACGTCATGGCCATGCACGAGGAACTCCTCGTCGCCGGCTTC
Source organism: Curtobacterium sp. AC273 (assembly GCF_979253735.1). NCBI lineage: Bacteria > Bacillati > Actinomycetota > Actinomycetes > Micrococcales > Microbacteriaceae > Curtobacterium > Curtobacterium sp. AC273. Next base: position 465,835 of record NZ_CEEDDU010000005.1, on the reverse strand, counting down.
ACGGCCGTCAAGGAGAAGCACGGCAAGGACATCGAAGAGGTCTTCGGCTTCGAGTTCGTCGTGCCGACCGCCCTGCTCCCCCGCGTCACCCTGGCCGAGGCCCGGAAGATCGTCGCCGACAGCGGCTACGAGGCCGTCCGCGCCGACGGTGACCTCGACCCCGAGGGCGAGTGCCGCGTCAGCGCCTGGGCGAAGGAGCACCACGGCTCCGAGTTCGTCTTCGTCACCGACTACGACGCCTCGATCCGGCCGTACTACCACATGCGTCACGCCGACGACCCGACGCTCACGAACAGCTACGACCTGCTGTTCAACGGCGCCGAGATCTTCGACCGGCGCGCAGCGCGAGCATCCGCGTCGAGACCCTGACGGCCCAGGCCGTCGAGAAGGGCCTCGACCCGGAGGAGCTCGGCTGGTACCTCGACTTCTTCCGCTACGGCGTGCCGCCGCACGGCGGGTTCGGCATGGCCCTCGCACGCGCCTGACGCTCGCGCTGCACGAGCCGTCCATCCGCGAGGTCACGTACCTGTTCCGCGGCCCGACGCGCCTGACCCTCGTAGTCATCCGGTCCACGACAGCGGCCCCCGTTCCGACAGGGACGGCCGGGCCCTTCGCGTCTGCCGGGAGGCGCGGCTCAGCTCCGCCAGTCGATGGCGGCCTGCCCCGCGACCAGGCCGCGGATCTCCGCTGCCGCGGCCTGGTGCTGCGGGTGCACCTGGTACTCGTCCAGCCCGGCGAGGTCGTCGAACGCCGCGACGACGGCGACGTCCTGGTTCTTCCCCGGGTAGGCCATCGCTCCTCGACGACCTCCGAGCGAGCGGATCGACGCCGACGCCGGTGCCGATCAGGCCGACGAGCAGTTCCCGGATCCGCGCGATCGACTCGTCACGGTCGAGGTCCTCGCGCAGGGTCCAGCAGGACGACGTAGTGGATCATGCGCGAGCCTCCCCTTGCTCGAGGGCACGGTGGAGCCGGTCGGCGTCGACGTGCCAGTTGGCGGTGGACCCAGACCGTCGACCAGCACGACCGGGATGTCCTCTGCGTACTCGAGGCGGAGGGCGTCGTCGTCGAGGATCAGGACCGCTCCTGCAGTGTCGTTCCGGGGTAGCTCGCCACACGTGCTCGACGACCGGTCGGGCGTCGTCGCAGAGGCGGCAGCCGGGCTTCGTCAGCAGGGTCACTGGCGGGCATGGCACCACCATATCCGGCGGCGCAGAGCCGTCGGGGCAACCCGGAAAATGCGGCTAAGCCGACAAATCGCGAAAGCCCCGGCGAACCGGGGCTTCAGCGGCAAGTCGTGCGACTTACTCTCTGTTGCGACGCTGGTGGCGCGTCTTGCGAAGCAGCTTGCGGTGCTTCCTCTTCGCCATGCGCTTGCAGACGCTTCTTGACGGACAGAAACCCATAACGGACCTCACACTCGGATCTGATGCCGTGCGGGACACCGGGGCCAACGAGACCCGCGGAAAAAACAACCCCGCCGAGCTCCAGCGGAGCGCTGACGCGATGTCGAACGGCGCGGTTCTGGACCCGCTCTAGCCCGACGTCGGCGACGCCACCGCGCAGGACGCCCGCGACGGCGGACTCCGACGCGGAACGAACGGCCGAAGCGGATGGCGGGGAGTTCTCCCGCGTGGACCATGCGGTAGACGGTCATCTTGGAGACGCGCATCATCTCGGCGACTTCAGCGACGGTGAGGAAGCGCACGTCGTCGAAACTGCCGGTCATGGTCCGCCTTCGGGATCGGTGTGATCCTGTGTGGTCACTGGACACTGTAGGGGCCGGTGGGATCGGTGTCCAGACAGGCGTCAGTCCTCGTCGCCACGCCGCGTGAAGCGCTTGCGGCTGCTCTCGACGACGCGCCCCAGCTCCTGCTGCGCGCCGGACAGCGCCGCGGTCGCGCGGTGGGACGCCTCGGCCATCACCCGGCCGAGTTCGGTGCCCACCTCGACGGTGGCCTTGCCCGCCACGCCGTTCAAGCCGGATCGACACCGGCTGGCCGTCCATCGTCCACGCGGTCGTCGCCAGGGTGCCGTCGGCGTCGACGGCACCGGTGAAGGGCAGGACCCACTCCTCGATGCCGACGAGGGGCTCCGGATCGAGCCGGTAGTAGCGGTGCTGGCCCTCTTCGCGACTCGTGACGAGGCCGATGTCCCGCAGGACGCGCAGGTGCTTCGACACGGTCGGCTGGCTGACGCCGAGCCGCTCGACGAGTTGGCCGACGCTGAGTTCGCCGCCGGTCGCGTCGGATCCGTACGCGGAGAGGAGCGCCCCGAGCAGTTCGCGTCTGGTGGGTCCGCCGCGACGCTGAAGCGATGTCGGCCATGGGGCAAGGCCAGCCGCGGCACCACGGATGTACCATGACGAACCGTCCCGCCCATGTCCCCGGAGGCAACGATGCTCGACCGGCACGAGCCGCCGACCCGCTCCGCGGGCGCGACCCGCCGACGCCCGTCGCGTCTCGGCACCGCCCTCCGCTCGTCGCCGTCCCGGTTGGCGATCGCGGTCTTCGTCGCGCTGATCTTCCTCTTCACGAGTCTGTTCATGACGCCGTGGGCCAAGGCCGACGGGCAGTCGACGCACTTCGCGGACGCCCTCTTCACGGCCGCCTCGGTGGTGTGCGTCACCGGGCTCGCGACGGTCGACATGGCGACGCACTGGTCCGTCTTCGGCAAGACGCTCGTGGTCATCGGCACCCAGATCGGCGCCGTCGGGGTCCTGACGTTCGCCTCGATCCTCGGGCTCTTCGTCACGCGGAAGCTCGGCCTGCGCGCCAAGCTCATGGCAGCCGGCGACTCGAACCCGCCCGACCCACCACGGAGCCGTCCCCGAGGGGCAGGCCGTCCGCCTCGGCGAGGTCAGCACCCTGCTCGCCACCGTCGCGGTGAGCACCCTGTCGACCGAGATCGTCCTCGGGCTCCTCCTGCTGCCGTCCGTGCTCATCGCCGGCATGCCGTTCTGGACGGCGGTCGGCGACTCGTCTACTACGCGGCGATGGCGTTCACGAACACCGGCTTCGTGCCGAACGCCAGCGGCCTCACCCCCTTCGCGCACGACTACTGGTTCCTGTCGTTGCTCATGGTCGGCGTCGTCGCGGGCTCCATCGGCTTCCCGGTGATCCGCGCCCTGACGAAGCAGCTCCGCACGCCCCGGCGGTGGCCAATCCACGTGAAGCTGACCCTGGCGACGAGCGCGGTCCTGCTCGTCGGCGGCGCGACCGTGTACATCGCGCTCGAGGCGTCGAACCCGACCACCTTCGGTGAGGAGGGCGCCGGCCGGCGTTCCAGGCCCCTCCTGTCGACGATGACCCGGTCCGGTGGGTTCTCCCTCGTCGACTTCGACCAGCTGAACGGGTCGAGCCTGCTCGTCACCGACATGCTCATGTTCATCGGCGGCGGCTCGGCCTCGACCGCCGGCGGCATCAAGGTCACGACGCTGGCCGTGCTGTTCCTCGCCGCGGTCGCCGAGGCACGCGGACGTCAGAGCATGGAGGCCTTCGGGCGGCGCATCCCGAGCGACGTGCTGCGCGTCGCCGTCGCCGTCGTGCTCTGGGGCGCCACGATCGTCGCCATCGCCACAGTGGTCCTGCTGCAGATCACGCACGAGTCCCTCGACCGCGTGCTGTTCGAGGTGATCTCCGCGTTCGCCACGTGCGGCCTGTCCTCCGGGGTGTCCGCGAGCCTGCCCGAGTCGGGCAAGTACGTGCTGGCTGCGACGATGTTCCTCGGTCGTGTCGGTACAGTGACCATCGCCGCTGCCCTGGCTGCCAGCCAGAGCCGGCAGCTGTTCCGCCGTCCCGAGGAGAGGCCGATCGTTGGCTGACCGCAACCGTCCGCACCCGCTGGGTGCCGTCAGCCACGATGCCCCGGTGCTCGTCATCGGCCTCGGCCGGTTCGGGGCCGCCACCGCCGGGCAGCTCGAGCGGCAGGACCGCGAGGTCCTCGTCGTCGACACCGACGCCAACCTCGTGCAGAAGTGGTCGGACCGGGTCACCCACGCGGTGCAGGCCGACGCGACCGACATCGACGCGCTCCGGCAGATCGGCGCCCAGGACTTCCCGATCGCGGTGGTCGGCACCGGGAGCGACCTCGAGTCGAGCGTCCTCATCACCGCGAACCTCGTCGACCTCGGCATCCCGCAGATCTGGGCGAAGGCGATCAGCCGGTCGCACGGCACGATCCTGTCCCGGATCGGCGCGAACCACGTCGTCTACCCGGAACGCGAGGCCGGCGAGCGCACGGCCCACCTGGTGTCCGGGCGGATGCTCGACTTCATCGAGTTCGACGACGACTTCGCCGTGGTCAAGATGTTCCCGCCGGCCTCGGTCCGCGGGAAGGACCTCGCCACGACCGTCATCCGCACCCGCTTCGGCCTCACCGTGCTCGGCATCAAGACGCCCGGCCGGGCGTTCGTGCCGGCCACCCCGGAGAGCGTGATCGGTCAAGACGACGTCATCATCGTCTCCGGCACCGAGGGCGATCTCGAGCGGTTCGCAGCCCTGGAGTGACCCGGGACGGCCTGGAGGCGCGTGGCGGGCCCGCCCCGCGCCTCCAGTCCGTCACCGGTCGCCGTCTACCCCTGTGACAGTTCCGCTGCCCGCGCGATCGCAGCGCGGGATGCCCCGCTCGAACGTGCCCGCCAGATCGGCGTCCTGCAGGACTGCGACGGCACGCTCGGTGGTGCCCTTCGGACTCGTGACGGCGCGGCGGAGGTCCGCCGGTTCCCTGCCGGACGCGGCGAGCAGCTCGACCGCGCCGCGCAGGGTGCCCTGCACCATGGTCTCGGCCTGCTCGGCGGTGAAGCCCAGCGACTCGGCCGCCTGCTGCCACTGCTCCACGAGCAGGAACACGTACGCCGGCCCTGAACCGGAGACCGCGGACAGCGCGTCGAGCTGCGACTCGGGCACCTCGATGACGACGCCGGACGCGGTGAACACCGACGACGCGAGCGCCACCGCGTCGGCGTCGGCCGAGCTGCCGGGGCTGATGCCCGTCACGCCGTGCCCGACGCCGATCGGCGTGTTCGGCAGCGCGCGCACCACGCGGACACCGGCGGGGACCTTCGCCTCCATGCTGGCGGTCGTCGTGCCGACCGCCACGCTCACCACGACCGCGCCGGGCTCGAGGTCCGCGGCGACCTCGTCGAGCAGGTCGCCGATCGCGTAGGGCTTGACGCCGAGGACGACGAGCGCGGCACCCCGGACGGCCGCGCGGTTCGCGTCGGCGTCGGTGTCGGTCGCCGCGGCGTCGAGCCCGCGCCCGCGGTGCGCGGCCGCCGACGCCTCGGACTTCGTCGTCAGCGTGACCGTGGCCGGGTCGAGCCCGGCGGCGAGCAGCCCGTCGAAGACCGCGCCGGACATGGAGCCGACGCCGAGCAGGGCGGTGCGGGGCAGTTCGATGGTCATGCTCCCGACCCTATCCAGCCCTCGCGCCTAGGATCGGATCGCACGTCAGGGAGAAGGGACACCCGTGAGCGCTTCCGGAGGCACGAAGGCCATCCTCGCCGCACTCGGTGCCAACGTCGGCATCGCGATCGTCAAGTTCATCGCCGCGGCGATCAGCGGGTCGGCGTCGATGCTGGCCGAGGGTGTGCACTCCTCGCGGACTCGGCGAACCAGCTCCTCCTGCTGCTCGGCGGCCGACGTGCTCGGCGTGCGGCGGACGAGGAGCACCCGTTCGGCTACGGCCGGGAGCGCTACGTCTACGCCTTCGTCGTCTCGATCATCCTGTTCTCGGTCGGCGGCGTCTTCTCGCTGTACGAGGGCATCGAGAAGCTCACCCACCCGCACCCGCTCGAGAACTGGTGGCTGCCGCTCGTGGTGCTCGTCATCGCGATCGGGCTCGAGGGGTTCTCGCTCCGCACGGCCCTCCGCGAGGCCCGCCCGCAGAAGGGCCGGCAGAGCTGGGTGCAGTTCGTCCGCCGGGCCAAGGCGCCCGAGCTGCCGGTCGTCATGCTCGAGGACACCGCGGCCCTGCTCGGCCTCGTGTTCGCGCTGTTCGGCGTCGGCCTCATAGCGATCACCGGCAACGGCGTGTTCGACGCCATCGGCACGATCTTCATCGCGGCCCTGCTCATCGCCGTCGCGGTCGTGCTCGGCATCGAGACGAAGAGCCTGCTGGTGGGCGAGGGCGCGACCGCTGCCGACGTCGAGCGCATCAAGCACGCGCTGCTCGACGGACCGGAGGTCGACTCGATCATCCACATCAAGACCCTGTACCTCGGGCCGGACGAGCTCATGGTCGGCGTGAAGGTCGCGGTCGACGGTGACCGACGGCTCGGCGACGTGGCGGCGGGCATCGACACGGTCGAGCAGCGGATCCGTGCCGCCGTGCCGATCGCCCGGGTCATCTACGTGGAGCCGGACGTGCTCCGCACCGGCCCGCGCCCGCCGACCGAGGCGATCGTCATCCGCGCCGCTGACTGAAGAAGGCGTCGAGCACGGCCGCGCACTCGGCCTCGAGCACGCCGCCGACGACCTCGGACCGGTGCGGCAGGCGGCGGTCCCGTGCGATGTCGTAGACGCTGCCGCTCGCGCCGGCCTTGGGGTCCCACGCCCCGAACACGACGCGCGGCACCCGGGCAGCCATGACCGCGCCGGCGCACATCGGGCAGGGCTCCAGCGTGACGACGAGCGTGTGCTCCGCCAGGTGCCAGTCGCCGGTGACGGCCGCCGCTGCCCGGAGCGCGAGCACCTCGGCGTGCGCCGTCGGGTCCTGCAGCGCCTCGCGCTCGTTCCGTCCGACCGCGACCACGGCGCCGTGCCGGTCGAGCACGACGGCCCCCACGGGCACGTCACCGGTGTCCAGGCAGGCGCGGGCCTCGTCGAGCGCACGTCGCATCGCGGGGACGAACGGTCGGGCGGCGGGCTCCTCCACGGGACCTCCTGGCAGTCGGCGGCACGGTAGGGTCGACCCTATGCGAGTCCACGTCGCCGACCACCCGCTCATCACCCACAAGCTCTCGGTGCTCCGCGACCGTACGACGCCCTCCCCACGTTCCGCGCCCTCACCGAAGAGCTCGTGACGCTGCTGGCGTACGAGGCCACCCCGGAACGTGCGCGTCACCGCGACGCCGATCGACACCCCGGTGGCCCACACCATGGGCGTCTCGATCGCGAAGCCGCGTCCGCTCGTCGTGCCGATCCTCCGTGCCGGGCTCGGCATGCTCGAGGGCATGGTCAAGCTCGTCCCCACGGCCGAGGTCGGCTTCCTCGGGATGGCGCGCAACGAGGAGACCCTCGAGCCGCAGACCTACGCCGAGCGCCTGCCCGACGACCTCTCCGGCCGCCAGTGCTTCGTGCTCGACCTGATGCTCGCGACCGGCGGCACCCTCGCCGCGGCGATCGACTTCCTGTTCGCCCGCGGCGCCTGAAGGAGGTCACCTGCGTGTGCATCCTCGGTGCGCCCGAGGGCCTCGCGGTGGTCGAGCAGGCCGTCGGCGACCGCAGCTTGTGTCGATCGTCCTCGGGGCACTCGACGAGAAGCTCGACGAGAACGGGTACATCGTGCCGGGTCTCGGCGACGCCGGCGACCTGTACGGGCTCGCCGAAACGCGCAGACCCGCCACCTGACGGACTGAGCGCGGTGCCGGCTGGCGCCGCGCCTCAATCCGTCCCCCGCCGAGGCGCCCCTGGCGTACCTGGTGGAATCGGGCGTACCTGGCGAACCGGAGCGTACTCGGCAGAAACGGGCGTACTGGGTCCGTTCTTCCGACCAGTACGCCCTTCGACCTCCCATCGCAGGCGTGATGGGAAGGAACGAGCGTGCAGCGCGGAGTCCATGTCGTCCGCGCGGACCGCACCGTCCGCTCGGACGGTTGACACGACTTGGTATACCGCCGATACTCGTCCCATGGCTGCAACCGTGTCCACCGCGTCCTCTCCGAGCGTGCTCCTCCGCAGGGGCAGTGGGGACCGTCGGCGATGATGCCGGCCATGGCCGTCATGCGTTGTCGAATGTGTGCCTGATCAGCACTCGTTCCAGCCGGATCCCCGCGACACCACCCCGGTCGCGCGCGCGTGATCCCCGGATGACGACCTCGTCGACGACGCGCACCACGTCACGAGACTCGTCTCCCTTGCCCCCAGGTCCGCCCCGGTCCCCCAACCGGACCGCAGGGCACCACGGCGCTCGCCGTCCCCGGGTCGACGCATTTCGACACGGCCGCGGCCACCACATCGGGCCGCAGCCACATCGCCCGGAGAACCACCATGTCGCTCACCATCGCCCAGCCCCGTCCGACCTCCGCACCCCGCAGCGGCCACCGACCTCGGCACCGTGACGCCGATCCGCCCGCGTCGTCTGCCCGTCGCCCCGCCGTCGTCGAACGGCGTCCCGACCCGGTCGTCGCTCCGCAGCGGAACCGCGCACTCCCCGGGCACCGGGCCGCGGCTTCGCGCTCTGCGTCGGCATCGACGAGGCGAAGGCCGCGGCCGCCGGCACGCTCGCCGCGGTCGTCGAGCAGTTGAAGGCCCTCACCGCGCAACTCGTCCGACGTCGGAGACGTACGCCGCCGGCCGTCGCCTCCGAGGGCTCTGGTGGGCGCGACGTCGACGTGGTCCGCCTCGCGCACTGAGACCGTTCCGCCGTCGCGGCACACCAAGCAGGCCGAGAAGCCGAGCCCGAGGAGACCGAGGTCGTCATCGACATCTCGCGGAAGCGGTGACCCTCGACGGCGAAGGCCGCTCCCTGACCTTCAAGGAGTTCGAGCTCCTGCAGTTCCTCGTGCTCCGCGAGGGCCAGACGGTCGACCGCTCGGCGATCATCGACGGACTCTGGTCCGGCGGCGAGGACGAGACGCCGAACGAGCGCACCATCGACGTGCACGTCCGCCGGCTCCGCTCGAAGCTCGGCGCCTTCGAGAAGATCGTCCGGACCGTCCGCGGCATCGGCTACCAGTTCGACCGTCACGCCGACGTCGCCGTGCGCTACGCCTCCACGCCGTCGCCCGATCTCTTCTGACCCGCACGGCGAGCGCTTGGTATTCGCAGCGAACGGCGGTTACCCTCTGGCGCGCCGTTACCAGTTCATTATACAGTCGGTCGTGCAGTCGGTGTTTGCTGTGGCACCGGCTGTGAGTGTGATTGCAGGACACTCTTGGTGCAAGGAGAGGGCCGGTCGTCCCCGTGACGGCCGGCCCTCGTCATCCGCGGCCACTCCTCGTACCCCGATCCCGTGCTCCTCGCGGCCGGTGTCGTCGCCCGTCGGTAGTGTGGGATGACCGCACGACCGGAGGGCGCGACCGTGGACGGGCCCGTCGCACCGAGAAGGCGACCGCCGTGGCGGCCTGGGAAGCGCTCTTTCCGCGCACAGGTCACCGTGATGCAGGCGCTCAACGCCGACTTCCCCGCCGACGACATCTCCTTCAACGAGTACGACGTCTGCTTCAACCTGTCGACGCAGCCCGGTCGCCGCTGCCGCATGCGCGGCTGACCGACCACCTGCTCCTCACGCAGCCGAGCGTGAGCCGCCTCGTCGACCGTCTCACCACCCGCGGCATCGTCGAAAGCAGCCCGACCCGACGGACGCACGCGGGGTCATCGTCGCGCTCACGGCGCACAGGTTCGACGTCTACCGGTCCGTCGCCGTGCAGCACGCGCAGACGATCGCCGACCAGGTCGGTGCCGGGCTGGACGACTCGAACTCGGACCTCACCGAGCTCTGCACGAAGCTCACACAGCGGCCGCCGCGACGTCCCCGCGACGGGCCGAGGCACGTTCGGCGATCACCCCGGACCCGGCCACGGTGTGACCGGCGCACTCGTCTGGCTCCGCGAAGACCTGCGCATCGCCGACAACCCCGCGCTGCGAGGCCGGGATCGACCACGGCGGCGACCTCGCCGTGGTCGTCGTGCTCAACGAGGAGAGCACCGGCATCCGACCGCTCGGTGCGGCGAGTCGGTGGTGGCACCACTCGCTCACCGCGCTCGATGCCGAGCTGCGCGACCGCGGTTCCCGCCTGGTGCTCCGCCGCGGCCCCGCCGCCGACGTGGTCCACCGGCTCGTGGCCGAGACCGGCGCCGACGGGGTGTTCTGGAACCGGCGCTACGGCCGGGTGGAGCGCGACCTCGACGCGGGCATCAAGAGCGCGCTCACCGAGGCCGGCACCGAGGCCCACAGCTTCGCGGCGAACCTGCTCTGGGAACCGTGGACGGTGCTCACCGGTCAGGGCGAGCCGTACAAGGTCTTCACGCCGTTCTGGCGGGCAGCGCAGGCGATGCCCGAGCCCCGAGCACCCTCCGCCGAAACCGCGCGACCTGCCCCCGACGCCCGACGTGGCGTGTCCGACGACCTCGGCTACTGGGCGCTCCTTGCCGACCAAGAAACCGGACTGGGCCGGTGGTCTGCGCGAGGCGTGGGAGCCGGGCGAGGCCGGCGCGCACCGTCGGCTCGAGCACTTCGTCGACGGCGCGCTCGAGGACTACGACCAGCGCGACGAACCGGCGATGGCCGCCACCAGTGACCTCTCGCCGCACCTGCGCTGGGGCGAGGTGAGCCCGTACCAGGTGTGGCACCGCCTGCGGCCGGCTCGAACCCGAGCAGCGCCAGCAAGGCGCCGGCATTCCTCCGGCAGCTGGCCTGGCCGAAGGAGTTCAACTGGAACGAGTACTTCTACTGCGACGACATCGCCACGGTCAACGTCCGGCGCGAGTTCGACGCCTTCTCCGGCGGGGACGTCTCCGACGACGAGCTCGATCGGTGGCGCACCGGCACGACCGGCTTCGACCTCGTCGACGCCGGCATGCAGGAACTCTGGCACTCCGGCGCCATGCACAACCGCGTCCGCCTGGCCGCCCGCGAGCTTCCTGGTGAAGAACCTGCTCGTCGACTGGCGGATCGGCGAGCAGTGGTTCTGGGACACCCTGGTCGACGCCGACCCGGCCAACAACGCCGCGAACTGGCAGTGGGTCGCGGGGTCGAGTTCGACGCCGCACCGTACTTCGAGGTGTTCAACCCCGACCGACAGCTCGAGCGCTTCGACCCCGCGCCGCTGGCTACGTGCACCGGTGGGTGCCGTCCGGACGAGCCGGAGCGATGGTCGACCTCAGAGCGACGCGACAGCGGGCACTCGACGCCTACGACGAAGATGCGCCGGTCGTGACCGGGGCCGACGCGCAGGTCCTCACCGAGGTCGACGCCGTCTTCCGACTGCGGGTCGAACGCGGCACGGCGCCGAGCAGCGTGTGGGGCGTGTTCGACCGGACCGGCCTCGTCGCATCCGGCGGAAGCACGGCGACCGTGGAGACGGACGCGCTCCGGACGAAACACCGTCTACCGGATCGCGTCCTGCACCAAGAGCGGCTGACCGCCGCCACCCTGCTCGCCCTGGTGGCCGCCGGACGCGTCCACCTCGGCCGCGCCGTGACGGACTTCGTGCCGGCCTTCGCCGCGGTCGAGCTGCCCACCGCGGACTCTCCCCGTGCCGACCCTCCGGATGCTGCTGACCCTTGGCGCCGGGTTCCCCACCGACGACCCCTGGGCCGATCGGCAGGAATCGATCTCCGACGCCGAGCTCGACGCCGTGCTGCGTGCCGGGCTCCTGTTCGACTCCGTGCCGGGCACCCGGTTCGCGTACTCGAACCTCGGGTACGCGCTCCTCGGCCGCGTGATCGCCGCGGTAGGCGGAGCGCCCTACACCCAGGGTCGCAGCGGCCAGGGTCCTCCGCCCGCTCGGGCTCGACGACACGGTGTTCAGCGCGGCCGAGTCATACGGGTTCGTCGTGACCGGCGTCCGTCCGCACGCGGGCACCTGGGAACCGCTGCCGCTGACCGGTCCGGAGCGTTCTCGCCGATCGGCGGGCTCTTCTTCTCCACCGTGGCGGACCTGGCACGGTGGGGTCGGCACCTCGTCTCGGCGTTCGGAGCGGTCTCCCTGAACCAGGCCTCGGTCTCCCCGCGGACCGTTGGCCATGCAGCAGGCGATGCGCGTCGTGCCCCCGACGACCGTGCCGGGCGCCGCGCGCGCGACCGCGTACGGCTTCGGACTGTTCGTCGAGCAGGACCCGCGGTTCGGCGAGCTCGTGTCGCACTCCGGCGGGTACCCGGGCTTCTCCGCGCACATGCGGTGGTCCGTGCGGACGGCCTCGGAGTCGTGGCGTTCGAGAACGCCACGCAGGCGAAGACCGGCGGCCGCCGACGCCGCGCTCGACCTCGTCCTCACCGGCCGGACGACCGCACCGACCACCGCCGGACGGACGGCCACCACCGGCCGGACGGCCACCGCGACCAGGGCTGCGCAGCGGGCGGTGACGCAGCTGCTCGCCGGGTGGAACAGACGAGCTCGCCGGATGCGATCTGGCAATCGCCGAACGTCGCACAGGACGTGCCGTACGAACGTCGACGTCGCGCGATCGCCGAGGCGGTCCAGGCCGTCGGCGCGGACGTCACCGCTGCGCCGGAGGCCGAGCAGTCCTCCGCCCCGTCGCACCTCCGGTGGTGGCTGCCCGGTACCACCGGACGCCTGCGCGTCGAGATCCGGCTGGCCCCGCTGGCGGCCGGTCGCGTCCAGACCCTCACCGTCACCCCCGAGCCCGTCAGCCTGACGCCCGCGAACGGCGACCCCGACCGACGGCCCGTCGCACGGCTCCTAGACCGGCGGTCGCCCGCCGACAAAACCGAGCGCCCGTGCGGCGACACGGGTGCCCTCGCGGGCTGCCGCCCCGACCCGCACCGGGTCGGTCGCCCACGCTCGGAGGAAGCCCGCGGCGAACGCCGTCCCCGCACCGAGGGTGTCCACCACGGTCGCCGGCGTGACCAGCACCCGCTGCGGACTCCGCCCCCTCCGCCCGAGGAGCACGCCGTCGTGCGCCCGGGTCACGACCACGAGCGGGACCCGCTCGGTGAGGTGCCCGCACCGCGTCCGCGACGGTGTCGGCACCGGTCAGGGCGATCGCCTCGGCCTCGCTCGGGAAGAGCACGTCCACACCGGCGAGTGCCTCGACGAACTCGTCGGCCCCCACCAGGTCGTACCGGCCCGCGGTGGCGGACGGATCGAGCGACACCCGTGCTGCCCCGGTCCGTGCGCGTGCGACGGAAGGCGGCGATGCGGTCCGCACCGCCGCCGCCGAGCATCGCCGCTCCGGTGAGGTGCACGATGTCCGCGCGGTCGACGAGTTCGGCCGAGCACGTCGTCGGCGGTCAGCGCACCGCTCGCTGCGGGGTCGGACATCGCGGTCCTGCCGACGTCGTTCCGCACGGACACGACCCGCCCGTCGTGCTCCGCGCGTCGTAGCGGATGTGGGCACGGACCCCGGCGTCGCCGAGGTGTTGAGTGACCCTTCGTGTCGGTACACGTCGTCGACCCCGACGCGAGCGACGAGGTCGACCTCGGCGCCGAGCCACCCGAGCCAGGTGGGGCGTTGCCGGCCGCTCCGACCTGGACGGTGGCGGATGACGGCGGCCAGGTCGTGTGTCGCCCACGGTGGTGGCGGTGGTCTGCACGAGGACACCGTCCAGGACGTCGCCGACGACCAGGAAGCGCTTCCCTGCTCCCCGACGTCGCCCCGCGACCGTGCGTCCGGCACGGGTCGCCCCGGGACGTGACGGGGCGTCGGGCCGGCGCTCGGAGCGGAGTGGTCATCGGCCCCATCCTACGCGAACACGAGTAAATCTCCGGTTCATGACGACGTGGTGGCTCTTCCCGGGAACGACCGGTAATATACTCAACGATCGTATGTGAACGGTCGCGACCCACACCGACCCCACGGAGACGCCATGCCCAGGAAGCCCGACCCGACGCTGAAGCCGGCGATCATCGCGAAGGTGGCGCAGCACCTCCGGGACACCAAGCTCGAAGACGTCTCCGTCCGCAGCCTCGGCAGGGTGCTCGGCACCAGCGCCTACCCGATCGTCTACCACTTCGGCTCGCGCGACGCCCTGATCGACGCCGTCGTCGCGCACCTCGCCGACTCCGCGATGCCCCCGGCGCTCGACCCCGCCACCGATGCGCACGGACTCGCCGAGTACCTCGTCGCCGTGTTCGGCGGACTCGACGACCCGGAACGGGCACTCGCCGCGCGGCTCGCCTTCGAGCTCGGCGCAGTGGAGTCACTCGACGGCCGCGACCGTGAGCACGTGTTCCACCACGACCAGGTCGTCCTGATCGCAGCGTGGTGTCGCGAGCACGGTGCCGACCCCGACGAGGCCGACCGATCGGCACGCGACGCCGTCCTCTCCGCACGCGGGGCTCAGTGGGGCGCCATCGTGGACCACGAGCACAGCGACGTCGACGTCGAACTGCGCGCGCGATCGCGAGCGAGCCGCCGACGGAGCGGTGACGCCGGTCTACACCGACGCAATGGCCTGGCCGGCGCGCTGCGGTCTCGAACGAAACCCCGACGGACTGGAGGCGCGGTGCCAGCCGGCACCCGCGCCTCCAGTCCGTCAGACGGTCACCGAGGCGACCCGCCGACGCTCTGTCAGAGCGTGATGAAGCTCTGCGACTTCGCGTTCGCGAAGCGCGCGGCGACGTTCTCCCAGTCGACGATGTTCCACACGGCCTTGACGTAGTCCGCCTTGACGTTGAGGTAGTCGAGGTAGAAGGCGTGCTCCCACATGTCGAGCATGAAGATCGGCACGACACCGAGCGGCACGTTGGCCTTGCCAGTCGAACAGCTGGAACGTGGTGAGCTTCTGACCCACGGTGTCCCACGCGAGACGGACCAGCCGGAGCCCTGGATACCCGTGGCGACGGCGGTGAACTGGGCCTGGAACTTCTCGAACGAGCCGAAGAACTCGTCGATCGCGGCGGCGAGCTCGCCCTCCGGGACCTTCGTGTCCGGGCCGAGGTTGGTCCAGAAGACGAGGGCTTGATGACCGCCGAGGCTGAACGCGAGGTCCTTCTCGAGCTTGTTCACGGTGGCGAGGCTGCCGGACTCACGGGCCTCGGCGAGCTGCTCGATCGCGGTGTTCGCGCCGGTCACGTAGGTCTGGTGGTGCTTGTCGTAGTGCAGCTGCATGATCTTGCCGCTGATGTGCGGCTCGAGCGCGGCGTAGTCGTACGGCAGCTCCGGCAGGGCGTACTCAGCCATGTGAGTTCCTTTCGGATCAGTGGTGTGCGGATGGTGTCTGGCGGCTCACGAGAGCCGGGAACGATCGGTGAGGGAGGGAATTCCCGGTTGTGGTAGACCAGCGGCTCGCCCTGTTCGAGGCCGACGACGATGTCGAGGACCTCGGCGACGACGACGGTGGACGAGCTGATCGGCGTGGTCGACAGCGGTCGGTAGCGCAGCGCGCTCGCGGCGCTCGGCAGGTAGCGGTCCCCGGAGGGCAGCGTCCCCCAGATCGGGTCGTCGGCCGCCGGACTGCCGGTCGAGGCGAAGCGCTTCGCGAGGGCGACCCCGAGGGAGTCGACCAGGTGCACGACGAACAGCGGGGCGCCGAGCACGACGCCGGCGGACCCGGAGTTGGTGGACAGCGAGAACACGAGGACGGGCGGGTCGATCGCGACGCTCGCGACGTCCGAGGCGGTGAGACCGGTGGGGCCGTCCGGCCCTTCGGCGGTGATGACGGCGACGCCTGCGGGGTGTCCCCGGAAGGCGGCCTTGTACGCGTCCGCGATGGTCGCCGGTGCTTCGTCGGGCATGGGAGTCGTGGTCGTTCCTTCGGGGAGGGGAGGCCGCGGCTCCGCGGCCATGTCCCAACGTAGGACCTCAACCGTGGCTGAGGTCAACGATTCTCAGGTTCGACCGATCCCGGGCGCGCCGAGTGACCACGCGTGACGCGCCGGGAGTGGGCGCGGGCGTCGGGGCGGGGTGAGGGCGCGGGCGCTGGCGGGCGGGCGTCGAGGGAGCAGGAATCGGTCGTGGAGCGCACGAGAGCCCCCCGACGATTTGTGCTCCCTCAATGCGGCGGACGGGCGCGGGGCAGGCACGCGCGGGCGCGTGGCGCGGGGCCAGTGTCCGTCGAGGGAGCAGGAATCGTCGAGCGCACGAGAGCTCCCCGACGATTTGTGCTCCCTCAAGCGGCGAGCGAGCGCCCCATGCCCGCGCGTCAGCTGCTAAGAGCATGACGACCGCGCCGGCCGCCGCGACCACCATGAGGAGCGCCGCGACCCCGGCCGTCATCGTCACGCCCGAGCCGAACGCTACCCGCGCCGACTTTCGAGGAGCACCTGCCCCGCGGACCCGCCGAGCGAGTTCGCCGCGGACACCGCACCGCCGAGGGCCTCCTGCGCCGCCGTGTGCGCCGACGAGGACAACCCGCCCGGCACCACGACGTGCGCCCGGTAGGCGGTGGCGAGGATCGTGCCGAGGACGGCTGTTCCGAGCACCGCACCGATCTCGTACGCGGTCTCGGACATCGCCGACGCCGCGCCGGCCTTGTCCGCGGGGGCTGTCGAGATGATCAGGTCGTTCGTCACGGTCTCCCGACGCGCCGATCTCCTCGATGCCGAGCAGCACGAAGGCGAACGCGAGCGCCACGATCGAGGCGTGGTGGCCGAGCACGGCGACCATCGCGTAGGCCGCGGCCGAGAAGAGCAGGGCGACCGCGACGACCCAGCGCGGTGCGACCCGGCCGACGATCGGCACGACCACGAGCCCGGCGACGATGGTGAGCACCGGACCTGGGACGAGCACGATGCCGGACGTGAACGGGTCGAGCCCGGCGACGAGCTGCAGGTGCTGGGCGATGAAGAAGAACAGGAAGCCCGTCAACGAGAACATCGCCGCCATGTTCATCAGGACGCTGCCCAGTTGAAGGCGGTGCTGCGGGAACAGCCGGAGGTCGAGCATCGGCGTGCGCGAGCGGAGCTGCCGCCGCACGAACGCGATCCCGCCGAGCACGCCGACGGCGAGCATGGCGATCGCGAAGCCGCGCTCCTCCGGGTGCACGACCGACTTGATGGCCCACGCGATCGGCGCGAGCGTGCCGAGGGAGAGGAACATGCTCGGCACGTCGACCGGCCCGGGCATCGGGTCGCGGGACTCGGGGACGAAGAACGGCACGCCCACGAGCATGAGGACGAGGATCGGCACGGCGACCAGGAACACGGCGCCCCAGTGGAAGTGCGCGAGCAGGACGCCGCCGACGAGCGGCTCGAGGGCGCCGCCGGCCAGCGGAACAATCGCCGACCAGACGGCGAGCGCCATCCGCGCTGTTTCCCCCGCGTCGACGAAGACGTTGCGGATGATCGACAGCGTGGCCGGCATGAGCATCGCGCCGAAGACACCCATCGCGATGCGGGCGGCGACGAGCATCCAGGCGTCGGTCACGAACGCCGCGGCGACGGAGAACAGGGCGAAGCCGCTCGCGCCGATCACCAGGATCCGACGCCGACCGATGCGGTCGCCGATGCTGCCCATCACGACGAGGAGCCCGGCGAGGACGAGCGGGTAGGCGTCGACGATCCAGAGCTGCGTCGTGGCGTCCGGGTTGAGCGCGCGCGAGATCGACGGCAGCGCGAAGGCTCAGCACGGTGTTGTCCACCGAGATGAGCAGGACGGGCAGCATGAGGACGAAGAGCGCGGCGAACCGACTGGTGCGGCTGCCGGTGACGGGCGGTGGTGACGGGACCGGTGAGCAGTGCGGACACGGAAGGACTCCCGGGACTTCGAGCCGGACCAGGTCGACGGCGGTGGGCAGGACGAGACGGGACGCGGGGGCTGCACGCGTCCCGTCAGGACTCCGTTAGTATACCGTCGGACGGTGATGGTTGCAAATGCAACCAAGGGCGGACGGGAGGCGCGCGGTGCGGGGCCCGCACCGCGCTCTCCCGTCAGTCCCCTCGGGTCCCCGCCCAGGGCAGCCCTCGTCGTCAGGCCGACTCGCGCAGGAGCAGGCTGGGCCGGACGGTGCGCTGCACCGTCGCACCCTGCCGCGGCAGCTCACCGGCGAGCATGCCGAGGGCGAGGTCGAGCGCCTCGCGCGCGACGGCGTCGAGGTCGACCGCCAAGGTCGTGAGGGTCGGCGACACGAGCCCGCCGAGCGGCAGCCCGCTCGACCCCGACGACCCGGACCTCTACCGGGCACGTCCACGCCGGCACGGCGGCACGCCTGCAGCACACCGAGCGCCATCACGTCGTTGAAGGCGAGGATCAGTCGAGGCGTCGTCGTCCGAGGATCGCCGTCGTCTCCTCGGCGCCGCACTCCGCCGTGCCGTGCGGGGCGTGCACGAGCTCGGGCAGGTACCCGCGCCGCGCAGGGCGTCCATCAGCAGCACCCCACGGGCACTCGTGTGCTCGGGCGACGAGTTGTCGAGCACCACCGGGTGTCGCACCCCGGTCGCCACGAGGTGGTCGGCGAGGGTCTCGATCGCGTCGGCGGGGTCGATCCAGACCGCGGCGGTCGGCGGTCGGACGACGGTCGAGCTCGACCATCGGCACGCTGCCGAGGAGCTCGCTCCACCGGTGCCGCCGGGAGCCGAGGTAGCCGATCACCACGTCGGTCTGCGCACCGAGGCCTGGACCATCCGGTCGGCGTCGCTCGCCAGGTCGACGTCGGCGAGCATGACGTTCCACTCTGCTCGGCGGCGAGCCGGAACACCGCCGACGCGAGCTGCGGTGTGTACGGGTTCCGCAGGTCGTTGACGACGAGCCCGAGCTGGTGGTCGCCGCCGGTGACGAGCCCGCGGCCGAACCGCGACGGCCGGTAGTCGAGCCGTTCGGCCTCGGCGAGGACGCGCTGCTTGGTCGCGGCGCTGATGCCGGACATGCCGTTCATGGCGCGTGTGACGGTCTGCCGGGACACCCCGGCGGCCGCGGCGACGTCGATGATCGTCGCGCGGCCGCCGGGGTGCGGGCCGTCCGGGGGCGACCGGGTCAGTCGCGGAGGTCCAGCCATGCCACCTGTTCCGGAGTGAGGTCGACGGAGAGGCCGGTCATGGACGACCGGGCTTCCGCGATCGTACGCGGTCCGAACAGCGGGAAGGTCGGGAACGGCTGGTTCAGGACGTAGGCCAGGGCGATCGCCGTCGCCGGGACCCCGAACCGCTCGCCGAGCTCGCGCGCACGGCGGAGCCGCTCGAAGTTCTGGTCGCTGTAGTAGCAGCGCACGAGCTCGGCGTCGCTGGTGTCCTCCGGCGTCGCACGTCCCGTGAAGAACCCGCGTGCCTGCGACGACCACGGCAGGAGCTGGACCTGCCCGCTCCTCGAGCCACGCCTTCGACGCCGCGTCGGTGGCGTGCTCGCACCCCGGCCCACGGCACGTCGTACGCCTCGGCCAGACCGAAGTGGTTGCTGAGCACCTCGAACTCGTGCTTGCCGTTGGCCCGCGCGTAGGCGTTCGCCTCGTCGAAGCGCGCGGGCGTCCAGTTCGAGCCGCCGTACACGCGGATCCGCCCGGCACGGCGGTGCTCGTCGAGGACGTCGACGAACTCCCCCACCGGGATGTCCGGGTTGTCGCGGTGCATCATGTAGATGTCCGCGTAGTCGGTGCCCTG
The DNA here is from genome assembly GCF_979253735.1 of Curtobacterium sp. AC273. Taxonomy (NCBI): domain Bacteria; kingdom Bacillati; phylum Actinomycetota; class Actinomycetes; order Micrococcales; family Microbacteriaceae; genus Curtobacterium; species Curtobacterium sp. AC273. The sequence goes on along the minus strand of NZ_CEEDDU010000005.1, from coordinate 446,458 downwards.
GCGCTCGAGGCTCCTCGAGCAGCTGCTTCGTGAGCGACTCCGGATCGCAGAACGGGGTGTGTGCGCCCTTCGTGATGACGACCACGTCCTCGCGGACGCCGCGGTTCTGGATCCACTTGCCGAGCCGACCCTCGAGCACGCCGCTACCGTAGATGTAACCGGTGTCGAAGACGTTGCCGCCCTGCTCGACGAACAGGTCGAAGATCGCGCTGGCGTGCGCGAGGTCGGGCTGGTTGTCGACGCCCATCACCAGGCGGGACAGCTGCTTGCCGACGCCGGGGATCTCGCCGTACCGCATGGGGTTGCCGTCCTGCACGCGGAGCGGCCGACCGCTCACGGTGGGGATGTCGGCGGACTCGGCCTCGAACGGGAAGCGGAGACCGATGGCGGCGCGCCACTTGTCGAGCGTGCGGGCCGTGGCGAGCGACTCGTCGAGTGTGTACTCGGGGACCTCGACCCGGCCGGCCGCGAGCGCCGCGGTGGTCGCGTCGGCCTCGCGCGCGTAGGGGTAGTTCGCCGGCGAAGGACAGCGTGCGCGGGTCCTCGTCGACGGTCCGGACCACGATCGTCGGGTCGTCGCCGAGCGTCCAGGGGTCGGCGAGCGTGACCGTCCCGCGCGTGCCGTGCACCCGGACGGCGTTGTCGTCCTGCACCCGGACGCCGGTGCGCACGTCCGCGGTGATGCCGTCGCGGTAGGTGAGGTGTGCGACCGTCCACTCGTCGACGCCGGTCGGGCCGAGGGTCCCGCGGGCCGTCAGTTCGGTCGGCTCGGCGACCGCGACGCCGGTGGCGGCCTGCACGATCGCGGCCGCCATCGTGACCGGGTACCCGCCGACGTCGAGGATCCCGCCGCCCGCGGTGTCGACGTCGAACAGCCGGCCGGACCGTTCGCCGGCGCGGAAGGCGAACGAGGCGTCGATGTGGGTGACCTCGCCGATCGCGCCGTCGCGGACGAGCTCGAGCAGCGCAGCGGTCTGCGGGTGGAAGCGGTACATGTACGCCTCGACGAGCGGCAGGCCGGCCTGGCGCGCGGCATCGGCGAGTGCCATCGACGTGCCGTGGTTCGGCGACAGGGGCTTCTCGCAGAGAACGGCCTTGCCCGCCTCGAGCGCGGCGAGGACGAGGGCGGCGTGCCCGGTGTGCACCGTCGAGACGTACACCGCGTGCACCCGGGGGTCTGCGAGCACCTGGTCGTAGGAACCGGCGACGACACCGGTGAAGCCGTGCTCCGCGGCCTCGTCGGCGAACGCCTGTGCCCGCTCCGGCGAGGAGCTGCCGGCGGCCACGAGGGTGGCGCCGACGGCGCTCGCGGGGAGCTGGGAGAGGAAGCGGCGAGCGATCCCGCCGGGGCCGAGGACCGCCCAGCCGGGGACGTCCTGCTGCACGTCCGTGCTGCTGCTGGCGGTGGTCGCGGTCTGCGCTGACATGCGGGTACCCATTCTCGTCGTGAACCTTCACGGTCACGACGACCGTACTGCCAGCGTGCCGGGCCTGCAACGGTGCAGGTGCTTGACACGGCGTGTCCACGGGAGGAGGCTCTGCACCACTTCGTGAGCGTTCACGGTCGAACGCTCCAGGTATCCCGATCTCAACGACGAGAGCAGGTACTCCGTGACAGCAGCACCATCGATCAGTCTCAGCCGGCGGGGTTCCTCGCCGGTGCGGGCGCCCTCGGCGCTCTCGCCTCCACGGCGCTCCTCGCCGGGTGTTCCACCGGCACCGCGATCTCGAAGGACCCGGACGAGCTCGTCCTCTGGTACTGGAACCGGTCGCTCGACCCGAAGTTCCTCCGGCAGGCCGCCGACGGCATCAGCGGCCACGGTTCGAAGCGACTCCGCCCCGACCTCATCGGCGGAGCGTCGTACGACACCAAGTTCCGGACGGCGCTGGCCGGCAATGCCTTCATCCCCGACGTCCTCATGGTGAACTCGAACTGCTGGCTCTACTTCCCCGACGAGGACCTCTTCACCGACTTCGACGACCACGGGGGCACGGCGAAGCGGGGTGAGTACTACGACTGGAAGACCGCGCTGGGCCGGACGCCGAGCGGCAGGCAGTGCTTCTGGCCGGTCGACACCGGACCGACCGGTTTCTTCTACCGGCAGGACGTCCTGGCGAAGGCCGGGCTGCCGACCGACCCGGACGAGGTCTCGGACGCCGTCTCGACCTGGGACGGATTCCGGTCGTTCGGCGCGAAGATCCGGAAGGGCGCGGACGCCGCCACCGTGATCACGGCGACGCAGCTGTTCAACCAGTACGTCTACGCGAGCCCCACGCGGTACTTCGACCGCGACGACCGCCCGGTGTTCGAGCGGCACGACAGCTCGATCCGGCAGGCGTGGGAGAACGCCGTCGCCTGTGTCCGGTCCGGGCTGACCGGCAACCTGGTCAGTCGGGCACCGACCAGAACGCCGGGTGGGTGTCCGGCCGGGTCGCCGGCCAGATCGAGGGCGCGTGGTGGACGCAGATCATCCACGACACCGCGCCCGACGCCGCCGGTCAGTGGCGGATCGCACGGCAGCCGGAGCGGCCGGGCAACAGCGGCGGCTCGTTCCTCGCCGTCCCGAAGACGTCGAAGGACCCCGCTGCCGCCACCGCCTTCGCGCAGTGGATCACCTCGCCCGAGGTCCAGTCGCACACGTACAACGACATCCAGCTGTTCCACGTCGACACCGGCGTCGTTCGCGAACGGGATCATGCGGAAGCCCGGCGACTACTTCGGCGACCAGGACCCCCTGGCGTTCTTCAACGCCTCGGCGATGGACGTCCCGGTGACGTACATCTCGAACTCCGAGCGGTTCGTCGGAGCCTTCGCCACCGAGATCACGAACGTCGAAGCCGGCGGGAAGGACCCCGACCGGGCATGGCAGGACGCCGTCGACCAGACCAACCGGGTCCTCGAGAAGCGCGGGGTGGCGGCATGAGCACCAAGCAGGCTCCCCCGACGACGAGCATCCCCGCCGTGGTCGGCACACCGACCTCGTCGATCACCACCGCCGCGACCGGCAAGCGGTTCGGGCTCCGACGGTTCTGGCCGCAGTACGTCGCGATCGCGCCGTTCTACGTCCTCTTCCTGGTGTTCGGGCTGTTCCCGATCGTGTTCTCGATCGTGCTGTCGTTCACCGACTGGGACGGCGTCGGGTCCCCCGCGTTCGTCGGTATCGCGCAGTACCAGTACCTCCTCGGCGACCCGCGGTTGCGGAACGCCGTCGGCAACACCTTCCTGATCTGGATCATGTCGACGATCCCGATGCTGTTCCTCGCACTCGTGCTCGCGTTCCTGCTGCACGGCAACATCCGGGCGAAGGGCTTCTACCGCGTCGCGTTCTTCGTGCCGAACGTCACGAGCATGGTGGCGATGGCCATCGTGTTCGGATCGGTGTTCTCCGACGGCTTCGGTCTGGTGAACGCGGCACTGCGGGCACTCGGAGCGGATCCGGTCGGCTGGCTGTCGTCGTACTGGGGCATCAAGATCACGATCTCGGTGATGGTGATCTGGCGCTGGACCGGGTACAACGCGATCATCTACCTCGCCGGGCTGCAGTCGATCTCGACCGAGCTGTACGACGCCGCGAAGGTCGACGGCGCGAACGCGTGGCAGATCTTCTCGCGGATCACCGTGCCGCTCCTCCGCCCCGTGATCCTCTTCACCCTCATCACGTCGACGATCGGTGGGCTCGGACTCTTCACCGAGCCGCAGATCCTGTTCAACGGGCAGGCGGTGGGCGGCCCCGACGAGGCCGGCATGACGATCGTGCTCTACCAGTACGAGCAGGCGTTCAACCAGTTCGACTTCGGCTACGGGTCGGCGATCGCCTGGGTGCTGTTCATCTTCTCGGTGGTGTTCGCCATCATCAACTGGCGCCTGCTCAGTGAGCGCGACGGCCTGAAGACGCCGCGACGCCTCCGGGCCCCGCGCACCACCCGCACCAGCGCGAAGGGGGTCGACGCATGACCACGACACCGACCACGACGACCACGAACACCGCAGCCGCCCTCGGACGTCCGGGCGCCGCGGGCGACGACCGCGGCCACGGGTTCCGCCGCGGGTGGCTCGGCACCGCCGTCACGCACCTCTGCCTGATCGTCGGGGTGCTGCTGTCGATCTTCCCCTTCTACTGGCTGCTCGTGATGTCGACCTCGACCAACGCGGAGATCTTCGGCTACCCGCCGTCGCTCTGGTTCGGCGACAACGCGCTCGCCAACGTCGCCTCGGTGTTCAGCAACGTCGACATGCTGCGGGCGCTCCTCAACACCGTCGTCGTCGCGGGCAGCACCGCCGTCCTCGTGATGCTGTTCGACTCGCTCGCCGCGTTCGCGTTCGCCAAGTACGAGTTCCCGTTCAAGCGGTCCCTCTTCACCGTGATGCTCGCCACGTTCCTCGTCCCCGGCAGCCTGTCCCTGGTGCCGAGCTTCGTGCTCATGGCGAACCTGGGGTGGATCGGCGGCCTGCAGGCGCTCATCGTGCCGGGAGCGGCGAACGCCTTCGGCATCTTCCTGCTCCGGCAGTTCGCGACGGGGTCGATCCCGAACGAGGTGATCGACTCCGCCAGGGTCGACGGCGCCGGGTTCTTCCGCACCTGGTGGTCGATCGCGGTGCCGATGCTCCGCGGCGGGCTCGCGTTCCTCGGCATCTTCACGTTCATCACCGCCTGGAACGACTACGTCTGGCCGCTCATCGTGCTCATCGACCCGAAGGGCCAGACGCTCCAGGTCGCCCTCGCCGGGCTGAGCTCGGTGAACGCGACCGACCTCGGCGCCGTGATGGCCGGCGCAGTGATCAGCGTCTTCCCACTGATCGGCGTCTTCATCATCGGGTCGCGGCACTTCATCGCGAACATCGCCGCCGGTGCACTGAAGGGCTGACCGTGGACCGTGGGGCGGCGCGGCCGCCGCGTCGCCGCCCACGGCGCCGGAGCACTGCACGACTCCTAGACTCGTGCCCATGGCAAGCGCCCGCGATCGTGTTCTGGACAGCTTCGTCGCCATCGTGTGCGAGGAAGGAGAGCGTCCGGCGACCCTCGACGCCGTCGCCGCTCGTGCCGGGGTCTCGAAGGGCGGACTGCTCTACCACTTCGGCTCGAAGGCCGCCCTGGTCGAAGGCTCTGCGAGCGTCTCTCCGACCTCTCCGCGATGAACGTCGACCGGATGCGGGACGCCGAGGACGGCGCCGCGCGGTACTTCGTGCGGAACTGCCTGTTCGTGGGCAGCGAGCTCGACCTCGCCCTCCTCGCCGCGAGCCGCCTGCAGCAGGCCGGCTACGAAGAGGCGGGTCGGACCCTCGACGAGACCGAGAACGGCTGGCTCACCACGCTCGTCGACGCGCTCGGGGACGAACCCACCGCCCAGGCCGTGAAACTGCTCGGCGACGGGCTGTACCACCAGGCATCCCTGGGGGCCGCGAGCGACGTCCGGCCGAACCGCAGCACCGTCGACATGGAGGCCCTGCTCGGCGTCGTCGACCGCCTCATCGCGACCAGGCCCGGTGCGCAAACCGACACCGACCCCGCTGGGGATAGACTGGCTACGATCCACCCGCCTGACTTCCGGAGGTACCACCGTGGGCCGCGTCATCGCCGCTGTTTTCTCGATCCTGCTGCTGCTGGTGTCGATGTACCTGTTCGGCTTCGCGTTCCAGGTGGAGTCCGGTCAGGCCTTCATCTTCATGGGCGGCCTCCTGCTCATGTCGCTCTCCCTTCTTCCTGCCGATCCACGTGTTCGGCAAGCGGTAACCTACACCGCACGCAGAACGGCCCCCGCACCTGCAGAGGTGCGGGGCCGTTCTGCGTTCGGCGGCGGGACCGGCCCGTGCCGAACCACGAATCCGACATCGAACCGACCACGGGGCCCGGTTCGATGTCGGATTCGTGGTGTGATCCGCGGCGTCCGCGCTAGGCCAGCACGCGCAGCTTCCGCAGCGTGACCGCCGTGGAGACGGCGGCGTGCACGGCCTCGGCGCCCTTGTCCTCCTTGGAGTCCGGCAGCCCGGCGCGGTCGAGCCCCTGCTGCTCGTCATCCAGGGTGAGCACGCCGAACCCGACGGGCTTGCCGGTTTCGATCGCCACGCGGGTCAGGCCGCTGGTGGCCGCGTCCGACACGTACTCGAAGTGCGGGGTGCCGCCGCGGATGATCACGCCGAGCGCGACCGCCGCGTCGAAGCCGGACTCGAGCGCGGTCTTCGCGACGACCGGCAGCTCGAAGCTGCCCGGGACCGGGATGACCTCGCCGGTGGCCCCGAGGCGCTCGACCTCGCGCTGCGCTCCGGCGAGCAGCCCGCCGGCGATGGCCTCGTGCCACTGCCTGGCGACGATCGCCACCCGGATCCCGCTGCCGTCGACGTGGTCGCGGTCCGCCGCGCCTGCTCCGCTCATCGTGTCGTTCTTCCGTGGGCACGGCCTCGGCCGTCGCCCGGTCTGCCGCGTCGAGCCACTCGACGAGTGCGGCGATGGTGATGACCGGCACGCCGGCGCGTGCCCCGAGTGCGAGGAGTCCCGGCAGGCGCATCATGCCGCCGTCCTCGTCGACGATCTCGCAGATCGCCGCGGCGGGCCGGAGCCCGGCTGCGGTGACGAGGTCGATCGCGGCTTCGGTGTGGCCCGCGCGTTCGCGGACCCCGCCCGGTCGCGCACGCAGGGGCACGACGTGTCCGGGGCGGTGCAGGTCGTCGCGGACCGAGGTGGGGTCGGCGAGGACCCGCAGCGTGCGGGACCGGTCGTGGGCGGCGATGCCGGTGGTCACACCGACGGCGGCGTCGACGGTCACCGTGTAGGCGGTCCCGCGCACGTCCTCGTTGTGCGCCACCATCGGCGGCAGGTCGAGTGCGTCGGCGATCTCGGCGCTGACCGGGGCGCAGATGAACCCGGACGAGTGGGCGACGGTCCAGGCGATCCACTCCGGGGTGGCGAGTTCCGCGGCGAGGATGACGTCCCCCTTCGTTCTCGCGGTGCTCGTCGTCCGCGACGATCACCGGTCGGCCGGCGGCGATGGCGGCGACCGCCTCGTCGATGCCGGACAGCGCGAGCACGTCGGTCGGGGCGGGTACGTCGGCGGCGTCCGTGCTTCGGCGACCACTACCGCGCCTCCAGACCGACCGGCGCAGGCGCCGCGGTCGACCCGACGGCCGCACCCGACCCCGCCGGCAAGGACTGCACGGCGGCGTCGAGCCGCAGCATCCGCCGGACGTGCCGCGCCAGCACGTCGGTCTCGACGTTCACCCGGTCCCCCGGCTTCCGCGCGCCGAGGGTGGTCGCGGCGAGGGTCTCGGGGATCAGGCTCACCTCGAACCAGGCGGCATCCGGAGGGTGTCCTCCGCGGAGACGGCACTGACCGTGAGGGAGACGCCGTCGAGCGACGATCGAGCCCTTGTCGACGACGAGCGGGCTGAGGTCGGGCGCGAGCGAGAACCGCACGCGGCGCCACCCGTCGCCGTCCGACGTCTCGAGCACGGACGCCGTGCCGTCCACGTGCCCCTGCACGATGTGGCCGCCGAGGCGGTCCCCGACCGAGGCCGCACGCTCGAGGTTGAGCCGGTCGCCGACGGCCAGGGTGCCGTGCGCGCTCATGTCGAGCGTCTGCTTCATGACGAAGGCGGTGAAGGTCTCGGGGGTCTGCTCGACCACGGTCAGGCAGACGCCGCTCGTGGCGATGGAGTCGCCGTGCTGTGCGTCCGCGACCACGAGCGGGCCGTGGACGGTGAGCGCGACGGAGTCGCCGTGCTCCTCGACGGCGGTGACGGTGCCGAGTTCCTCGATGATGCCGGTGAACACTGGTGTCCTCTCAACGGGACTCCGGGGCGTTCGACGATCGTCGGCATCGACGGACGGGTCGCGCCACCGCACGGTGGACGTCCTGTCCGCCAGCGCGCCTCCCATCCGGACTCTCACCGTCGGTCCCGGAGTTTCACCAGGTCAACCTCTGCCGGGTTCGCACCCGTCATCAGTTCGTGGACTGTCACCACCGGTTCGGAATTACACCGACCCCGGAGCGCTTGCGTAGTCGAACGATACCCCAGACGCACGACGGTCGCGTTCCGCCACCTGCGCGGACGTAACGGGGCGTCGCCGTCCCGACGGCGGCTCGCGACGTGCGTGCCGACTGCCGGGAGGCGCGGGGCGGGGCCCGCACCGCGCCTCCCGTCAGCCGCGCCCCCGCGCCAGGGCGACCACCTGCCGGAGCGACAGGTCCGGCAGGTACGCGCGGACCACTGCGATCCCGATCGCCGGGAGCGCGACCGGGTCCGGGTAGGCGAGCACCAGCGGGTGCAGCTCGGGGCCGAACTTCAGCTTGAACTTCAGCAGCGACCGGAAGCCGTACACGGGCTCGAGCACCCCGCCGACCAGGTCGAGCAGGTCCTGCACGCCCTCGTTCGCCGGCGCGGTGTCCGACGCCCGCGCGAGCGGTGCGGCGGACAGGCTGAGGCGTTCGACGCCGTCCTCGCGCATCCGGCCGGCGGCGCTCGCGACCAGGAACTCCATCACCCCGTTCGGCGCGGCACCGGTCCGGCGCATGACGTCGAGCGTCCACCCGACGACGCGCTCCTCGCGGTGACTCGGCAGCCAGCTCGTGACCGCGAGCACGGTGCCCGCCTGGTCCTGCGCGACGAGGGTGCGGACCGCCGGGTCCCGCATCTCGTCGACGCCGCCGAGGGTGAAGCCCATCTCGGGCAGCTCGCGTTCGGCGACCCACTCCTCCGAGATCGCCTCGATCTGCCGGGTCGTCGAGCTCGGCAGCTGTTGCCACGACGACCAGGTCGCCGTGATGCCCTCGCGCTTCGCCTTGTTCACCGAGGTCCGGACGTCCTGCTTCTTCTTGCCGCTCGTCGTCCACGTGCGCGGGTCGAGGTCGGCGTCCTCGGCGACGGGCAGCGTGCTCCAGCCCTGCTCCGTGAGGGAGCCGGCGGCCTCGACGCCGATGCCGTAGAACACCGCCGTCCAGCCGTTGTCGTCGCACCAGCGGGCGAAGGCGGTCATCGCGTCGGCGCGGGCGTCCGGCCAGCCGAACGGGCCGCCGACCGTCACCGCGACGCGGCCGTTGCGGGCGGAACGCGACCGCCGAACGACCGTCCTCGGCGAACCAGTACGCGTTGCCGTGCTACGTCGTCATCCAGCCGAACGCGTCGCCGCCACCGGCCTCGAGCAGGGCGCGGGCACGGTCACGGTCGTGCCGGGTGCCGTCCGGGTCGGCGTCGGGCCTCGGACGGCGCCGGTGGGCCGCACGGACGCCAGGGCGATGACGAACCAGAGCACCGGTCCGGCCAGGCCGAGGACCACGCGCAGCATCGGGTGCAGCGACGGCAGGCGGTCCCAGAACGTGACCGGGGAGAGCGGACCGAGGGCGGCGACGGCGAGCCGGAGCGGGTCCTCGACGTGCTGGGGTGCGGACGCCGCGGTCACCAGCACGACCGCGACGATGACGACCAGGGCGGACCCGACCGTCACCGCGAAGGTGACCACGCGACGGCGCGAGGACAGCACCGTGAAGGACCGGCGGAGGACCACCAGCACGACGGCGGTCGCCAGGGGGACGATGATCGAGGCGGCGATCGACACGTCGACGATGAACTGGTCCTCGGTGCCGTGCAGCTGCTCGACCCGGCCGGGGACGGCGCCGTAGGTGATCGCCGCGGCCGCGGCGGTGACGACGTCCACCACGACGACGAGCCACACGGCGAACCGGCTGCCGCGGAACAGCCCGAGCCCCGCGACGACGAGGACGAGGAGCGGGGCTGCCGCCAGCACCACCGTCCAGGGGTCGGTCGCGCGGTAGGCCATGAGGGCCCGCAGGCACTCCCCCGCGATGCCGTCGGCACGGCAGCCGTGCACCGGGGTCACCGGTCCGGCCCCGACCACGGCGGCGAGCGGCGCGAGGATCCCGACCCGGGCGCGGGACACCAGGGCGATGACCGGGCCGACCGCCGACACGAGCACCACGGTGCCGAGCAGGACCCGGGTCTCACGGTGCGAGCCTGCCGCAGCCAGCCGTTCCGCTTCGGGGTCCGGCGGAGCAGTTCACCGAGCAGCCAACCGGCGCCGGCTGCCAGCACGGCGTAGAGGTCCGAGGCGTGTCCGGCGTAGAGCAGCAGTGCGGCCACCACGGCGAGCGCGTTCACCCGGATCCGGCGACGCCACAGCGGACCGGCGAAGGCGCTCGCGGTGACGATCGTGCCCACGATGGCGGTCCACGGGTCGAAGCTCGTCGCCCGCCCGAGGAGCAGCGGCCCGACGTCACGTCCGTCCGAGTCGACGAAGGCGCTGAACGCCCCGATGCCGGTGCCGACGACGGTCGTCAGGACGAACGCGACCGCCGTCCGCCACGAGCCCATCAGGCGTTCGGCGGCACCGACGAGCACGACCACGCCGGCCAGGGTGAGCAGGATCGCGATGACGCCGGTCGACGCGGCGAACACCCGGAACGGGCCGTAGGAGACCGGGCCGGTGCCGTGCACCACGCGGAGGACGACGGCGGTCGCCGAGGTGGCGAGCACCAGGACGAGGATCGCGGTCGTGACCGGGCGCCTCCGGACCGTGCGCGAGACGGTCCGCCAGGCGCTCCGCCAGCGGGTCGCCGCCGGTCCGGACTCCCTCGTGCCCGGGTCGGTCTGGGTCACAGCGATCCCTTCGTCGCCGGCAGCCCGAGGTGCGCGATGACCGCCGGGAGGCCGTGGGACAGAACGTAGCGCACGGTGTTCCAGTCGTGGGCGGACCCCGGCGACACGATGAGCGACGTCTGCATCCCGACCCGTTCGGCGACCGCTCGAGCGCGTCCGTCGACGCGTGGTAGGGCGCGTCGTCCTGGCCGTACCCGAACACGGTGAGGTGGTGCGGGTAGTGCCCGTGCGCCGTCATGATCGCGCTCGGCGCCGCCGCCCGGTAGGCCGCGACCGATCCGCCGAAGCCGAGCGCGATCGTCTGCTGCACGCTGCCGTTCCGGGGCCGATCTCGCTCGAGATCGCCAGCGTCGTGCCGAACACCTCCGGGTGTGCGGCGGAGAACTGCATCGCGCAGGTGGCCCCTTCCGAGAACCCGACGATGCCCCAGGCGCTCGGCGCACTCGCGACCGGCAGGTGGTGCCGGATCCACTGCACGGTGTCCGTCATGACGTAGGTCGCGCTGCGCCCGAGCCGGCGGGAGTCCACGCACATCGGGTTCCGTTCGGGAGCGCCGAGCTGGTCGGGCGCCACGACGATCGGGGCGAGCCCGTCGTGGGTCTCGGCGTAGTGCTCGAGGTACTCGCCGAGGTCACCCCGTCTGGAACATGTCTGCCGGCTGCCCGGGCTGGCCGGACAGCGAGACGAGCACGGGAAGCTTCGGCGGGTGCGCGGTGCGGCCAGCCGGCGGCAGCCAGACGACGGCCTTCCGAGCGTGGAAGTGCGACACCGTCCCGGGATCCGCACGCTGATCGTCTCGCCCTCGTGCGGCATCCCCGCCGGAGCGTGCCAGTCCGCTGGGTCGACCTCGGCGCTGCCGGCGGGCGGAGCGGCTTCAGCACCGGTCGCGCCGCCGTGGTGGGGCGCGGGGAGCGTCCGCGTCGGGTACGGGTTCGTCGCGACCGCCTGCTCGACGTCCTTGTAGAAGCCGAAGTCGACGTTGACGCCGAGTCCGGCGGCCAGGGCCACGCACGCCGCTGCGCCGAGCGCGACCACGCGGAGGGTCCACCCGCCCTGCACGAGCACCACGACGAGCAGAGCGATGCCGGCGCACGCGAAGGCGATCCACATGCGGGTCACCGGCGTGAACGAGACCCCGAAGAGGTCGAGCACGTCCCCGGTCCACCACACCGCCACGAGTCCGGCACCGGCGCCCACCACGAGCGCGGCGACCCGGATCACGACGGCGCGGACGGGGTGCGCCGATCGCCGCCGATCGCCCCGCTGCAGGAGTGGCACGACGACCACCCAGACGGTGAGCACCAGGGCGAGGACGTCGACGGGGACGAGGACGTCGCGCCCGGTGATCGGGATGCGCAGGAGGTCGTGGAGCACGGTCTCATCGTGGCCGCACCCCGCTGCCGGGCAGCCCCGGAGGCGCTTCTGCTGTCCACAGGTTCACCACCGACCGCTCCCAGACCGCCACCAGCCGGCGTTCAGCTCTGATCGGCTGCGACGCACCGCGGGCACGGGTCGGAGGGGCACCCTGATCCGGTGCCCCTCCGACCCGCTGTGTACCGCGGGGTCGGTGCCGCGTGCACGGCACCGACACCCGCAGCGTGGTCAGTGCCGCTTGCGCAGCACCATCGTCCCCGCTCCGGCGAGGAGCAGGAGCAGGGCGAACCCGGCGGGCAGGACCGGCGAGGTCGCGCCCGTGTAGGCGAGCCCCGGCGCGGCCGCGCCGGCAGCGGCGCGGACCGCCGTCTGTGCCACCGTCGAGGCACCGGCGGTCATCGTGTCGGCGCTCACGGCCCGGGAGGCAGTGGTCGCCACGACCGCGGCGGCTCCGGTGACGGGGGTGGTCACCGTTCCCACCGTGGTGCCGTCGCCGGCACCGGTCGCGGCCCCCGGGGTGCTGGTGCCGTCGCCGGGAGTGGTGCCGTCACCAGGGTGGTGCCGTCACCGGGCGTCGTGCCGTCACCGGGGTCGGTCCCGTCGCCGGGCGTCGTGCCGTCACCGGGGTCGGTCCCGTCACCGGGGTCGGTCCCGTCACCGGGGTCGGTGCCCGTGCCGGGGTCCGTCCCGGTGCCGGGCGTGGTGGTCGTGCTGGTGCCGTCGCCGACGATGCCGATCCCGTTGCCGCCGATCGTGACCGGCAGGCTGATCACCGGGGTGAGCTGGGTGCCGGAGAGGAGTCCTCCGTCGCCCGACGTCGACCCGCCCGCAGCCGGCGTCGTCGTGCCGGTGCCGGTGCCCGTGCCCGTCGCCGGGGTCGTCGAACCCGTCGAGGCCCCGTCACCCAGCAGCCCGATGCCGTTCCCACCGATCGTGACCGGCAGCGACACCACCGGCGACACCTACGAACCCGACGCGATGCCGTCCGACCCGGAGGTCGACCCGCCAGCAGCCGGCGTCATCGTGCCGGTGCCCGTGCCCGTCGCCGGGGTCGTCGACCCCGTCGAGGTCCCGTCACCCAGCAGCCCGATGCCGTTCCCACCGATCGTGACCGGCAGCGACACCACCGGCGACACCTGCGAACCCGACGCGATGCCGTCCGACCCGGAGGTCGACCCGCCAGCAGCCGGCGTCATCGTGCCGGTGCCCGTGCCCGTCGCCGGGGTCGTCGACCCCGTCGAGGTCCGTCACCCAGCAGACCGATGCCGTTCCCACCGATCGTGACCGGCAGCGACACCACCGGGGACACCTGCGAACCCGACGCGATGCCGTCCGACCCGGAGGTCGAACCACCCGCAGCCGGCGTGGTCGTTGCCGAACCCGCGGTGGCACCGCTCGAGGAGCCGTCACCGAGCAGCCCGATGCCGTTGCCGGTCACCGTCACCGGGATCGACACGACCGGCGCGACCTGCGTGCCGGAGGCCACCCCGTCCGACCCCGACGTCGTCGGAGCCGACCTCACTCGCAGCCGGAGCGGAGGACGCCGGCGCAGCCGGAGCGGAGGACGCCGGCGTCGAGGACGTGGCGTCCCCACCGACGGCGATCGCGTTGCCGGTCGCCGTGACCGGAGCGGTCACGTCACCGGCCACCTGGGTGCCCGAGGCCACCCCGTCCGACCCGGAGGTCGCCGGAGCAGCAGCGGCAGGTGCAGCGGCAGGTGCAGGTGCAGCAGCCGCCGCAGGAGCGGCCGGCGCCGCCGAGGTCGACGCGGCGTCCCCGCCGACGGCGATGGCGTTGCCGGAGACCTGCACGGGAGCGGCGACCTCCGGCACGACCTGCGTACCCGAGGCGACGCCGTCCGACCCGGAGGTCGAGGGCGCCGCGGTCGAGGGCGCTGCGGCCGGAGCTGCCGGCGTGGATGCGGGAGCCGTCGGAGCGCCCGTGACGGCCGACGTGACCGACGACACCGCGTCGCCGAGCACGCCGAGCGCGTTGCCGGAGGCCGACACCGGGGCGGAGACGGACGGGGCAACCTGTGTGCCCCGAGACGGTGCTGTCCGCGCCGGAGGTCGTGGCCGCGTTCGCGGCACATGCTCTCCTCCGAGCGTCAGCCCGCCGACGAAGAGGGTGAACCACAGCCCTCTGGAGACGTACTTGTTCATGGTCGTTCCTCACTGATCGAGATCGTTGGCCGACCGCGATGGCGGCCGGTGGTGCGCTGCTGCCGTGGTGGACAGGAGCACCGATCTCAGTCAGGGGCGACGTCGTGCTCGCCGACGACCGATGCGGGGACCGCGTCGTCGGAGAGGGTGCCGCGTGACCCCGCGGCGAGGGAGATCTGTCCGCCGGTGGAACCGACGATGCCGACGGCTGCTGCCGAGCCGGTCGAGCCGAGTGGCGCTGCTGCCGAGGACGCCCGCGACGGGGCCGTCGAGGGGGCCGTCGCCGTTCCCGGTGCCGTTGCCCTGCGGGACGAGGAGCGCCCGGCCGCCGACGGTGACGTCCTGGGCGGCGAGGCCAGCCCGGGTGGTCCGGTCGCCGGCGATGATCGTCGCGCTCTCGGACGACACCGCGTCCGCACGCGCCGAGCGCTCGGCGGCGGTCGCAGCCGCGCTCGAGGCCGGTGCGGACTGGGCCGCCGTGCCGGCCACCGACGTCGCGCCGTCCGGACGCGCGCCGTAGGGTGCCGAGCCGACGGGGGCCGTGGAGCCGCCGCCCACCGGGGCGCCGGGGACGTCGACGACGGGATCCGTGCCTCCAGGCAGGACGCCGCCCACGACCGGGGGCAGGCCGGCGACCACGTCCGGGACGGACCCGACGGTCGAACCGACGCCGCCGAGCGTGTCGTCGACCAGCCCGGTGACCGGGCGGGTGACGGTGCCGAGGGTGTCGTCGCCGAGCACGGTCCCGAGGACCGGCAGGCAGCCGACGACCTGGTCGAGGGCACCGACGACGGTGGTCACCGGGCGTGCGCCGGTGAGGTGCTCGACGGCTCCCGTGACGGGGCGGAGAACGGTGACGAGGGTTTCCGTGACGGGCCTGGAGGCGCTGCTCGCCCCGGTCGCGTCCGCGGCGGTCGCCGGGGTGGCCGCGATGGTCCCGGTGGCCGGGATGGTCCCGGTGGCCGGCTTCGAGCCGGCGGTGGCGCCGGTCGGCGCGCTGCCGGTGGGAGCTGCGGGGGTCGTCGCGGGCGCCGGAGCCGTGCCGCGGGGCGGGGCTCGACGGCGTCGGGGACGACGGTGCGGGGCTCGAGGCCGCGGGTGTTGACGCTGCGGGGGCCGGCGCCGCAGGGGCGGACGACACCGGGGCGGACGACACCGGGGCGGACGACACCGGGCGGGAGCGGGCGCTGCCGGAGCCGGAGCATGCAGGCGCCGGAGCGGGCGCTGCGGGTGCGGGTGCCGCGGGCGGCGCGACCGCGGTCCGGACCGGGTCGACGGCACGCTCGACGACGTGCCCGACACCACTCGTCACACCCTGCACGGTGTCGCCGAGGCCCTGGACCAGGCCACCGACGAGGCCGCGCTGCTGTGACGGCTGGGGTGCGTTCGTCGCCGCGGAGGCAGGACGGGCACCGAGCACGAGGGTGAGCAGCACGAGGGCCGCGGCGACGACGATGCCGTACAGCGCGTACCGGGTCATCGCGCGCCAGGGTGCGCGCAACGGCTGGTCCATGCGCTCACCTCCGATCTCGGCTGCGCACGTAGAGTGGTTGATCGGCACGGTACGCCCGTCCGTTCCCGAATGCACCAGTTTTTCAAGAATTCGTCAGGAAAGGCCGGTCTTGGTCTCGATCTTCAACGCTCCGACCCGCAATCTGGACGTCGTCACGCTGCACGAGATCCTCCGTCTGCGGCAGGACGTCTTCGTCGTCGAGCAGGGGTGCGCGTACCCCGACATCGACGGCCGCGACCTCGAGCCGGGCACCGTGCAGTTCTGGGCCGGGCAGGGGTCGGTCGACGCGACGCTTCGGCTCCTTCGCGAGCCCGACGGCACCGAGCGCATCGGTCGGGTCGCCACCGCGCGGGCGTCCCGTGGTCAGGGTCTGGCCGCGCAGCTCATCGAGGCCGCGATCGCCGAGACCCGCTCGCCGAGCATCGCGCTCGACGCCCAGGCACACCTCGAGCAGTGGTACGGCCGGTTCGGGTTCGTGCGCTCCGGCGAGGACTTCGTCGAGGACGGGATCACGCACCTCCCGATGACCCGCACGCGCTGAGGCGCGGCGGCCGTCGGGCTCGCCAGCGGCTCCGCCGGTCAGGCGCGCCAGCGGCGGAGCTCGTCGAACGAGCGGCCCTGGTGCGCCTGGTCCGCGACGAGCCGTTCGAACACGATGTTCGTCTGCGTCGTCGCCACCGAGGGGTCGCCGCTGAGCTCGTCGGCCACGAAGTCCCGCAGCTGCTCCGTCGACGTGCAGGCGATGTGCACGAGGAAGTCCTTGTCGCCGGCCAGGAACGACACGTCCTGCACGACGGGCACCCGCAGCAGGCGCTTCGCGAAGTCCCGGAGCTCGTGCCGGGCGGCGGCGTGCACGCGCACCGAGACCATCGCCTCGATCGCGAACCCGAGCCGGGCGACGTCGACCTCCGCGCGGTACCCCGGATGACCCCGGCGTCCTCGAGCGCTCGCACCCGGGTCAGGCACGTCGACGGGGCGATGCCCACCGCGGCGGCGAGCCGGTTGTTCGGGATCCGGGCGTCGGCCGCGAGCGTCCAGAGGATCCGCTCGTCGACCTCGTCGAGGCGCGGGGCGGGGTCGGGGCGGCGGACGGCGCGTTCGGACACGGCTCGACGCTACCGTGCCGTGCCGCCGGTGAGGAGTGCGCGCAGGGCGTCCTCGAGCGGCACCGCGACGGCCTCGTGGTCGGCTGACGCCAGCGGTTCGACCTGCGTCGAGGTCCGCAGCATGGTCATGCCGAGCACCACGGCGAGCGCGATCTCGGCACGGACGAGCAGGTCGTCGGTGACCTCGGTCGCGACGGCGCCGGCCAGCCGTTCGGCGTAGCGGCGGAGCGTCTCGCGGCGGATGGCGTCGGCGCCGTCGTCGCCGGAGGACCGCAGGAGGAGCATGAGCTGCAGCGAGTCCTCGTCCGTCGGCGACCGCACGACGTGCCCGATCAAGCCGCGGACCGCCCGCTCGGCGTCGCCGTCGGTGCGCTCCTCGGTGCCGAGGTCCCGCACGACGCGGTCGAGGCACGCGCGGAAGAGCCCCTCCTTCGACCCGAAGTACCGGTTGATGAGCGCGACGTTGACGCCGGCGTCGGCAGCGATGTCGCGCACAGTCGTGGACCGGTAGCCGTCGAAGGCGAACCGGCGTCGCGCGGACTGCACGAGCAGCAGGCGGGTGGCCTCGGCGTCCTTGCTCATGGTCGAAGCGTACCGGCCCGAGCCGCGATGTAAGCAAGTGTTGACATCGGCCCGCAACCGCGTACCCTCGTCGAAGTCAGCAAGCGTTGCACATCGATCGTACAGAGCACGATGACCGAGACCATGGCGACCCCGCGGACCGGGTCCCATCCCACCACCGACGGCCGGCGACCGAACAGCACGGCGATCATCGTCTACCTGTCCCTCGGCGGCCTGTCCTTCGCGGTGCTGCAGTCGCTCGTCGCCCCGGCGCTGTCGACCATCGGGCAGGACCTCGGCGCCTCCACGAGCGCGACGAGCTGGGTCCTGACCGCCTACCTGCTGTCGGCCTCCGTGCTCACGCCGATCCTCGGCCGTCTCGGGGACATGGTCGGCAAGCGCAAGGTCCTCATCGTCGTGCTGTCGATCCTGCTCGTCGGGGCCGTCCTCGCCGCCCTCGCGCCGAACCTCGGCACGCTCATCGTCGGCCGTGCGCTGCAGGGTGCTGCCGGTGCGGTCATGCCGCTGTCGATCGGCATCGTGCGTGACGAGCTCCCCAAGGAGAAGGTCAGCGTCACCATCGGACTGCTCTCGGCGATCTTCGGCATCGGCGCCGGTGTCGGCATCGTCGCCGCCGGTCCGATCGTCGAGCACCTGTCGTGGCACTGGCTGTTCTGGCTGCCCGCCGTGCTCGTCGTGATCGCCCTGCTCGGCGCGGTGTTCGGCATGCCCGAGTCCCCCGTCCGGAAGCCCGGGCGCCTCGACATGGTCGGCACCCTCGTGCTCGGCGTCTCCCTGGTCGCGATCCTGCTGGCGATCAGCGAGGGCGAGACCTGGGGCTGGGGCGACGTGAAGACCGTCGGTCTGCTCGTGCTCGGCGCGGTCGCGCTCATCGCCTTCGTGTTCGTCGAGCTCCGCGTCAGCGAACCCCTGATCGACGTCCGGCTCTTCGCGGTCCGCGGGGTCTGGACCGCCCACGTCGTCGCCCTCGTCTTCGGCTTCGCGATGTTCGGCACGTTCGTCCTCGTCCCGACCCTGCTGCAGCTGCCGAGCGCCGTCGGGTACGGCTTCGGCAAGGACGTCACCGAGGCCGGGCTCTTCCTCCTGCCGACCGTGATCATGATGGTCATCGCGGGCCCCATCGCCGGCATCCTCGTCCGGAAGGTCGGCCCGAAGCCGCCGATGCTCATCGGTGGGGTCGCGATCGTCGCCGCGTTCGTGATCCCGGCGATCAGCCACGCCGAGCTCTGGCAGGTCGTCGTCTCCGGCGTCCTGACCGGTGTCGGCATCGGCATGGCCCTCGCGGCGTGCTCGAACGCGATCATCGAGAGCGTCCCCGCGAACCAGACCGGCGAGGCGATCAGCGCCAACACCGTCGTCCGGACGATCGGTTCGAGCGTCGGCCTGCCGCCGTCATCGCGGCGCTCATCACCTCGCACAGCACGCCGCAGGGGCTGCCGACCGACGACGCGTTCACGATCGGCTTCTGGACCTGCACCGGCGTGGCGGTCCTCGCGGTCGTCGGGGCCCTCATCGCGCCGTCGATGCGCGCCCGCCGCGCAGCGGCCGCGGCCCGCGGGATCGACGACCTCGACGAGGTTGCGTCCTGACGCCCTGAACGCCACCGTCCCTGGAGGCCCGCCCTGCGTCGTCGACGCGGGGCGGGCCTCCAGGCCGTTGCGGTGCCCACCCGTGGCCGTCACGCGCGCGGATCGCACCCCGACGCGGACATCGCGCCCCCGCGTGCGGGGGCGCGACGACCGTGCGGGGGTGCGATGCGTCCGGCGGCGCGCGGTGCGCGTCTCGCGAGCCCTGCTGAACCTGCGAACCCGCCGAGCACCCTCGCCGGTGCCGTGACGATCATCGACTCCGCTGCGTCCACCCCGTGGGCGCGAACGCCGCGCCCCGGACAGGAGACCCCATGAGCAGCACTGACCACGACGAGAGCCGCAGCAGCAAGCCGTCGTTCCGCGACACGATGACCGCCGGACTGGTGCAGAAGGCGCTCGAGCCGGTGCTCCGCGCCGTCCGCGACGAGGTCGCGTCGGCCCGACGCGAGGTCGGCGAGCGGGTGAGCGGCGCGAAGACCGGGCTCGTGCTGACCGGCGTCGGCGTGGCCTTCGCGCTGACCACCCTCGTGGCGCTGGCCGGCTTCGTGGTCGCACTGCTCGCGCTGGCGCTGCCGCTCTGGGCGGCGACGGGCATCACCTTCGTGGGCTTCGGGATCGTGACCGCGATCCTGCTGGCCGTCGGCGTGCGCGGGATCCGTCGCGGCGTGCCGCCGGTGCCGCGCGACACGATCCAGGCGACGAAGGAGCGGGTCCACTCCGCGAGCAACGCCGACACCGACGCCGACACCGACGCGGTCTGACTACATCGCGAGCGTCATGCCGACCACGGCGACCGTCATCGCGAACACCTCGCCGCTGCGGATCGCACGACGGTCGTCGCGCCCCCACTCGTACCGGAGCAGCCACCCGCTGAACGCGCAGTAGCCGATCACCCCGGCTCCGAGGACCGCGGTCAGCGCGATGCCGTGCCCGGCGTGTCCGTCGGCGAGTCCGGTCGCGTGCCCCATCAGCAGCATGCCCGCCATCACCACCGCCGACAGCGCCCGGTGGACGTCCATCGGCTCGGCGCGACGTCCGTCGGCGCGTCGTCGACGCATCACCGGCAGCGGTGCGAGCGAGCAGCGAGGACGGTCGCCGCGAGCAGGGTCCACGACGCACCGGCGTGCACCACGGGCATGAGCATGGCGACGAGCATCACCGCCGCGGGCACGATCACCGCCGGACGCGGCCGGTACCGGTCCCCGACGATGCAGCACACCGACGCGAACTGCGGCACGACGAGCATGGCGTCGGCGACGGTCTCGTGCACGGCGGTTCCTCGGGCGGGAGCGCTGGGTGGCGCGCGGTGGTCAGTCCTGGGCGCGGGAAGCGGCCTTGGCGGCGCGCTCCTGCTTCAGCGCGGGCGTTCTCGGCGTGCACCGCTGCCTGCGTCGCACGCTCGCGGACGAGCCACTCGGGCTTCTGCTCGAGCAGCGTCTTGATCTCGGCCGTGGTGAGCGGATCGTCGATCCCGGCACGGGTCAAGCCCGAGATCGAGATGCCGAGCTTCTGCGCCACGACGGGTCGGGGGTGCGGTCCGTCGCGACGGAGGTCCTCGAGCCAGGTCGGGGGTTCCGTACGGAGTTCGTCGAAACGCGGTCCGGCTGATCGGCGCGCTCTGGAAGGTCTCCGGGGCGGCCGCCAGCAGGATGCCGAGCTTCTTCGCGGCCGTCTCGGGCTTCATGGTCTGTTCCTGCGCCATACCGACAAGGGTACGGCCCCTATGCTCGTCTGCATGACCGCGGCTCTCACCATCGCCTTCGTGCCCGGGGTCTCCCCCGCCAAGTGGGCTCGCGTCTGGCGGGAACGCTTCCCCTCCGTCGAGCTCCTCCTCCGCCCGATCGGCGCCGACGAGGTGGACGACGCACTCGCCGGCGAGGTCGACATGGTCTTCGCCCGCGTCCCCGTGTCGGACGCCCACAACGCGATCCCGCTGTGGACCGAGACCGCCGTGGTCGCGATGCCGAAGGACTCCCCGCTCGCCGAACTCGCCGAGGTCGACCTCGCCGACGCCGAGGTGCACGTCATCGACGCCGGCCCCGTCCCCGCCGACATCGACGCGACGCTCGACCTGGTCGAGGCGAACGTCGGCGTGGCGGTCCTCCCCCAGTCGTTGTTCCGCGCGGCCAGCCGCAAGGACCTGGTCGGCCGCCCGCTCGTCGGCGCGCCCGGCACCCAGATCGTGCTCGCCTGGCGCGACGAGGACGCCTCCGAAACGACGGAGGAGTTCATCGGCGTGGTGCGTGGACGCACCGCCAACAGTTCCCGGAACCAGGCGGACCAGCCTGGAGGCGCGGATCGCGACGCCGAGGACGGCTCGCGTCGGTCAGGTGGCGGGGACGGCTCGCGCTCGTCGACCGGCGGTGGCGGGAAGGCGAAACCCGCCAACGGGAAGACCGTCGCGAAGCGCTCCGCCACGAAGGGCACCGGCGCGAAGAGCGGCGGCGGGAAGAACTCGTCCGGCCGCGGCCGGACGCAGCGCGGGATGAAGGGCAAGCCGAAGCGCGGGTCCAAGGGCAACCGCTGAGGACGCCGTCACCCTGACCGACGCGCTCAGCGCATGACGGCCGCCGCCGCTCGTGCGACCCGTGCACCGCGGGCGTCCTCGGATGCCGCGCGAGCCTCGGCGACGACCCGGGTGTCGGCACGGAGAACGGAACCGGCGTCGAACGGCGGTTGCGGGTCGTACTCGATCTGCAACTGGATCGCCTCGGCCACGGGCTGACCGACGAGTTCGGCCGCGAGCCACAACGCCATGTCGATGCCGGCGCTCACCCCGGCCGCGGTGACGATCGACCCGTCGGCGACCACGCGGTCCTCCACCGGCTGTGCTCCGAACGCCTCGAGCATCGGCTTCGACGCCCAGTGCGTCGTCGCACGCTTGCCCGCCAGCAGCCCCGCCGCTCCGAGCACGAACGCGCCGGTGCACACCGAGGTCACCCAGGTCGCACGCTCAGCCTCCCGCCGGACGAACGCGATCACCGCGGGGTCGAGCATCGCGTCGAAGACTCCGTCCCCGCCGGGTACGACGAGCACGTCCGCGGGGCCGGCCTCGTCGATGGTCGTCGTCGGCACGAGGGCGAGCCCGCAGTCGCTCGGGACGGGCTCGAGCGTGGCGGCGACGTACTCGACGCGCGCTCCGGGCACCCGCGACAGCACCTGCGCCGGACCGGTCAGGTCGAGCTGGGTCAGGTGCGGGAAGAGCAGGAACGAGATCCGGACCTCGTCCGGGTCGTGCTCGGGGGTGACCGCGTCGCCGTCGTCGACGGGGTCGGGGGTCGGGACCTCGGCGTCGACCGGCACCTCGACCACGTCGGCGTCGACCGGGTGGACGGGGTGGACGCGCGGGTTCTCGGAGCTCATGTCGCGACCATAGCCCTGACCGACCTGCCCGGTCTCGATCAGCCCCAGACGCCCGAGGTCCCCCGCCGGTGGCTGCCGACCAGGTGCGTGTCGACGATGCCGAGCGCCTCCATCAGCGCGTACATCGTGGTCGGGCCGACGAAGGCGAACCCGCGCTTCCGCAGTGCCTTCGACAGCGCGACGGACTCGTCGGACTTCGTCAGGACCTCGGCGTACGACCGCGGCTCGGGCGTCGACGCGGGCCGGAACGACCACACGAAGTCGCTCAGGCCACCGTCCTCGCGCAGGGCGATCGTGGCGTTCGCGTTGGTGATCGTGGCGAGGATCTTCGCGCGGTTCCGGACGATCCCGGCGTCCGCCATCAGCCGTGCGACGTCGTCCTCGCCGAACTGCGCCACGGTGTCGGGGTCGAAGTCCGCGAAGGCCGCTCGGAAGGCCGGCCGCTTCGCCAGGATCGTGCGCCAGGAGAGCCCGGACTGGAAGGCCTCGAGCGAGAGCCGCTCGAACACGCCCCGTTCGTCGCGCACCGGCATGCCCCACTCGGTGTCGTAGTAGTCGCGGAGCAGCGCGTCCGTCGAGGCCCACACCGGTCGGGCGAGCCCGTCGTCCCCCACGACGAGGTCGGACGTGGGCGCGGCGACGGGTTCGGGGCTCATCCCCTCATCATGGCCGCCCCGGCCGACAGCGTCACTCCGTGGGCGGGCCGTCCTGCATCGCTTCGGAGTCCATCCACACGTACTCCCAGCGGTGGCCGTCGGGGTCGGTGAAGCTCCGCTGGTACATGAACCCGAGGTCCATCTCCGGCCGGTCCTCGTTCCCGCCCGACATCACCGCGGCGTCGACCACACGGTGGACCTCGTCCTTCGACGGTGCGCTGACGGAGTTGATCACCTCGATCGTGCCCGCGTCGGCGATGGGCTTGTCGGTGAACTCGGCGAACTTCGCCTTCGTCAGCACCATCACGTAGATCGTGTCGCTGACCACCACGCACGCCGCGGTCTCGTCGGTGAAGTCCGGGTTGATCGAGTAGCCGAGCGCTTCGTAGAACGCCTTCGAGCGCTCGAGGTCGTCGACCGGCAGGTTGATGAAGACCATCGTGTCCATGGGAGGTCCTTTCGTCAGGATCAACCTGGCCCACCCGCCCGCGGGCCGCAACCGTTCCTTCCCGGTACCACCCCGAGCCAGTGATACGCAATATGCTGGTCCGATGCGCGCGTACGTCGACGAGTCCGAGCCCGGCGGTGGGCGCGACCACACCGCGTACGTCCTCGCAGCCGTGGTGGTCAGCGACGCCGATGCCGAACGAGTTCGAGCCGAGATCCGCTCAGCCACGCCGCGCCGGATGCGGAAGCTGCACTGGTACGAGGGCCTCCCCGGACAGCGCCTCTCGTGGCTCGAGCTCCTGCGGCACGCGATCTCGGTCCTCGTCATCCGCTACGACGGAGCTCCCGCACGGTCGGAGCGGCGCCGACGGCGATGCCTCGAACGGCTCGTTCACGAACTCGAGGAGCGCAACATCCGCGAGGTCGTGCTCGAGACACGAGGAGCAGCCCGTGACCGAGACGACCGGGCGATGTTCCACGTCCTTCGAGACCGCGGACTCGGGCAACGGATCCGGTTCCAGCACGTCCGGGCATCCGGAGGAGCCGCTGCTCGCACTGGCGGACATCGCATGCGGCGCCCATGTCGCACAGGACGGCGGAGCGATCGGCGCAGAGGAAGCGGTCGTCGTGTCGTGATCGGTCGCCGACAACGCAAATCCCCGGGCCCGCGCTGGCTGCAGGACATCCGGGGATCACTTTCGACCGAGAGCACCCGATCGACATATCAATACTAGGAGCCGCGCGGAAAGGCTGTCAACCGTCGCCGAGGCGGGCGTGAGTCACGCGACGGACTTGCACGGTGCCTCCAGGCTGGCGCTGCCCCCTCGGCCGACGCGAGCCGACAGGTCAGGGTCGACCGCGGCCTCGTCACTCGTCGCGGGCACCAGCAGCTGCGGCCGCCCGGGAACGACGAAACCGCCGTCGTCCGACAGCGGTTTCGTCGTTCCGGGTCGGCGCCCGGAGCGCAGCGACGCGCGCTGGTCAGGCCAGCTCGCGCCCTTCGCCGGCGGCCTTCTGGTGCGCCTCGGCTTCGGCCTGGCCGATGATGTCCTCGGCCGGCACCGGGTTCAGGCGGTCCCAGAGGAAGAACAGCAGCCCGCCGACGAGCATCGAGAGCCCGACCCACAGGTTGATGTGGATGCCGCCGGTCTTCTCGGGGTCGGTGTTCCAGTGCACGATGCCGACGATCGTCGTGATGACGCCGTAGAGGACGAACAGGCCGCCGAGGATGCGGCGCAGGTCGAGGCGGCGGGTGGAGCGGACGAGTGCGGCCTTCTGCTCGTCCGTCATGCCGGTGGTGGTGTCACTCATGTGTGGTGATCTCCTTCGCGGATCTCGCGGGATGGCTCAGAGGAACGGGAGGTAGAGGACGACGCAGAGCACGAGCGCCACGGTGCCGAGCAGCGCCGGCGAGCGGTACCAGGCGGTGTCCGTCGCGACCGAGTCGCCGTGCAGGTCGATCTTCCCGATGCCGTAGACCAGGCCGCTGAGCTCCTTCTCGGCCTTCGGCTTCGTGACCATCGAGACGACGAACCCGACCACGAGCACGGTGACGAACGAGATGATCGCGCCGTACAGGGTCTCCGCGGTCGCGGTGGCGAAGAGGTCGGGGTTCACCAGGTAGGCGATCCACGTGATCGTCGGCGTGACGATCCCGAGCACGTAGCCCCAGAGGGCGCCCTGGGTGGTCATCCGCTTCCAGAGCAGACCGAGGATGAACACGGCGAACAGCGGCGCGTTGAAGAACGAGAACAGCGTCTGCATGTACGTCATGATGTTCGACGCCTGCGCGGCGATGAACGCGGTCGCGATGCCGACCACGACGCCGACGACGGTGACCCAGCGGCCGGTCGTGAGGTAGTGCACGTCGGGCATGTTCGGCTTGATGTAGCGCTGCCAGATGTCGTACGTGAAGACGGTGTTGAACGACGAGACGTTCGCCGCCATGCCCGCCATGAACGAGGCGAGGAGACCGGTCACCGCGACGCCGAGCACGCCCGTCGGCAGGTACATCTGGATGAGCTTCGGGATCGCGTCGTTGTAGTCGAGCGCGCCGGACGCGAACTGGTTGCCGACGACGGCCGCGGCGATGAGGCCGGGGATGACGACGATCGCGGGGATGAAGAGCTTCGGGATCGCGGCGATGAGCGGGGTGCGGCGGGCCGCGGACATGTTCTTCGCCGAGAACGCGCGCTGCACCTCGGTGAAGTTGGTCGTCCAGTAGCCGAAGCCGAGCACGAAGCCCAGGCCGAGCACGATGGCGAGCCAGTTCGCGCCGATCGGGTTGGTCACGTCGCCGAAGCCGGTGCCGGCCCACGCCTGCAGGTGCTGCACGCCCTGCGTCTCGGTGATCGCCTTGGTGAGGCCGTCCCAGCCGCCGACGCGGTGCAGACCGACGATCGTCAGCGGGATGAGCCCGGCGATGATCACGAAGAACTGCATGACCTCGTTGTAGATGGCGCTCGAGAGGCCGCCGAGGGTGATGTAGACGAGGACGAAGCCCGCCGAGACGATGATCGCGAGCCACTCCGGCCAGCCGAGCATGGCCTCGATGACGATCGCCATCGCGTAGAGGTTGATGCCGGCGATGAGGACGTTCGACACCGCGAACGCGATCGAGTTCACCAGGTGCGGGGCCTTGCCGAACCGTCGGAGCATGAACTCCGGCACGGAGCGGACCTTCGAGCCGTAGTAGAAGGGCATCATCACGAGCCCGAGGAACACCATCGCCGGCACCGCGCCGACGAGGTAGTAGTGCAGGGTCGCCATGCCGATCTGGGCACCGTTGGCGGCCATGCCGAGGATCTCGGTCGCTCCGAGGTTCGCGGACACGAACGCCAGCCCCGTGATCCACGCGGGCATGCTCCGGCCCGAGAGGAAGAAGTCCATGCTCGTGCGGACCTGCCGCCGAGCCGTGAACCCGATCCCGATCACCACCGCGAAGTACACGATGATCATCAGGTAGTCGACCCAGCCCAAGTCGAGCCGGATCCCGTTGTTCGCTGCCGCGAGAACCATTGACACTCTCCGTCGATGTGTTGCAGTCGACAACTCCGCCGACCCGGACGGAGACGTTACACCGAATTGTGACCGTTCACATAGCCGGGGTATGCATCACGAGCCGGACGGTTCGACGCCGATCGCTAGGCTCGCTGCATGACCGAGCAGTCGCGCATCCTCGTCCTCAACGGCCCGAACCTCGACATCCTCGGTCGGCGCGACCCGACGCAGTACGGCACCGTGACGCTCGCCGAGATCGAGGCGATCGTCCACACCGAGGCCGCGGTCCACGAGCTCGAGGCCGACTTCCGGCAGACCAACCGCGAGGGCGAGCTCGTCGAGTGGCTGCACGAGGCGCTCGACGACTTCGTCGGCGTGGTGATCAACCCCGCCGCCTACGCGCACACCTCGGTCGCGCTGCACGACGCGGTCGAGGCACTGTCGGTGCCCGTGGTCGAGGTGCACCTGTCGAACACGTGGAAGCGGGAGCCGTTCCGACACGTCGACCACGTGGCGACCGCCGCGACGGCGGTCATCGCGGGTGCGGGACCGGACGGCTACCGGCTCGCGGTCGCGCACGTCGCGTCGCTGCTGGCCTGAGTCCGGACTGGAGGCGCGTGGCGGCGCCGCACCGCGCCTCCAGTCCGTCGGCTGGTCGCGCCGGGACGCGCCCGTTCCTTCCCATGACGCCCGCGATGCAGGGTCGAAACGGGCGTACCTGGTGGGAACTTCCGACCGAGTACGCCCGAAACGACCGAGTACGCCCGGAAACGCCGAGTACGCCCGGAAGCGCCGGCCGGTCAGAACTCGGCGGGGCGACGCACCTCGTGGGCGCCGGCGGTCGCGAAGCCACCGCGGATGAGCGGCAGCGCCCGCACGACGGCCTGGTCGATCCGGAGCTCGAGGTCGACGCTCGTGATGTCGTAGCCGCCCTCGCGCTTGGTGAAGTCGCGCTCGTTGCCGAACACCCCGATCGGCAGCGTCGTCGACTGGAAGAAGCCGAACAGCGGGCGCATCTGGTGCTCGACGAGCAGGGCGTGCCGGTCGCTGCCGCCCGTCGCGGTCAGGAGCACCGGGGTGTCGACCAGGTCGTACTGCCCGACCCAGTCGAAGAAGAGCTTGAACGCGCCGAAGTAGGCGGCGCGGAACGCGGGGCTGCCCACCACCAGGACGTCCGCCGACTCGACGGTCTCGAGGGCCCGGCGGGTGCGGTCGGACATCGCAGCCCGGGACGGTGACGCTCCGAGGTCGGCCAGCAGCGGCCCGATCTCGATCGTCTCCGTCCGGGAGTCCTCGATCTCCTGCCCGAGGCGCGCCACGGTCGCAGCCACCAGGGTGGACGTCCGCGAGGGGTCCGAAGGGCTGCCGCTGACACCGACGACGAGTTCTCCGCTCATGCCGTCGATGCTCACACGACCACGGACGGCACGTGCGCGTGTGACGACATGTGTCAGGTACCAGCGCCCCCGCGTACCGTCCGCGCCATGCAGACGTTCCTGCCGTACCCGGACTTCCGTGCCTCGGCCGAGGTGCTCGACGACCGGCGACTCGGCAAGCAGCGGGTCGAGACGCTGCAGGTGATGCGCGCGCTGACCCTGCCGGACTACGGCTGGCAGCACCACCCGGTGGTGGCGATGTGGCGCGGCTACCGGCCCGCACTGATGGCCTACCAGGACGCCACGTGCCGGGTGTGGGCGGAGCGCGGTCACGCGGACACGTGCCTCGGGAAGACCCTGGCGGACCTGGCGCTCGTGCCGGAGGACCTCGACGCCTACGAGCGCGGCGACTACGTCGTGCCGGCCTGGAACGAGGACCCGGCCGTGCACCGCTCGCACCGGTCGAAGCTCGTGCAGAAGGCCCCGGAGCACTACCGGCCGCTGTTCCCGGACGTGCCGGACGACCTGGACTACGTCTGGCCGGTCAGCGGACGGGCGTCCACCGCTGCCCGTCGCGACGCGTGACGACGGCGGAGCGGACCTCGACCACACCGGCCAGGCCGTCGACGGCGTGCTCGGCGACCGCCTCGGCGATCTCGTCCGACGGCGCGTCGTACCGGACCACGGCGCAGGGCACGCCGCGCAGCAACTGCACGTCCTTCGCCTCCACCACGGTGAGCTCGGCGACGAGCCGGGCCGCCTCGGGCAGGACGGCGTCGGGGCTGGTCCCCGCGGCGAGTGCGCCGACGGCGAGAGTCACGCGGTACGAGGGCACCGCCACACGGTAACGCAGCGGGCGGGACGCGCTTGGCAGTGCACGGACCCGTCGTGGGCTGAGGGGGACTGAGCGTCGCGCGGGGGCAGCGAGGCTCGTGCCCACGACGGGTCACAAGTGCTGCGGGGCACGACGAATCAGGGGGTGTCGTGCCCCGCGCCGGACGCAGATCAGGGGGTCGCGTCCGGTCGTCGCACCGTCGGGTCCGCGGGGGACGGTCCCGTCGGTGCTGGTCCTCAAGGGTGTTCGGTGTCCTCTCGGTACCGGTCTGTCTCGGTCGGTGCGGGCATCGACCGTCGAGCCGCCGCGGGTCGGACCATGGGGAGCAGGGCACTCCCGATGGTCGCCAGTGCCCCGACGACGGCGATCAGCCCGAGCGGGGCTGTGCCGAGGTCGTGCTGTGCGGCCAGGACGAGCGCGACGACGGTCGCGGGTGCCGGGAGGAGCTGGACCGCCCGGAAGTGGTCCTCCTGCCGGACCCGAGTCGTCATCGCGTTTGCCATGTGAGTACTCTGACGCACTTCTCCGGTCCGCAAAAGGGGGACACGGCCCCACTCATGGAGTAGAACGTCTAGTACACCCTCGCGCGGAGCGGTCGGGCTCAGGCGAGCGCGCGGACGGCTCCGACGGCGGACGCCACGGCCCGAACGACGACGGGGACGTCCGCATCGGTGAGCCCCGCGTCGAAGGTCAGGCGGACGGCCGTCCGGGCGACGTCCTCCGGTAGCCCGAGCGCGGTGAGGACGTGCGACGCCTCGGTGCTGCCGGCCGCGCAGGCGCTCCCCGACGAGGACACGACGTCCCGCTGCTCCAGCTCGAGCAGCACCGTCTCGCCGTTGACACCGGGGAAGCAGAACGACGCGTGCCCGGGCAGGCGCGAGGTCCGCGACCCGGTGACGAACGCGCCGGGGACCACGCCGAGCACCCCGTCGATGACGGCGTCACGGGTGCGGGTCGCGGTCGATGCGGCAGCGCGCCGACCGGCGTCCGCCAGTGTCAGCGCCGTCGCGACGGCCACGGCTCCGGCGACGTCCTCGGTGCCCGACCGTCGACCCCGCTCCTGTCCCCCACCGTGCAGCAGCGGTTCGAGCTGCACCCCCGCGCGGACGGCGAGCACCCCGGTGCCCTTCGGGGCGCCGAGCTTGTGGCCCGACAGCGACACCGCGTCGACGCCGAGCACGTCGAGGCCGACCGGCAGCCACGGTGCCGACTGCACGGCGTCGGTGTGGAGGCGCGCACCGACGTCGTACGCGACCGCCGCGAGCGCCCGGACGTCCTGCACGGTGCCGATCTCGTTGTCGGCGTGCGCGACCGAGACGAGCGTGGTGTCCGGCCGCAGCGCCGCGCGGAGCACCGCCGGGTCGACGTGGCCGTCGGGGTCGACCGGCAGCACCGTGACGTCGAAGCCGTGGAACCGTTCGAGGTACCGGCAGCTCTCCAGCACGGCTTCGTGCTCGATCGCGCTCGTGACGACGTGCCGTCCCCGGGGTGCGGCGAGCGCGATGCCCTTGACGGCCGTGTTGGCGCCCTCGGTGCCGCCGGTGGTGAAGACGACCTCGCCCGGTCGGCACCCGAGCACCCGGGCGACGGCGGCGCGGGCGTCGGCGAGGCCCCGTGCGGCGGCGTCACCGACACCGTGCGTCGACGAGGGGTTGCCGAAGGTGCCGGTCAGGTACGGCCACATCGCCTCCAACACCTCGCGGCGGACGGGGGTCGTGGCGGCGCGGTCGAGGTAGAACACGGTCAGGACCCGGCGGGCGCCTCCACGGACACGTCGAGCCCGAGGTCGAGCGCCCGCGCCGAGTGCGTCAGCGCGCCGACCGAGATGACGTCGACGCCGGTGGCGGCGATCGCGGCGACGGTGTCGAGCGAGACCCCGCCGGAGGCCTCGACGAGCGCGCGCCCGGCGACGATCCCGACGCCGGTCTCGAGCATCTCCGGGGTGAAGTTGTCGAGCATGATCGTGTCGACCCCGGCCGCGACGACGGGTTCGATCTGGTCGATGCGGTCCACCTCGACCTCGACGTGCACGGTGTGCCCGAGTCGGTGCCGTGCGCCCGCGATCGCGTCGCCGATCCCGATCCCGCCGGCGAGGAGCACCGCGAGGTGGTTGTCCTTCGCGAGCACGGCGTCGGACAGCGACGTGCGGTGGTTGTGTCCACCGCCGCACCGGACGGCGTACCGCTCGAGCGCGCGCAGGCCCGGCGTCGTCTTGCGGGTGTCGACGATGCGCGCCCGCGTGCCCTCGACGGCCGCGACGTAGGTGGCGGTCACGGTCGCGATGCCGGACATGCGCTGCACGAGGTTGAGCGCGACCCGCTCGGCCCGGAGCACCGAGCGGGCGTTGCCCGTCACCGTCGCCAGCAGCGTGCCCGCCGCGAACGAGGAGCCGTCGGGGACGTGCAGGACGACGTCGACGGAGGGGTCGACCGCGTGCACGACCGCGGCGAACACCCCGCCGCCGCTCAGCACGCCGGGCTCACGGGCGCCGAGGGTCGCGGTGGCCACGGCGTCGGCGGGGATGAAGGTCTCGCTGGTGACGTCACCCCACGGCGCGTCCTCTTCCAGCGCGGTCTCGATCACGCGGCGCAGGGCGTGCGGCGCGATGCTGCCGGGGTCGGTCGGTGCGGTCTCGGTCGGGGCTGCGGTGACGGTCATGCGGGTACCTCCTGCGGGACGGGTGCGTGCTGTGCGACCCACGCGTACGACGCGGGAGCGGACGGGTCGGTGTCGGGGTGGTCGGTGCGGGCGTGCGCACCACGGGACTCGGTCCGGGTCTCGGCGGCGAGCGCCGTGATCCGGGCGAGGTCGAGGAGGGCGCGGTCCTCGTGGTCGCGCACCCCGGTCGGCTCCGGCAGTGTCAGGGCGGCGAGTTCGCGGCGGGCGCTCGCGAGTCCGGTCGCGTCGCGCAGCAGCCCGACACGGTCCGTCATGACGGACTGGACCGCCTGCCGGACGTCGACGACGTCGGTGCGGTGATCCGCGCCTCCAGGCGGTGTCCGGACGGGAGGCGCGGATCACGTCCGCCGCATCGGTCACGGTGGTCGGGTGGAGACCTGCGTCGCCGCGCAGGCGCAGCCGGTCGGGACGCGGCGCGTCCAGGGCGTCGGCGGCGCGGACCGCGAAGACCAGG
This sequence comes from Curtobacterium sp. AC273, assembly GCF_979253735.1. Classification (NCBI taxonomy): domain Bacteria; kingdom Bacillati; phylum Actinomycetota; class Actinomycetes; order Micrococcales; family Microbacteriaceae; genus Curtobacterium; species Curtobacterium sp. AC273. Next base: position 414,716 of record NZ_CEEDDU010000005.1, on the reverse strand, counting down.
CCCTCGAGGAGCGAGTTGGAGGCGAGGCGGTTGGCGCCGTGCACGCCGGTGCAGGCGACCTCGCCGATCGCGAGGAGGCCCAGCAGGCTGGTGCGGCCCTCGGCGTCGGTGGCGACACCGCCCATCGAGTAGTGGGCTGCGGGTGCGACCGGGACGCCCTCGCGGGTCCAGTCGAAGCCGGCCGCTCGGGTGGCGCGGGTGAGGCCGGGGAAGCGTCGGACGAGGAACGCGGGGTCGAGGCCGGTCGCGTCGAGGAGGACGGGTTCCCCGCCCTGGTCGCGCACCGCGCTCGCGATGCCCCGGGCGACGACGTCGCGCGGGGCGAGCTCGGCGTCCGGGTGCACCGCGGTCATGAAGCGGCGTCCGTGGGCGTCGCGGAGGACCGCGCCCTCGCCGCGGACCGCTTCGGAGACCAGTCCGCCGTCCGGCACGGCGAGGCGTGTCGGGTGGAACTGGACGAACTCGAGGTCGGCGAGGACGGCGCCGGCGCGCCAGGCCGCGGCGGCCCCGTCGCCCGTCGCGACGAGCGGGTTGGTGGTCTCGCGGTAGAGGTGGCCGGCGCCGCCGGAGGCGAGCACGACTGCGTCCGCGTCGATGCGCCGGGGTTCACCGAGCAGGTCGAGGACGTCGACCCCGACCACGGCTCCGGCGCGGACGACGAGGTCGGTGAGGCAGGTGCGCTCGAGGATCGTGACGTGCCGGCGGTGCAGCGCGTCGACGAGGGTGCGCTCGATCGCGGCACCGGTCGCGTCGCCGTCCGCGTGCACGACCCGCCACCGGCCGTGGGCGGCTTCACGGCCGCGCGCGAGGTCGTCGCCGTACCGGTCGAGGCTCGACGGGTCCGCCGTGCGGTCGAACGGCACCCCGAGCGAGAGCAGGTCGCGCACCCGGGCCGGTCCGTCGGTGCAGAGCACCTCGACGGCGCGGGCGTCGGCGCTGCCAGCGGCCGCGACGTGGGTGTCCGCCTGGTGGAGGGACGACGAGTCGTCCGCCCCGAGCGCGACCGCGACGCCGCCCTGGGCGTACGCGGTCGCGCCGTCGGCGAGCGCGCCCTTCGTCACCAGGGTGACGTCGTGGCGGGCGCTCGCGCGGATCGCTGCGGTCAGTCCGGCGATGCCGGAGCCGACGATGACGACGTGCACGGTGCGGTCCTGTCGGTCAGCGGGCCGCGGGGGCTGTCGGGTCGGGTTGCGCGCTCGGGCCGGCCTGCGGGTTCTGGTCGGCGTGTGCGCGCGGGTCGGCCTGCGCGCTCGGGTCGGGCTGGCCGGCCTCTGCGCTCGGGTCGATCTGGCCGGCGAGCGGACGCGGCTTCGCGGCGAGCATGCGCTCGAGGGCGACCTTGGCGTCGGCCTGCACGTGGGCGGGGACGACGATCTCGTTGAGGACCTCGCCGTCGACGAGCGCCTCGAGCACCCACGCGAGGTAGCCCGGGTGGATCCGGTACATGGTCGAGCAGGGGCACACCACGGGGTCGAGGCAGAAGATCGTGTGCTGCGGGTACTCGGCCGCGAGCCGGTTCACCATGTTGATCTCGGTGCCGATGGCGAACGTGGTGGGCTCGGTCGCCGCGGCCACGGTCTTCCGGATGAGGTCGGTGCTGCCGGCGTGGTCGGCGGCGTCGACGACCGCCATCGGGCACTCGGGGTGCACGATGACCTGCACGCCGGGGTGCTCGCGACGCGCCTGGTCGATCTGGTCCACCGTGAAGCGGCGGTGCACCGAGCAGAAGCCGTGCCAGAGGATGACCTTCGCCGCCTCGAGGTCCTCGGCGGTGTTGCCGCCGCCCGCGAGCCGCGGGTTCCACATCGGCATGAGATCGGTGCTGATGCCCATCGCCTTCGCGGTGTTCCGGCCGAGGTGCTGGTCCGGGAAGAACAGCACGCGCTGTCCCCGCTCGAACGCCCACTCGAGGACGGTCGCGGCGTTCGACGACGTGCAGACGATCCCGCCGTTCCGGCCGCAGAACGCCTTGAGGTCCGCCGCCGAGTTCATGTAGGTGACGGGGATGACCGGCACGCGGCCGTCGGCGTCGGGTTCGGTGCCGTAGAGGGCGGTGAGTTCGGCCCAGGCCGCCTCGACGCTGTCGATGTCGGCCATGTCGGCCATCGAGCAGCCCGCGGCGAGGTTCGGCAGGATCACGCGCTGGTCGTCACGGGCCAGGATGTCCGCCGTCTCCGCCATGAAGTGCACGCCGCAGAAGACGATCGCCTCGGCGTCGGGCTTCGTCAGCGCGGCGTTGGCGAGCTGGAACGAGTCGCCGAGGAAGTCGGCGTGCCGGACCACCTCGTCGCGCTGGTAGAAGTGCTCCGAGCACGACGACGCGGTCGCCGAGGGTGGCCTTCGCGCGCTCGATCCGCTCGTGGAGCTCGTCGACCGGGGCGTGCTTGTACTCGTCCGGCAGGACGCCCTGGCGCGGGGCCGAGGTCGGGATGACGTCGGACATCGACGAGCCGGGGCCGTAGCCGGGTCGGGCATCGAAGTCCCAGGTCGGAGCGGCGAGGTCGGGCGTGCAGGTGCTGCCGGCCGCCTGGCCGTTGGAGATCAGTTCGATCGTGGTGGCGATGGACACGGTTTTCCTATCGGTTCCGCTGCTGGGGGGTGCCGGTCTGCAGCGGGCCGTTGTCCGCGTAGGCCAGATCGGGGTTCGAGCGGTAGAGCCGGGCCGGTCGGTGCCGCCCGCCGCTCGTGGTCTCGTCGGTCGGCAGGATCGCGTCGGTCTTCTCGACCTGCCGACGGAAGTTCGCGGGGTCGAGCGCACGCCCGAGCACCGCCTCGTACACCCCGCGGAGTTCGGCGAGGGTGAACCGGTCCCCCAGGAACGCCTGCGCGATCCGGGAGTACGACATCTTGTTGCGCAACCGCCAGAGGGCGTAGTCGACGATGCGGTCGTGGTCGAAGGCGAGCGGCGGGTGCTCGTCGGCGAGGAACCACCGGACGTTCCAGTCGTCCGGCACCGACGATGCCTCGTCCGGGTGCACCAGGGCCCAGTAGACGATCGAGACGACGCGGCTCGGGGAACGGTCGACGTCACCGAAGGCGTAGAGCTGCTCGAGGTAGCGCGGCTGCACGTTCGTCGTCTCGCGGAGGCGTGCGGCGGCGGAGTCCTCGAGCCCCTCGTCGGGGCGGACCCAACCACCCGGCAGCGCCCACGACCCCTCGTACGGCTCGGCGACGCGGCGCTACGAGCGGCATCCAGAGCGCCGGGGCGCCCGTGTCGGGGTGCGGGCGCAGCGCCACGATCACGGTCGAGACCGCGACGCGGATGGCTGGCTCGTGGGGTTCAGGAGATAGTGTCATGATGACTCGAAGTGTTCGGGTTGGGATGACACTATCACTGGGTTTCACGAGACCGAAACAGCGCCGAAAACTCCCGGTCCGACCGCGCGCCTCACATTGAGCGACATGACGACGGTGACGAGGATGCACGCCGTGGTGTCGGGGACGGTCCAAGGGGTCGGGTTCCGGTACTGGACCGCACGGAAGGCCGACGGGCTGGACCTGGCGGGCTACGCGCGGAACCTGTTCGACGGGACGGTCGAGGTCGAGGCCGAGGGACCGGCTCCGGCGGTCGACGCGCTCATGACCTGGATCCGCACCGGTCCTCCGTCCGCCACGGTGACCGACGTGGCCTGCCGGTCGGTGGTCCCGCACGGCGACGACGACGGCTTCGCGATCCTGCACTGACGCCCCGGCACCGACCGTTCACCTGCGGATGTCGGCCCGAAGCGGAATAATCGAATCCACTCCAGGCGGTTGCCCTGTCTGCGCGTCCTGCGCCCCCTCGTTCCAGCAGTCGTGATCCACCAGGAGCCCCGCATGACCCAGGCCGTCGATTCCGCACCCCGCACCGGGAGCGTCTCGCAGCCCTCCCCCGCCGAGACCCGGCTCGTGATCGGGCTGCTGCTCGTCTCCGCCTTCGTCGTCATCCTCAACGAGACGATCATGGGTGTCGCCCTGCCGCGCCTGATGGACGACCTCGACATCAGCGCCGCGACCGGGCAGTGGCTCACCACCGGCTTCCTCCTCACCATGGCGGTCGTCATCCCGATCACCGGGTTCCTGCTGCAGCGCTTCAACACGCGTCCGGTGTTCGTCTGGGCGATGAGCCTGTTCTCCGCCGGCACCCTGATCGCGCTGCTCGCCCCCGGCTTCACGATGCTGCTGCTCGGCCGCATCGTGCAGGCGAGCGGGACGGCGATCATGATGCCGCTCCTGATGACCACCGTGCTCACCCTCGTCGAGCCCGCGCACCGTGGCCGCGTGATGGGCAACATCTCGATCGTCATCTCCGTCGCCCCGGCCATCGGCCCGACGATCTCCGGTCTGATCCTCAACGCGTTCTCGTGGCGCTGGCTGTTCGGCTTCGTCCTCCCCATCGCGCTCGCGGCCCTCGTGCTCGGCATGGTGAAGGTGCGGAACGTGTCCACGCCGCGGAAGGCCCCGCTCGACGTGTTCTCCGTCGTGCTGTCGGCGTTCGCGTTCGGCGGGATCGTCTACGGCCTGTCGAGCATCGGCGAGGCCGGCGCGACGGGTCCCGCCGTGCCGATCACCGCGCTCGTCGTCGGCGCCGTCGCACTCGCCCTCTTCATCGTCCGGCAGACGCGCCTCCAGCGTGCCGACCGTGCACTGCTCGACCTCCGCACGTTCCAGACGAAGGGCTTCACGATCCCGATCGTCGCGATGGGGCTCAGCTTCATGGCGATGTTCGGCACGCTGATCCTGCTGCCGATCTACCTCGAGCGCGTGCTCGGGCTCGAGGTCCTGAACGTCGGGCTCCTGCTCCTGCCCGGTGGGCTCATCATGGGGCTCCTGTCGCCGATCGTCGGCCGGATCTACGACCGCCGTGGTCCGCGCGTGCTGCTCATCCCGGGCTCGATCATCATCAGCGCCGTGCTCTGGGCACTCTCCACCGTCGGCGTGGACACCAGCGTGTGGTTCGTGCTCGGCGCGCACGTCGTCCTCAGCATCGGCCTGGCCCTGACCTTCACGCCGCTCTTCACCGCGGCGCTCGGCGGGCTGCCCCCGAAGCTCTACTCGCACGGCAGCGCCGTCCTGGGCACCGCCCAGCAGCTCGCCGGTGCGGCGGGCACGGCGTTGTTCGTCACGCTGCTGACCATCGGCGCGGCCACCGCGACCGCCGGCTCGGGTGCGGACGGCCTCGCCGAGGCGACCGCCTCCGGCGTGCGGACGGCCTTCCTGGTCGGTGCGGTGATCTCGCTGTTCGGCATCGCGACCTCCTCGCTCGTCCGGAAGCCCGACGTGCCCGAGGGCGCACCGAAGCCGGCGATGCACTGACCGCTCGCACCCACCCACGCACATCGCGCCCCGTCTCGACGGGGCGCGATGTGCGTTCGGGGGTGCGATCCCGGCGGCGCGTGGCATCGTGGGCGGCATGCGGTCGACGACGAGCGAGCTGAACTGGTCCGGCACGGTCACCTACACGGCCGAACGGGTCCTCCGTCCGACGTCGATCGACGAGGCCGCCGAGATCGTCGCGCGCGAACCCCGCGTGCACGGGCTCGGCACCCGGCACTCGTTCAACGACTCCGCCGACGCGCCGGGGGTCCTGCTCGACCTCACCGCGATCCCGACCGACCTGCACGTCGACGCCGAGCAGCGCACCGCCACGATGGGCGCCGGCACCCGGTACGGCATCGTCGCGCCGGAGATCGACCGCGCCGGGTTCGCGCTGCACAACGAGGGGTCGCTGCCCCACATCTCCCTCGGCGGCGCGATCGCGACCGGCACGCACGGTTCCGGCACCGCCCTCGGCTCGCTCAGCACCGCCGTGCGCTCCTTCGAGGTGCTCGGGCCGGACGGCACCGCGCGCACGATCGACCGGCAGGACCCGTCGTTCGACGGCGCCGTGCTGCACCTCGGCCTGCTCGGGATCGTCACCCGGGTGACCGTCGACGTCGAGCCGAGCTACCGGATGCGGCAGGACTCCTACGGCCCGATCCCCTGGGACACGTTCACCGCACACGTCGCCGAGATCCACGCAGCCGCCTACTCGGTGTGCGCGTACACGGTGTTCGGCGACGAGATCGGCGAGGTCCTGCTGAAGTCCCGCGTGCCGGACGGCGCCGACGACGTGGCCGTGCCGGACTCGCTCGTCGGTGCCCCCAGGCTGCCGGGCTCCCCCGGCGACGAGCACCACACCGCGCGCGACGGGTCCGTCGGCCCGTGGTGGGACCGGCTGCCGCACTTCCCGATCGAGTCGGTGCCGAGCCACGGGTCCGAGGTGCAGAGCGAGCACTTCGTCCCGCTGCGGCACGCCGCCGCAGCACTCGAGGCCGTCCGGAGCCTGGCCGACCGCATCCAGCCGCACCTGCACGTCTGCGAACTCCGCACCATGGCCGCCGACCCGTTCTGGCTCAGCCCGACGCAGGGCGAGGACGTGCTCTGCATCGCCTTCACGTGGCAGAAGCACCCCGTCGAGGTCGCCGCGCTGCTGCCCGACCTCGAGGCACGGCTCGCACCGTTCGGTGGGCGCCCGCACTGGGGCAAGATGAGCTCGCTCGACCGCGACGCCGTCGAGGCGCTGTACCCGCGGCTGCCGGACTTCCGCGCCCTGGTGGCGGCGGCCGACCCGGACCGGACGTTCGCATCCGCGTTCGGCGAGCGCGTGCTCGGGAGCTGACCCGCGCCTCCAGGCCGACGGTCCCCACCACAGCCTCAGCCGACGGGCGTGATCGCCCGCGTCTCGCCGTCCCAGTGCCGGACGCCCGCGACGCCGAGCGAGTCCGGCAGCGGCGCCGTCCGGAGCGCGGCGACGGCACGGGGCAGGTCCTCGTCGCGCACCCGCCGGGCGAGCGTGACGTGCGGGGACCACGAGCCCGGCAAGGACGTCTCGAGGCCGCCGGGCGCCACGGCGTGCACCGCCTCGTGGAAGGCGGCGAGCGCGGCGTCGACGACCACCGCGCGCACGAGCACCGACCGTGTGGGGCCGGCGGGGAACAGCAGCAGCCCGCCGAGCCGGACATCGGTGGGCACCGGTACCGCGAACCCGGTCGGCACGGGGAGCTCCGGGCCGGCGGCGAGGGTCACGTGCGGGGCGTTCGACGGTGAGGGTGCCGACCGAGACTCGGCAGGTCGGCGTCGACGAGGGCGGTCCACGCCGTCCGCACGGCCGCGTCCGACGCGGGGTCCAGGAGGAGTTCGATGCTGCGCACCCCCGAGTGAACCAAGCGCGCCCAACAACGGGCCCGTTCCCGTGCCCGTGCCCGTTGCGATGTAACACAGCGGAACGGAACTCGCACCGCGCCGGACGGCCCGTCACACTCGACTGCACGCCGCGGCCACCGCGGTCCCCCACACAGCACGGCCCACGAGGAGCACCACCATGACCGCAGCACCCGCACTGCCCGAGAAGCCGAAGGGCAAGCGTCCGATCGGCTGGATCATCGCCGCCGCGGTGGTCGTCGTCGCGATCGTCGTCGCCGTGATCGTCGGAGCCGTCCGCTCCGGTGACGACGGCAACGGCAGCGCCGGCGCCGCAGGGGGCAGCCCGAAGACCGTCACGATCGGCGTCGCCGACAAGTCCCTCGGGTACTGGAGCACCTACACGAAGCTCGCGAAGTCGAAGCTCGACGTCACCGTGAAGCTGACGAACTTCGCGGACTACTCGCTGCCGAACCCGGCGCTCAAGGACGGTCAGCTGGACCTCAACCAGTTCCAGCACATCCAGTACCTCGCCGACTACAACGTCACCTCGGACGACGACCTGCAGCCGATCGGCTCGACCGCTGTCTACCCGCTGCCGCTCTACGCGACGAAGTACGACAAGCCGTCCGCGCTCCCCGAGGGTGCCAAGGTCGCGATCCCGGACGACTCGATCAACCAGGCGCGTGCGCTCCTCATCCTGCAGGCCGCGAAGCTCGTCACCCTGCGTGACGGCGGCTCGGCCTTCTCGACCACCACGGACATCGAGTCGTCGAAGGTCGACGTCCAGCCGCTGAACGCCTCGCAGACCGCGAACGCGCTGCAGCAGGGCTCCGTCGCCGCCGCCGTGGTGAACAACAACTACGCGACCGCCGCGGGCCTGCCGATCTCCGACGCGATCTACCAGGACGACCCCTCGAGCGCCAGCGCCGCCCCGTACGTGAACGTCTTCGCGGTCCGCAAGGCCGACAAGGACAACGCGACCTACCTCGCCCTCGCGAGGCTGTTCCAGGACGAGTCGGTGCAGAAGGCCTTCAAGAAGGACCTGCCCGAGGCCGTCAGCCGCGACGAGAGCGCCTCGAAGCTGCAGTCCGAGCTCGCAGCGGTCGAGAAGGACGCGAAGGCGGCCAAGCAGTAGTGGCTGTCCTCGTCGAACTCCGCGGCGTCTCGAAGCACTACCGCCGCGCCGACACCGGCGAGAACGTGGTGGCCGTCGAGGACGTCTCCCTGGACGTGCACCAGGAGAGGTCCTCGGCGTCATCGGGTACTCCGGTGCCGGCAAGTCCACCCTCGTGCGTCTCGTGAACGCGCTGGAACTGCCGAGCTCGGGCTCGGTCACGGTCGCCGGCAAGGAGCTGACGGCGATCCCCGAGCGGGACCGCCGTCTGGCGCGTCGCAACATCGGGATGATCTTCCAGCAGTTCAACCTGTTCCGGTCCCGGACCATCGCCGGCAACGTGGCGTACCCGCTCAAGGTCGCCGGCGTCGCCAAGGCCGAGCGCGACCGTCGCGTCGCCGAACTGCTCGACTTCGTCGGACTGCTCGAACGCGCCCACGCCTACCCGGAGCAGCTCTCCGGCGGGCAGAAGCAGCGCGTCGGCATCGCCCGTGCGCTCGCCGCCGACCCCGAGCTGCTCCTCGCGGACGAGGCGACCAGCGCCCTCGACCCGGAGACCACCTCCGAGGTGCTCGGACTGCTCCGCCGGGTGAACCGCGAGCTCGGCGTCACGATCATCGTCATCACCCACGAGATGGACGCCGTCCGGCAGATCGCCGACCGCGTCGCCGTGATGGAGCAGGGCCGCGTCGTCGAGGTCGGGGACGTCTACGACGTGTTCTCCGCACCGCAGACCGACGCCGCCCAGCGCTTCGTCCGGACCGCGCTGCACGACCGTCCCTCCCCCGAGACGCTCGCGCGACTGCGGGAACGGCACCCTGGTCGCCTCGTCACGGTGCAGATCACCGACGAGGCCGGGCTGCAGAACCGCATCGACGCCGCCTTCCGGGCGGCCGGGGTCACCGCCGAACTCGTGTACGGCGGGGTCGGCGAGATCCGCGAGCGCCGGATCGGTTCGCTCACCTACGAACTCGGCGCCGCCACACCCGCAGCCATCGACACCGCGATCGCCGCCCTGCGCGCCGCGGGCGTCACGACCGACGAGGAGGCCGCCGCGTGAACAACTCGTTCCAGAGCGTGATCGACACGTTCGACGTCTTCCTCGCGTCGGTGCGCGACACCATCGTGATGTCGCTGGTCTCCCTCGTGATCGCCGGGATCATCGGCCTGGCGCTCGGCCTCGCGCTGTACGCCACCCGACCGGGCAACCTGCTCGGCAACCGGGCCGCGTACACGATCCTCAACGTGGTCGTGAACCTGGTCCGACCGATCCCGTTCGTGATCTTCCTCGCGGCGATCGCACCGCTGTCCCGCGTGGTCGTGCAGACGACGATCGGCGTGCCGGCGGTGACGTTCGCGATCTCGCTCGCGGCGGCGTTCGCGGTGTCCCGGATCGTGGAGCAGAACCTGCTCGCGGTCGACCCGGGCGTCGTCGAGGCGGCGCGGGCCTCGGGTGCGCACCCGGTGTCGATCCTGCTGACGGTCCTCATCCCCGAGGGCCTCGGGCCGCTCATCCTCGGCTACACCTTCATCTACATCGGCATCGTCGACATGACGGCGCAGGGTGCGCTCATCGGTGGGGGTGGCCTCGGCGAGTACGCGATCACCTACGGGTCGCAGCGCTACGACTGGTGGATCGTGTACGTGTCGGTGGCGGCGATCGTCGTCATCGTGCAGCTCGGCCAGTTCGTCGGCAACCGGCTGGCCCGCGCGACCCTGCGTCGCTGAGATCGCACGCCGGCGCGCGTCCGTCTCGGGGCGGGGCGCCGGAGTGCGATCTCGGCCCCGGTGGTGGACGCGACCGCCTGGAGGCGCGGTGCCGGTCCACGAGACCGGCACCGCGCCTCCAGTGCGTCGCCGGTCGGGCGCGGGGCGCTCCCCGAGCGGGCCCGGTTCGTCACGCTCGGCCGTTGCGCCCGCTCGGCGGGCGCCGGCGGCGCGTTGCGCCCGCTCGGCGCGTCAGGCGGCCGGCGACTCGACCGTGGCGACGGTTCCGGTCGCGCCGTCGTGCTCGTAGTGCGCGCGCACGAGGATCGGCCGGTGGTCGGAGATGCCCGCCGGCAGCGTCTCGACGCCGGCGATGTGCAGGCCCACGCTCGTGGCGAAGTCGAAGTGTCCGGTGAACTTGCGGTACCGCAGGTACGTCGGCTGGTCGGAGAGCGACAGGGCGAAGCCGTGCTGCTCGATCTTCCGGCGGAGGTTCGTCTGGAACCACGGGTAGTTGAAGTCGCCGACCATGATCGCCGGGGCGTCCTTCGCCAGCTCGCGGAGGAACTGGTGCGCGGCCTCGATCTGCTTGCGACGCAGGGAGTTCGTGGCGGTCAGTGGCGAGGCGTGGAAGGACGCGACGACGACCTCGGCGTCGGCCTCGGTGTCGCGCAGGTGCATGGCGATCAGCCGCTCGTGCGCGGGCGCCAGGACTCGGTCGTGCAGTGACTTCTGCAGCGAGTGGATGCTGAAGTCCTGCACCTCGAACCGGTCGTCGCGCTTGTAGATCGCGAGCCCGAGGCGGTTCGCCTTGGTGGAGGCGGCCAGGGACAGCCCGGCGACCGAGGGGGCGAGGTCGTTGCTGTCGCACTCCTGCACGCAGATGACGTCGGCGTCCGAGGCCTCGGCCAGGGCGGCGAGCTCGCCGTTCGCGGTGTGCTCGCGGAGGTTGTAGCTGACGACACGCAGCCCGGTCGGTTCCGCTGCCGTCTCGGCTGCGATCGTCCCCTGCTGCTGTGGCGCGGCCATGCTGCCTTCCTGTTCCGGGTGTTTCCGGTCACCCTGCCGCGGTCACCGTACTCGGCGATCGCAAACGATTGCTGAGACTGTAGCGCGGGCCGGGTTTCGTGCGTGTGACCGTGCGGAGAACGGCTGCGTGCGTCCCCTGGGTGGCGTCCGGGCCGGGCGTCCGGGCCGGGCCGGGCGTCCGGGCCGGGCCGGGCCGCAAAACGCAACGTCGGCGAGAGCTCGCAGCGCTGTACCGCTGCGCGGATCCGTCGAGGTTGCGTTTTGCGAGGAGGAGTCAGGCGGCGAGCGGGCGTCAGGCGGCGCGGACCCGTCGCGCCGGTCGCACGGTGTCCCCCGCCGTGCGGCTCATCAGGAGTCCCTCGACGCAGGCCACGACGAGCAGGACGGCGATGACCCAGAACGCGGCGTCGTACGGCCCCGTCCCGCCGAGCCCGGCGGCGGCCCGGATCACGACGGCTGCGACCGCCACGCCGAACCCGGCCGCGGTCTGCTGCAGCGTCGACGACAGCGTGTTCGCCGGCGTCATGTCCGCCTGCTCGACGTCTGCGAAGGCGATGGTGTTGTACGCCGTGAAGCCGACCGACCGCGCGGCGCCGCTCACCACGAGCAGCGCGGCGAGGAGCCAGAACGGGGTGTCCTCGGTCATGAACACCATCGCCACGACGCTGAGAGCCGCCACCGCACTCGACACGACGATCACCGGTCGGTACCCGAACCAGCGGAGGAACGGCGTCGTCATCGGCTTGATGCCGAGGTTGCCGACGAAGACCCAGAGGACGGCGGAGCCGGCGAGCACGGCGCTCCAGCCCCAGGCGTCCTGGAAGAGCAGGGGCAGGACGAACGGCACCGCCGAGACCGCCAGCCGGAACAGGCTGCCGCCCGCGTGGGACACCCGGAAGGTCTCCAGCCGGAACGAGTCCAGCCCCATGATCGGGTGCGGGGCGCGGCGGAAGTGCCACACCGCGAGCCAGCAGCACACGGCGCCGAGCACGCCGGAGAGCACCACGGCGAGCACCGGCACCGTGTCGAGGGCGAGCAGCGACGCCATCACGACGAGCGACCCGAGGCCGAAGCAGGCCAGCAGCGAGCCGAACCAGTCGAACGGCACGCGCTCGGCCGCCCGCTCCTGCGGCACGAGCACGAGGGCCGCGACGAAGGCGATGATCCCGAGCGGGATGTTGATGAGGAAGATCCAGTGCCACGACAGGGTGTCGACGAGCACGCCGCCGACGAACGGGGCGATGATCGGCGCTGCGAGTGCGGGCCAGGTCAGGATCGCGATGGCGGTGACGAGCTGCTCGCGACCGGCGCGCTCGAGCACGACGAGCCGGCCGACGGGGACCATGAGCGCCCCGCCGAGGCCCTGCACGATGCGCCAGAGCGTCAGGTCGACGAGCCCGGTCGACAGCGCGCACAACGCCGAGGCGATCGTGAACAGCGCGATCGCGCCGGTGAACACCGTGCGGGAGCCGATGCGGTCGGTGAGCCATCCGCTGACCGGGATGAACACCGCGAGCGTCACGAGGTAGGCGGTGATCGTGACGCCGACGGCCGCGGAGTCGACCCCGAGGTCACGGCCCATCGCCGGGGCCGCGGTCGCCAGGATCGTGCCGTCCAGGAGCTCCATGAAGAAGGTGCCCGCGACGAGCACCGCCACCGCCGTGCTCCCCCGTCGTCGTGTCGTCGTCATCGTCGCCATGTCGTGTCCGATGCTATGCCCGGCCGACGCGCGCACTGTCCGGCGAGCGCCCCCTCGCGCGCGACTTCTGCATTGCAGAATGAGAACGACGACGACGTTGCTCCGCCACTCCCGGCTCGGGGAGCGTGGGACCGCACACGACGCACCAGGAGGCTCGATGACGACCACACCCGTCCCCGGCACGGTCACGGCGAAGGGCGCTCCGGACCCGGCCGCGCCGTCCACGCGGCACGTCCTCGACCACGCGTACCTGCCGGTGATGACGCTGCGCGAGTCCGCCCTGACGAACAACACCGCGGTCATGCAGTCCTACGTCGACCGGCACGGGCTGCTGTTCGCGCCGCACATGAAGACGCACATGGCGCCCGCCCTGGCCGCACGCCAGGTCGACGCGGGCGCGTGGGGCGTCACCGTCGCCTCGGTTCAGCAGGCGATGGTCGCGTGGGAGCACGGGGTCCACCGGATCCTGGTCGCGAACGAGGTCCTCGACCCGACGGGCCTCGCGTGGCTCGCGTCGCGTCGGGCGGCTGATCCCGACGCCGACGTCCTCTGCTACGTCGACTCACCGGTCGGCGTCGCGGCGGGACGGGCCGCGCAGGCCGCGGTCGACGGCACCCTGCACGTGCTGGTCGAGGTCGGCTTCCCCGGTGGTCGAACCGGCGTCCGCACGGCCGCCGAGGCACGCGACCTCGCGCAACTCGCCCACGACGGCGGTCTCGCGCTCCGCGGGGTCTCCGGGTACGAGGGCGGCCTGCCCGGGGTCGACGCGGCCCGCGCCTACGTCGAGGGTGTCCTCGACGTGGCGGTCGCCGTCCGGCCACTCGTCGATGGACCGCGTGCGCTGCTCAGCATGGGCGGGAGCGCCTGGTTCGACGGCGTCGTCGACGCGGTCACCGCCCGCCCGGACGACCTCGACGTCCTCCTGCGCTCCGGCGCCTACCTCACCCACGACGACGGCTTCTACGCCGAACGCACGCCCTTCGGCCGGCACCCCGACGAGGGAGCGCGCTCGTCCCCGCGATCGAGGTCTGGGGCCGCGTGACGTCCTGTCCGGAACCAGGGCTCGCCCTCGTCGCGGTCGGCAAGCGCGACATCTCCTTCGACGAGGGACTCCCGGTGGTGCGCGGGATCCGGCCAGGAGGCACGGCTGACGCCGCGCAGGTCGTCCCACCACCCGGGGCGGTCACCGTCACCCGCCTCGACGACCAGCACTGCTACCTCGCGCTGGCAGACGGCACCGACGGCACCACCGGACCGATCGGGCTGACGCCCGGCGACGTCGTCGTGTTCGGCATCTCGCACCCGTGCACGGTCTTCGACAAGTGGCGGCAGGTCGTCGTCCTCGACGACGACGACACCGTGCTCGACACGATCGCGACGTGGTTCTGATGCGTGCGACGACACCGGTCGTCTCCGCCGAGGACGACGCCCCGGCGCGCAACGCCGCGCTCTCCCTCCGCCGGGGTCTCCGCCTGCTCGACTGCATCGCGGACCGCACCCGGAACGGCGAGTCCTCGGTGTCGCTCACCACGCTCGCCGACGAGCTGGGCACCTCGAAGTCGACCGTGCTCCGGCTGACGGCGCCGATGCTCGAGAACGACCTGCTCCGCCGCACCGCCGACGCGGGCTTCACGCTCGGCCTCGGCGCACTGCTGCTCGGGCAGAGCTACCTCGAGGGCATCGACCTCCGGTCCGCGGCTGCGCCGTTTCCTCCGCCGCACCGCCGAGCAGACCGGGCTCACGTGCCACCTCGTCGTGCCGGACGGCACCGACATCGTCTACGTCGACAAGGTCGAGACCCGCGGCACCGTCCGGATGGGCTCGCGGATCGGCAACCGCCTGCCGATGCGCAACACCGCGTCGGGCAAGGCGATGGTGGCGTTCGGCGAACCGGAGCTGCTCGCCCGTGTGCTGGCCGAACCGGCCACGGCGATGACCGAGCACTCGATCGTCGACGACGACCGGTGGCGCGCCGAGATCGACCGGACGCACGGCCGCGGGTACGGCATCGACGACCGCGAGAACGAGCCGGACATCCGCTGCGTCGCCGCTCCCGTGCTCGACCACGCGAACCAGGTCGTCGGCGCCATGAGCATCTCCGGACTCGCCTCCCGCTTCCCGGCGGCAGCCGTCCGCGAGCTCGGCGACGGGGTGGTCCGGACCGCGCTCGAGATCTCCGTCGCACTCGGCTCGTCCTCCGCCCAGCTCGCCCTGTCGAAGGGCACCCGGTGACCGGCGGGGTCCTGACGTTCGGCGAGACGATGCTGCTCCTCACCGGGCGCGACGTCGGAGCCGTCCCGGACCTCGAGCACATGCGCGTCGACACCGGGGGTGCCGAGAGCAACGTCGCGATCGGGCTCGTCCGTGCGGGGGGTGCCGACGACGTGGATCGGCCGCGTCGGCACCGACCCCGCCGGTGACCGCGTGACGCGGGACGTCCGGGGCGAGGGGGTCGACGTCGTCGCCGTGCCGGACCCCGACCACTCCACCGGCATCATGATGAAGGAGCGCCTGACCGACGGACGGACACGGGTGACCTACCACCGGCGGGGCTCGGCGGGCTCCGCACTCCGCGCCGAGGACCTGCCCGTCAGCGTGGTCGAGCGCGCGACGCTCCTGCACGTCACCGGCATCACCCTCGCGCTCTCCGACTCGGCGCGGGACGCCGTCGACGCCGCGATCGAGCGGGCCGACCGCGCCGGTGTGCCGGTCTCGTTCGACGTCAACCACCGCCCGAAGCTCATCGACGCCGACACTGCACGGGCGCGGTACCGGAGCGCCGCAGCGCATTCGTCGGTGGTGTTCGCCGGCGACGACGAAGCACGCCTCGTGCTCGGACTCACCGACGACGAGGGCGACGACGAGACGCTGGCGCACGAACTCGCCGCACTCGGCCGTGGCCGCGCCGTCGTCAAGCTCGGGTCGCGCGGGGCGGTGGCGTCGATCGACGGACGTTTCCTCCGGCGGCCGGCGACCCCGGTGCGCGTCGTCGACCCGGTCGGCGCGGGCGACGCCTTCGTCGCGGGGTGGCTCGCGGCGACCCTGACCGGTGCGTCGGCCGACGAGGCACTCGACCGCGCCGCCGACGCCGGGGCGCTCGCCTGCACGGTCGAGAGTGACTGGCGGCAGCCGGATCCTGCCGCGCTGCACGATCCGACCATCCCCTCGGACGTCGACCACGCCGTCCACGACCGCGTCGACCGCTGACCCGCGACCGCACCGTGATCACGACCGCCGCGACCCACGTCCGCCGACCACGAGGAAACGAACCCATGACGAACACCAGCAGTACCGACACCGCCGCGACGGCAGCTCCCGCACGGCACCGGCACGCCGCCGGGCCCGCGATCGCAATCCTCCGCGGCGGCACCGGCGACCACGTCGAAGACGTCATCGCCACCCTGGTCGAAGCCGGTGTGCGCGCGATCGAGATCACCACGAACACCCCGCACTGGCGGGAGGGCATCGCCTGGGCGGCCGAGCGCTACGGCACGTCGGCGTCGATCGGCGTCGGCACCGTGCTCGAACCACGCCAGCTCGACGAGGCGGCAGCCGCGGGTGCGGTCTTCGCCGTCAGCCCGCACCTCGACGCGGCCATCGGCGAGCGCGCCCACGAACGCGGCCTCGGCTGGTACCCCGGCGCCGCGACGCCGACCGAGATCGTGCGCGCCTGGCAGCTCGGCGCCCGCGCGGTCAAGGTGTTCCCGGCGGCGCAGCTCGGCGGACCGGCGTTCCTCAAGCAGGTCCTCGCACCGCTCGACTTCGTCGACGTGATCCCCACCGGCGGCATCGGCGTCGAGGACGCGGCCGAGTACCTCGCGGCCGGCGCGGTCGCCGTCGGGCTCGGATCGCCGCTGGTCGGAGACGCGCTGACGAGCGGCGACCTCGACGCCCTCCGGACCCGCGCCGAGCGGCTCGTCGCCGGACTCCCCCGGTGACCGGCCCGACCCGGTCCACGCTCCTGCGCGGCGGCTCGGTACTGGGGGGCTCGGTACCGAGTGGCTCGGTACCGATTGGCTCCGAACCGGGCAGCACCCCGGGCACCGAGCCCGTGCGCGCGGACGTCCTCGTCGCGGACGGCCGGATCGTCGCCGTCGGGACCGCCCTCGACACCCCGTCCGACACCGAGACGATCGACTGCGGCGAGCGCCTCGTGCTGCCCGGCTTCGTCGACGGCCACTCGCACGCCGGCTCGCTCGTCTTCGACGAGGGCGTGCAGCTCGCGCTCCTCCGGCAGGGCGTCACGACGATCGTCACCGGGCAGGACGGCGTCGGGCCCGCTCCCGGCGACGGTTCCTGGGCCGACACGTACTTCGCCGCGATCGACGGCCCGCACCCCCGCCACCGCGGCGGCGGGATCGATGCGCTGCTCGCCACCTACGACGGAGCAACACCGGTGAACGTCGCGACCCTGGTGCCCGCGGGGACCGTGCGGCACGAGGTGCTCGGCGACGAGGACCGACCGGCGAGCCCGGCGGAGCTCGACGCCATGCGGGCGCTGGTCCGGCAGGGGCTGTCCGAGGGAGCAGTCGGCCTCGCCACAGGGCTCGACTACGTGCCGGGGCTGTACGCCGACACCGCGGAGCTCGCCGCGCTCTGCACCGAGGTCGCCGCGGCCGACGGGCTCTACGTCTCGCACATGCGCGGCGGGTACGAGGGCAACGCCCGGGCCGGGTTGGACGAGATCGCCGAGATCGTGCGCCTTTCCGGGGTCCGGGCGCACGTCTCGCACCTGCACGCCCCGGTCGAGCTGGCGATCGCCGCCCTCGCCGAGCTCGCCGACGACGGCGCCCCGATGTCCTTCGACGCCTACCCGTACTCGCGCGGGTGCACGATCCTGTCGATGCTGCTCCTGCCGGCCGACCTGGCGCGCCCCGGCTCGGACGACCTCGCCCGGGCACTGGCCGACGAACCGGGGCGACGGCGTGTGCGTGCCGCCGTGCTCGAGCGGGTCCTCGGCCGGGCAGACCTCGGCACCGGGTGGGCGGAGCAGATCACGCTCTCGCACGTGCCGGCGGCCGAGTTCCACGCACTGCAGGGCCGCACCCTCGACGAGGCCGCGACGGCCACGGGGACGGACCCGGTGGACCTCGCGCTCGACGTCCTGGTGGACTCGGCGCTGCAAGGTCACCGTCGTGATGCGGGTCCCTCGTCCGCGCACGGCCGACGAGCTCGCACCCCTGTTCCGGTTGCCCGGGCACACGGCGGGCTCGGACGGCATCTTCGTCGGGACCCACCCGCACCCCACGGGCCTACGGCACCTTCGCGCGCTACCTGCAGGAGTACGGCGCGACCGGCCGGCTCGGCTGGTCGGAGACCGTCCGGCACCTGTCCACCACGAGCGTCGAGCGGTACCGGCTGGGCGACCGCGGGACCGTCCGACCGGGCGCGGTCGCGGACCTCGTCGTGGTCGATCCCGCACGAGTCGCCGCGCGGTCGTCCTACGAGCGTCCGATGCAGCTCGCGGAGGGCGTCGACGACGTCCTGGTGGCCGGGGTCCCCGTGCTGGCCGACGGCTCCCTGACGCACGCGACCCCCGGTGCCGGACTCCGCCGAGACGGACTCGGCCGAGCCCAGCCGGAGCGGGGCGATCGGGGCGCCGGGGGTCGGTGAGGCTTCACTCAGCCAGCCGCCGCGATCAAGCGGCGGCGCGACGCACGGCGACGACGTCGATCTCGACGAGGATGTTCGCCAGGTGCGACTGCACCGTCGTGCGCACCGGGTACGGCTGCGAGAAGTGCTTCGCGTACTCCTCGTTGAAGGCGGGGAAGTCGCGGTCGGAGTGCTCGAGGTGGACGGTCGACTTCACGACGTCGTCGAGGGTGGCGCCGTGCTCGGCCAGCACGGCCGCGATGTTCGCCAGGACCTGGGCGGTCTGGCCCGCGACGTCGTCGGCGATCGCCCCCGTGGCCGGGTCCTGCGGCCCGAAGCCGGCCGTGTAGAGGAAGCCGTTCGCGACGATGCCCTGGCTGTAGGGGCCGGCGGGCTTCGGGGCGTTGTCGGTCACGATGGCGGTCTTGTTCGGCACGGTGCTCCTCGAGGGTCGTTGCGGTTGCGGCGTCCGCAGAAGCGTCCGCGGGTGCGTCCACGGAAGCGCCCGCCGGACGCGACCTCCAGGCTAGGCGCGCCCCACTCGTTGGACCGTCCCGCCCACCGGGGCCGTTCCGTCCTGCACAACGCGAGTCGTGCCTCCAGGCCGTGGCACCCGACCACGCCGCGACGGTGAGGCTCCGACCAGGCAGCCCCGACTACGCTGCCAGCGTGCCCCCTGCCCTGCCCGAACATCGCGGAGTGCCGCGGTGAGTCGACTGGACGGGACTCTCCCGGAGACGATCGCCAGCGGCCGTCGCCGGGTCCTCGACCTCGCGACGAGCCTGCCCGCATGGGCGGCCGTGCTGCTCGTGTGGACCGGTGGGCGCATCGTGTCGACGTTCTGGCTGGCGCTGGCGTTCCCGCTCATCGGTCGCGCCCTGCCCGAGAACGCGATCTGGGGCAACGGTCACGGCTTCCTCAACTTCCTGACGGCGTGGGACGGCCAGTACTACGAGCAGATCTCGGTGCACGGTTACCCGACGACGCTGCCGCTCGACGCGACGGGCAACGTCGCGCAGAACGCCTGGGCCTTCCTGCCTGCGTTCCCGTTCACGATCCGGATGCTCACCGCGTCCACCGGGGTGCCGTTCGACGTCGGCGCGCCCGCGATCGCCCTCGTGGCCGGACTGCTCGCGACCTACCTGTTGCACCGGCTGGTCCGCGATCGGGCGGGGTCGTCCGCTGCGATGTGGGCGGTCTTCTTCTTCACGTGCGGCCCGCTGTCGTTCCTGCTGCCAGGTCGGCTACGCGGAGAGCATGTTCCTCGCGCTGACCTTCGGCGCGCTGCTCGCCCTCGAACGGCGGCGGTACGGATTGCTGACCGTCCTCGGCGTCGTCGCCGCGTTCACCCGGCCGGGAGCCCTGGCGATCCCGCTCGTGCTCGGCGTCATCGCGCTCGTCCGGTACGTCCGCGCCCGCCGGACCGAGGGGGTGCGATCCCTCGACGCGTTCCCGGTGGCCGAGCGCGTGCGGGTCGTCGCGGCGGGCGTCACGATGGTCGTGGCCGGGTTCGCCTGGCCGGTCATCGCCTCGCACGTGACGGGGTCGCCGAACGCCTACCTCGAGACCGAGATGTCGTGGTGGGTGAACTTCATCGGGCGGGTCGACTTCATGCCGCTCACCCCGTGGTTCCTCATCGCAGCGCGCTGGCTCGGCGTCGGCGGGGTCCTCATCGTGGTGTTCCTGCTCGTGTCGTACCCGGTGTGGCTCCTCCGCCGGTCGACGCGGAAGCTCGGGTTCACGACCGTGGTGTTCTCGGCGGCGTACGCGCTCTACATCTTCGCGGTGTCGCTGCCGATGGCGTCGACGCCGCGGCTCCTGATGCCGCTCGCGCCGCTGTTCGGCTCGCCGGAGCTCGTGGCGAAGCCGTGGATGCGGTGGACCCTGGTGACCTGCGCGGTCCTCGGTCAGCCGGTGCTCGTCGCCGTGCTGTGGCTGCTCGGGCCGCCGTAGCGCACGGCGCGGGGTCGTTCCGCTCGTCGAGGGAGCAGGAATCGTCGGGTCGCACACGGCAACCCGACGATTGCTGCTCCCTCGACGCTCGGGCGAGCGCCGGACGCGCGCGCGCGAGCGCGCGACCGCGTTCGCTAGAGCTCGACGGTCCCGTGGTCGCCGGTGTCCGGCTGGCTCTGCTTGCCGAGCGCGGCCTTGAGCGTCTGCACCAGGCTGCCGACCGGCCCGGTGTCCTGCGTCCAGTACTCGACCGAGACCCCCTCGACGGTGAGGAGGCGGATCGAGGGGTCGTCACGGCCGTCCGGGAACCACGCCTCGGCGAACGGCGACCACAGCTCGTCGACGACGGAGTCGTCCTGCGTGACGGTGGCCGTGCCGGCGATGGACAGGTAGCCGCCCTGCGACTCGATCGAGACGTTCACGTGCGGGTTCCGGGCGATGTCCTCGACCTTCTCGCTGCCGTCCTGCACGAGGAAGCGGAGCGTGCCGTGGAACGCCTTGTCCTGCACGGCGAGGGGTCGGGCGTGGAGGTGCCCGTCCTCGCTCACGGTCGTCAGCAGGGCCGTGTGGGCTCCGTGGACGATGTCCGAGATGGCTGCTCGCTGGTCTGCCTCTGTGTCGGTCATGGTGCTCCTCTCGCGTCGTGCGCCCCGTTGTGCTCGACGTGCGGCCGGGTCTCCCGGGGCGCGGTCCGTTCCGGCCAGTCTGCCCCTCGACGCTGGGCACGTCCGCCGCGGTCCGCGATCAGCAGCCAGGAGGCGCGGCCGGCGTCCGTCCCACTGCGCCGGCACCGCGGACGGGCCAACTCCACGGCACGCCCTCCCCGGGTGGAGACCGCCGGCTCGCGCATGCGGGTGCATGGTGCGACACCCCACGAGTCGATCGACAGGTGGCTCGTCGGAACATGCACGAGTATCCGATGCGTGCGTACCGAGCGACGATCCACGAGTCGATCACGGGGTGCTTCGTCGACCGATGCACGTGCATCCGATCTGCGCGGGCGGCGGCGGCGGGCGGCGGGCAGCGGGCCGTCGGCGGCGGGCCGTCGGCGGCGGGCCGCGGGCCGGAGCAGGGAACGGCGGCTCAGGCGGGTTCGCGGATCGTGGTCTCGACGTCGACGACCTGCGGGACACGCGGCATCGACGCGAAGCCGAACGCCACGGGCGGGTCGAGCGGCGCCAGGGAACCGAGCGGCTCCCCCGCCCAGGTCCCGCGCACGCCGGTGACGTCGTGCGCCCCGGTCACGCCGTAGTACTCGCGGCGGCCGTTGCCGGCGGACCCGGCCGTGCCCGAACCGGGCGCCACGAGCCGCGCGACCGGGTCGATGACGGCGAGCCAGCGGGGGTCGCGCGCGATGGGCTTCGGCACGATCCGGAGCACGCGGCCGAGCGGCGAGATCGTGCCGACGTCGATCGTCGCCTGCAGGGCCCCGGCGGCGAGCTCGATCCCGGTGGCCGTGCGGCGGGCGGAGACGTCGACGACGGAGACCGTGTCGAACCGGTAGGTGCCGGACACGTAGGCGGCGACGATCTCGTCCGGGGCGAGCAGCACGCTCGAGCCGTCGGGGAGTTCGACGAACACGTCGGTGAACGCCCCGAACGGCGAGCGCTCCCACATCCCGATGACGAGTCGCACGCCGGAGGTCGTCCCGACGCCCGCGATCCGGCCGCGGAACCGGCGCTCGACGGAAGGGGTGCTGGGACGTGACGGCATGCCCTGGACGCTACGCGGCGCTCCCGTGAGGGGCGTCGGCGAGGCGAGTCGCGCCTCCCGGCCGACGCTGACCAGCCGGGGACGTGATCGAGGGAGCAGGAATCGTCGAGCGACGCGAGGCCGTTCGACGATTCCTGCTCCCTCGACGCCTGCGATCAGGCGGCCAGCCCGCCTACGGGACGGGGACGGGCTCGGCCAGCAGCTCCCGCACCCGCGGGGCCACCTGGGTGCCGTACAGCTCGATCGACCGCATCATGTCCTCGTGCGGCAGGCGACCCGTCGCGTACCGCATGTCGAACCGCGAGGCCCCGAGGATCCGCATGTTCCGCGCGATCTTCCGCGCGACAGTCTCGGGCGAACCGACGTAGAGCGACCCTCCGGCCGACAGGCCCGCGCGGTAGCCGGCGACGTCGAGGGGCGGCCAGCCGCGCTCCCGGCCGAGCTGGTCGGTGACGGCCTTGTGGTACGGCCAGTAGCGCTCGGCGGCCTCCCCCCCCCCCCCCCCCCCCCCCCCCCCCCCCCCCCCCCCCCCCCCCCCCCCCCCCCCCCCCCCCCTCGTCGGTCGCGGCGACGAAACCGGGCGAGTGCATCGCGATCGGCTGCTGCGGCAGCTCGAGCTGCGTGAGTGCCTGCCGGTAGAGGCGCGAGAACGGAGCGAACTGGGCGGGCTGGCCGCCGATGATCGCGAGGAAGAGCGGGAGGCCGTACGAGGCCGCTCGGATGACCGACTGGGGCGAGCCGCCGACGCCGATCCACGTCGGGATGGCGCCGTGCTCGAGCTTCGGGAAGACGTCCTGGTCGGTGAGCGAGGCGCGCTTCGTGCCGGACCAGGTGACCGCGTCGCCGCCGCGGAGGGACGCCCAGAGCTGCAGCTTCTCCTCGAACAGGACCTCGTAGTCGGACAGCTCGTAGCCGAACAGGGGGAACGACTCGGTGAAGGACCCGCGGCCGAGGATGACCTCGGCGCGGCCGTTCGAGAGCGCGTCGACGGTGGCGAAGCGCTCGTACACGCGGACCGGGTCGTCCGAGGACAGCACGGTGACGGCGGAGCCCATCCGGATGCGCGAGGTGCGGGCGGCGATCGCGGCGAGGACGACCTCGGGTGCGCTCACGACGAAGTCGGCGCGGTGGTGCTCACCGACGCCGATGAAGTCGACGCCCACCTGGTCGGCGAGGACGGCCTGGTCGACGACGTCGCGGATGCTCTGCGCGTCGGACTGCAGGCTGCCGTCGGCGAGTTCGGTGACGTCGCCGAAGGTGTCGAGGCCGAGCTGCACGGGACCGATCCGCTCGGGTGCGGGCGGCGGCACGTCCGAGGGGCGGTCGGTGCCGAATGCGTTGCTCATGCTGCTCTCCCAGATCGATGCGTTTGCATAAACATAGCACGACGGACCCGCCCTGACCAGGCCTCCCGTGTACGGTCGCCGGCATGCCGCAGATCCCCGACCAGACCGGACGCCGCGTCGTCGTCACCGGAGCCAACAGCGGGACCGGGAAGGAGACCGCGACCCGGCTCGCCGCCGCGGGCGCCTCCGTCGTGCTCGCCGTCCGCACGATCGCGAAGGGCGAGGAGGCCGCCGCCGGCATCCGTGCCGCCCACCCCGGCGCCGACGTCGAGGTCCGTGAGCTCGACGTCGCCGACCTCGCGAGCGTCCGCCGGTTCGCCGCCGGGATCCTGGCCGACGACCGCTCCCTCGACGTCCTGGTCAACAACGCGGGCGTGATGGCGCCGCCGAAGCGGTTCGAGACGGTCGACGGCTTCGAGCTGCAGCTCGGCACGAACTTCCTCGGCCCGTTCGCCCTGACCAACCTGCTGCTGCCGGCGCTCCTCCGGTCGCCCGACGCCCGCGTCGCGACGATGTCGAGCATCGCCGCGGTCGGCGGACGGATCCGGTTCGACGACCTGCAGTGGGAGCACGGCTTCAACACGTGGCGCGCGTACGCGCAGTCGAAGCTCGCGGACCTGCTCTTCGCACTGCACCTGCACCGGCTGTCGGTCGAGTTCGACTGGCCCGTGATGAGCACGGCCGCACACCCCGGCTTCACGCGCACGAACCTGCAGTCGTCGGGGCGGTCCCTCGGGAAGGCGAAGCAGGCGGCACCCATGAAGCGCGCGGTGCCGTTCACGCAGGCGGTCGAGCAGGGCTCCGAGCCGCTGCTGTACGCCGCGGTCGGACCGGCGGCGGTCGGTGGCGCCTACTACGGCCCGTCCGGCGCGTTCGGCCTGACCGGACCGACGACGGTCGCGTCGATCCCGCGGTCCGCGCGGAGCGCCGACCTGGCCCGCTCACTGTGGGCGGTCGCCGAGGACCTGACCGGCACGCGCCCGCCGGTCTGACACCCGCCCGAGCGGCGGAGGCCGGCCGGTCCGGCCCCGACGGCGGCGCGTCCTGCCTGGAGGCGCGGCGCACCCCGCCGGCCCGGCCGTCAGAACCGCACGTGGTCACGCTCGAAGGCCGTGGTCACCGCCTCCAGGACGGCGCGCTGCCCGCGGGCGGTCGGGTGCACGTCGTCCGACTGCATCCAGTCGGCGTGCCCGCGGAGCGGCTGGCCGATGTCCACGTAGGTGCCGCCGTCCTGGTCGATCGCGGACCGCAGCGCCGCGGAGACCGCCCCGAGCCCGGCGGGCGGGGCGTCCTCGTTCCAGATCGCGCTGAGCCCGACGACGCGCGCGCGGGGCAGCAGCCGGTGGACGTCGGCGACGAGCTGCTCGGTGGCGCCGTCGACCTCGTCCGCGTCCTGGCCGAGGTCGTTCGAGCTGGCCTGCACGAGCACCACCGCGGGCCGGAGCGCGGCCGCCCGCTCGACGAGCCCCTCGTACGCGCTCGCGCACGAGTCGCTGTCACCCTCGGTGAGCACGCCGGCGCCGTCGCACGACAGGTTCGTCAGCTGCCAGTGCTCCGTCCGGGCGAGAACCGCGGGCCACGCCTGCTCGGCGGGGAGGCCGTGCCCGCCGCTGATCGAGTCGCCGACCACGACGACCCGGGCACCCGGCGCGGCGTTCCACGGTCGGCCGCTGGCTGCGCTCGCCCGGCTGGTGGTGGCGGTGCCGTCCGCCGACGCGGAGCCCTCGGCGCAGGCGCCGAGGGCGAGCGACACGGTGACGGCCAGTGCGGTCGCGGCCGCCGCACGGCGACCCACGAGCCAGGGGTGGGGAGGGCACGTCGGGGACGGTACGCCGCGCTCCGATGGACGGACCGCGGCCCCGCTGAGGCCTGGCTCAGGAGCGGTGCAGCTCGACCGACCCGTCGAGGCGTCCGGGTTCGGTGAGGCGGGCGTGCTGCAGCACCGTGCGGGACGGTCCGACCGCTGCGGCGACGATCGAGAGCGTCGCGACGTGCCCCTCGTGCTCGTGGGCGTCGCGCAGGATCGCGTCGGGGTCGTCCGCCGGCAGTGCGGCCGACGCCGCGAGGACCCCGAACCACCCGCTCCACCCGTCGCCCGCGTCGTCCCCGGCGTCGACGGCGCGGAGCTCGTCGAAGGGCCCGAGCTCCGGCGGCCCGACCGGCGCCCCGACCCCACGGAACGCCTCGAGCCAGCGGCCGATGCGCGGCGCGGCGGGGTCGTCCGGTTCGCCGTGCGTGACCATGTGCACGCCCGGGCCGAGGGCCGTGGTGCGCACCGCTACGCCGTCCCACGTGACGACCTCGGCGCCGTCGGCGGTGGCGCGGACGAGGTTGAACGCCCGCGTGGTCGGCACCGTGCCGTCGTGCCCCGGGAGCACCCCGTCGACGGCGTCGAGCAGGACCACCCCGCGCGTGGTCCAGGTGCCGTCGGCACTCGCGACGGGCTCGGCACGGTTGAGCACCACCGCGAGTCCGGCGTCGTCCGAGGCGGCGAGCCAGGCACCCCGGCCGAGCGGTCGCGGACGCCGCGCACCGACGGGTCGCGCTCCGGCCACCACGCGGCGGGCGGGTCCCACGGTCGGTCCGGCGATTCGTCGCGCAGGGCGAGCATCGTGACGGGCCAGTCGGAACCGGGATCGACGCGGACGACGACGGTGCACATGGGGTCGATCCTCGCACGGGCCCCCGGGTAGCGTGACCGACGTGAACGCAGCAGCAGAGGAGCCGTCTGACCGTCGTCGTCGGGATCACCGGGGGCATCGCCGCCTACAAGGCCGTGGGCGTCGTCCGCGACCTCGTCAAGCGCGGCCACGACGTGCACGTCGTGCCGACCGAGGGCGCGCTCCGGTTCGTCGGACTGCCGACGCTCGAAGCACTCAGCCGCAACCCGGTCACCACGAGCGTGTTCGAGGACGTCGCCGAGGTGCGGCACGTCGTCCCTCGGCCGTCGGGCGGACCTGGTCGTCATCGCCCCCGCGACCGCCGACTCGCTCGCCCGGATGGCCGCGGGCATGGCCGGCGACCTGCTCGGCACGACCCTGCTCGCGACCGAGGCCCCCGTCGTCGTCGCCCCCGCCATGCACCCGCAGATGTGGGAGCACCCGCAACCACGGCGAACGTCGCCACGCTGCGGGAGCGCGGCGTCCGCTTCGTCGGCCCCGTGGTCGGGGCCCTGACGGGCGACGACGCGGGGATCGGTCGGATGGCGGAGCCCGAGGACATCGTCACCGCGGCGCTCGCCGTGCTGGACCACGGACCGACCGCCGGCCACGCGGTCGGGACCGCACCACGAGCCGACGGCGAGCGGCCCGCCGGGGCCGAACCGCGCCTCCAGGCCGGCACCACGGACATCGCCGGCACCGGCGCACGCGGCGAGCAGGGCGACCTCGCCGGGGTGCGCGTCGTCGTCAGCGCCGGCGGGACCCGCGAGCCCTTCGACCCGGTCCGCTTCGTCGGCAACCGGTCGAGCGGCCGCCAGGGCGTCGCGATCGCCGCCGACGCCGCCCGCCGCGGCGCGACCGTCACGGTCGTCGCCGCGAACGTCGAGTCGTCGCTCACCGCCGGACTCGACGCCACCGTCGTGCCGGTCGGCTCCGCCCTCGAACTCGCCGACGCCGTGCACACCGCGGCCGCCGATGCCGACGTCGTCGTGATGACGGCGGCGGTCGCGGACTACCGACCGGCCGAGGTCCGTGCCGAGAAGCTCAAGAAGGAGTCGCAGGGCGACACCATGACGCTCGAGCTCGTGCGGAACCGGACGTCCTCGCCGACCTCGTGGCGGCGCGCCGGACCGGGCAGATCATCGTGGGCTTCGCCGCCGAGACCGAACCCGACCGGGCCGCACGGATCGAGCTCGGCCGCGCGAAGATCACCCGGAAGCCCGCTGATCTGCTCGTGGTGAACCACGTCGGCTGGTCGGCGGGGTTCGAGCGCGAGGAGAACGCGATCGAGGTGCTCGTGCCGGGCGGCGAGGTCGTCCGCGAGACCTCGGGCAGCAAGGCCGAGGTGGCGACGGCGGTCCTCGACCTCGTGGCGACCGCGCTGACCTGAGCGGTCTCCGTGCGTGCGCGGTGTCCGCCGGGCACGATGGAGGCATGCGACGACGCGAGCGTGCACGACGCGCCACCCGGACCGCCACCCTCCTCGCCGTCGTGCTCGGCGGGGCCGGTGTGACCCACTTCCTCCGACCGCGGGGCTACGACCGGATCGTGCCGGACGCCCTGCCCGCACGGATCACGACCCTCGCCTCCGGTGCCGCCGAGCTCGGCATCGCGGCCGGCCTGCTGGTGCCGTCGACCCGTCGGAACGCCGGCTGGGCCGCGGCCGCGCTCTTCCTCGCGGTGTTCCCCGCGAACCTCAAGATGGCGAACGACCTGCTCGACAGCCCGCGGTCGACCCGCGGGATGCGGCTCGGCTCCGTCCTCCGCCTGCCGCTGCAGGCACCCCTCGTCGCCTGGGCCGTGCGCGTCGGCCGGCACGCGCCGAAGCGGTGACCGGGGCGACGCGGGACCGTGCCGCGGTGCCGCTGCTGCACCGCCCGGTGACCGTGCACGCGTGGGAGGACATCGTCTTCGCGCACTGGCGCCACGACCCGGCGTCCCTGGCCGCGCTCGTTCCGCCCGGTACCCGCCCGGACGTGGTCGACGGCAGTGCCTGGGCGGGGCTGTCGGCGTACATGTTCCGCGAGACCCGCGTCCCGCCGTTCCCGCCGTCCGGCCGGCTCGGCTCGATGACCGAGGTCACGATCGAGATCCTGACCGTCGACGACCGCGGTCGGCGCGGCGTCGCCTACCGCACGGTCGACACCGCGAACGTGCCGGCGATCGTCGCCGCGCACGCGCTCCTCGGCGTCCCCTACACGTTCGCGCACGCTCGGGCGCGCCGGCGCGGCGACACCATCGCGCACCACTCGGTCCGGCACCCGGCCCGAGCACGCGCGCTGCACCCGGTCCGGTGGCTGCGGGCACGGCCTGGAGGCGCGGTGCAGCCCCGCCACGCGGCCACCGTCCGGGTGGTGGCCGGCGACGTCGTCGACAGCCCGCTGGCCGCCGAGCTCACGACCCGACAGGGCATCCACGCCCGCCTGCTCGCGCAGACCCTGTTCTGGCAGCGGCAGCACCCGCCGCTGACGGTCCGGTCGGCGCGGCTCGAACGCCTGGACGGCGACCTGCCGGACGCCGTCGGGATGTCCGGGCTGTTCGACCGTGAACCGGACTCGCTGCTCGTGGTCGACGGCACGACGGTCCGGTACGCGTGGGGGGACGTGGTCCGGTGACCGACGACCCGCACCACCTCGACCGCTTCGTCCACGCGCAGGAGGGCGTCCACGACACGGCGCTCGCCGAGCTCCGGGCCGGCCGGAAGACCTCGCACTGGATGTGGTTCGTCTTCCCGCAGCTGGCCGGGCTCGGACGGAGCGCGACCGCGCAGCACTACTCCCTCGACGGCGCGGCGGAGGCCCGGGCGTACCTCGACCACCCCGGTGCTCGGCCCGCGGCTGCTCGAGGCGACGGGCGTCGTGGCGACCGCGCCCGCGCGCTCCGCCGACGACCTGCTCGGTGGCGTCGACGCGCTGAAGCTGCGCTCCTCGATGACCCTGTTCACGCACGCCGCCGCCGATCCGGGCCTTCCGCGCGGTGCTCGACCGCTGGTACGGCGGCCGCGAGGACCCGGTGACGGTGCGCCTCCTGCACCTCGACGACTGACACGCCTCGATCCGATCGGAACGCCGTTCGTATATCAGGTACGGTGAACCATGCGTCCGTACCGATCGGTCGGCCGCGCAACCCGTCGCCCGTCCACCACGACCCGGAGGAACCCGCATGCCGGTCCCCAGCAGCGCACCCGACCGAGCACCAGCTGCTCCGCGACACCGTCCGCGAGAAGATCCACGACGCGATCATGGACGGCACGCTGGAACCGGGCGAACGGCTGAACGACGACGAGCTGATCGCCTGGCTCGGGGTCTCCCGCACCCCGATCCGCGAAGCCCTCAGCCAGCTCGCCCGCGCCGGTCTCATCGAGATGGCACCGAACCGGTACACCCGGGTGACCACCCCGAACCCGTCCGAGGTCGTCGAGGCGATGCAGACGCTCGGCGTGCTGTTCGGCGGCGTCGTGCGCCTGGCGGTCCCGCGGCTCGGTGCGGCGTCGAAGAAGAAGATCCTGGCCCAGCTCGACACCGCCATCGCGGACTTCGAGGCGCACGACGTCCCGGCCGTCAACCGCGACGCCCTCGGGGTCTTCGCCCTGTACGTCGCGGAGTGCGGCAACGAGAACCTGCAGCGGGTCTGCCGCGACACCATGGATGGCCTGGCGTTCCGGCTGCGCCTGCCGAACCTCGACGAGCTCGTCGACTGGGACCGGATGACGGCGGACTTCCGCCTGCTGCGCGAGGCCACCGAGCAGGGCGACAACGTCGCCGCGGAGCTCGCGACCGAGGCCATCCACCTACTCCCGGGGGAAAAGCGCTGACCCTGGCTGAACAGCCGTACAGGAACCCGCCCGTCTCGCCCACGCGAGGCGGGCGTCCCGCGTTCCCCGTGCCTCCCGGCAGTCCCCGACCGAGCGCGCCGGGCACGCGCAGTCACGCACTGACGGAAGCCGGTAACATCGCTCCGACCACCTGTCGGACCACCCGGAGCACCGCATGAGCCACCGCCAGCCGGACCGCACCGAGATCGCCGCGCGCCTCGCCGCCGCCGTCGGCCGCATCAACCGCCGGGCCCGGACCGACTCGGCCGCCCTCGGGTACGGCATCGTGTCCGCGCTCGCGACCATCCAGCGCGAGGACCCCTGCGCCCGGGCGACCTGTCGCGGATCGAGGTGGTCACGAAGCCGACGATGACGCGCATCCTGACCGAGCTCGAGCAGCGCGGGTTCATCGAGCGCGAAGCCGACCCGCGCGACGGACGGGCCTTCATGGTGACCGCGACGCCCGAGGGCATCGCGGCGGTCGAGCGCGCCCGCGCCGACCGCACCGGCATCGTCGCCGAGCTCATCGCCGACCTGCCCGACCACGACGTGGACGCCATCGCCGCGGCGCTCGACGCACTCGAGCGGGTGGCGCAGGGCGAGCGGCACGATCGCTCCCGGAAGCGCACAGCGCGCAGGCCTGATCCCGTCGTTACCGAACCGTTACCGACGGGTGGACGGACGGTTCTGCCAGCCTCCCTGGACGCGCCGTCCAGACTCGGGAGTCATCGTGTCGGCTTCGCCCATCGGCGGCCACCCCACGGCTGCCGGCCGGCGGACGGACGGGCCCCACACCACCGTCCGGTCCTCCCCCGGCTCGCGAGCTCTCGACGACGGACGTCCCCACGTCACGGAACACCGGCGCGCTCCCCCACCCCCCGCGCGCAACGTCGACAGCCACGCACCACGAGCCGGCCGACCACCGGAATCGATGACAGGACACAGCACCACCGACCTCCCCACCACCACTGCCTCGACCCGACGTGAGGCCCTGAACACCCGCGACCGGCGCCTCCGCCGGGCGCTCCGCCGTCCCACGACGTTCATCGTGGGTGGCGCCGCGGTCCTCGCCGTCGCCGGCGGCATCGCGACCGTCGGGACGCAGCCCGCGATCGGCGAGGCACTCGGCATGCCGAGTGCCAGCGCCACTCCGGCACCGGCCCTCGACGGCACCGCGCTCGACCGGGCGCAGGCCGCCGCGACCATCTCCACGGCGCAGACGGTCATCTCGACCGCGAACGAGAAGACCGACACGACCGCGCTCGAGCGTCGGATCGACGCGCTCGGCGACTACCGGAAGCTCTCCGGCGCGGCACTGACCTCGCGGATCTCCTCGACGGTGGACGCGAGCACCGACGTCGCGAACGCCAGCGCCACGCAGGACAAGCGGGACGCCGACGCGAAGGCAGCAGCCGAGGCGGCAGCGCAGAAGGCAGCAGCCGAGCGGGCCGCCGCAGCCGAGGCCGCGCGGAAGCAGGCTGCAACCAACACCCCCGCCGGGGCCAAGGCCACGGCCAGCTCGCTCGCCGCGTCGAAGTACGGCTGGGGTTCCGACCAGTTCCAGTGCCTCGACAACCTCTGGACCAAGGAGTCCGGCTGGAACTACCAGGCCGTCAACGCGAACGGCGGCGCGACCGGCATCCCGCAGGCGCTCCCCGGCTCGAAGATGGGCACGATCGCGGCGGACTGGCGGACCAACGCCACCACCCAGATCACGTGGGGGCTGCAGTACATCAGCCAGTCCTACGGCACGCCGTGCGCGGCGTGGGCGCACTCGCAGGCGTCGAACTTCTACTGAGCACGTGACGTCAAGGGCCCCGGGATCGCTCCGGGGCCCTTCGTCGTGTAGGCATACCGGGTGACCACCATCGGACTCCGCCGCATGGCGCCCCGCGACCCCACCGAGGGGCACCGTGCCGCCAGCCCCCTCGAGCTCCTCTTCGACCTGGTCTTCGTCGTCGCCGTCGGGTTCGCCGCGTCGAACCTGCACGAGATCGAGGCCGAGGGGCACGTCGCCTCCGCGGTGGTCGCGTACGCCTTCGTGTTCTTCGCGATCTGGTGGGCCTGGATCAACTTCACGTGGTTCGCGACCTCGTTCGACACCGACGACTGGCTCTACCGGGTCATGACGGTCGTGCAGATGGCGGGCGTGCTCGTCCTCGCCGCGGGCGTGCACGCCGTCATGGTCGACGGCTCCACCCTCGTCGTGGTCGTCGGCTACGTGGTGATGCGGCTCGCCCTGGTCGGACAGTGGCTGCGGGTCGCGGCCTCGTCGCCCGAGTACCGGCGGACGGCTCTCCGCTACGCCGCGGGGATCGTGGTGGTGCAGGCGCTCTGGGTGCTCGCCGTGCTGCTGCCCTGGGAGGTCGAGCGGTTCGTCATCCCCGTGCTCATCCTGCTCGAGGTCCTGGTCCCGCCCTTCGCGGAGGTCGGCGCCCACACCACCCCGTGGCACACCCGGCACATCGCCGAGCGCTACTCCCTCTTCACGCTCATCGTCCTCGGCGAGGGGCTCGTCGCGTCCGCGAACGCGGTCATCGACGGCATCGCGCACGCCGACCACCTGGCGTCGCTCCTCGTGCTCGCGGCGTGCGGCCTCGTCATCGTCGTCGGCATGTGGTGGATCTACTTCTCGCGGGAGCAGCACGCCCACATCCGGTCGCTGCCCACCGCCCTCGTGTTCGGCTACGGCCACTACTTCGTGTTCGCGGCCGCCGGCGCGCTGCCCGCCGGCATCGAGGTCGCCGTCAGCGCGGACGCGGGTGAGGCCGACCTGTCCCACGCCTCCGTCGCCGGCACGATCGCGGTGCCCGTCGCGCTGTTCGTGCTCGCGATCTGGTGGCTCGCGCTCCGCCCGTCGCTGACCACCGGGTGGAACGTCGTGGTCGTGGTGCTCGCGCTGGCGGTGCTCGCGAGCACCGCCGTGCCCGCGGTGTCGCTCGTCGCGACGGCGGTGCTGGTCGTGGCGATCGTGGTCGTGCTCGAGGTCGCGGACCGGCGCGCTGACCCCGAGGTTCGGGCCGCCCATCTCACCCGGAGGGTGCGATGGGCGGTGGTGCGCGTGCGGCTACGCTCCGTCGTCCAACGGGAGCAGGAGACGCCATGCAGGAGTTCGTGAGCGGGCTGGTGCGGAACTCGTCCTTCGGCGCGTGGGACGTCGTCCTGGCGCTGGTCGTGCTCGTCACCGGCTGGCTGGTGTCCGGGTGGGCGCGCCGCGGAGGTCGTCGCGGCCCTGTCCAAGTGGAGCGGCCTCGGGCCGAGCGCCACCAACCTCGCCGCACGCCTGACCCGGTACGCGGTCCTGCTGCTCACCATCGGGATCGTGCTCACCGTGCTCGAGGGCGCCGCTGCGCCCGTGCTCGCCGCGGTGCTCATCATCAGCACGGTGGCGTTCCTCGCGCTCCGCGGCATCGCGGCGAACTTCGGCGCCGGGCTCGTCATCCAGGCGCGACGCCCGGTGCGGATCGGGGACTCGATCGAGGTCGAGGGGGTCGCCGGACGCATCGTCGAGATGACCGGACGGGCCGTCCTGCTGAAGACCTCGGACGGCAGGACGATCCGGATCCCGAACACGATGCTGCTCGAGAACCCGCTCTGGAACGCCAGCGAGAGCGGAGCCGTGCGGAGCGAGGTCGAGGCGCGCATCCACGGCGCTCCCGACCTCGACGCGATCTGCCCGACGGTCGTCTCCGCCGTGACCGCCATCGACGGTCGTGCAGCCGTCGACCCGGAGGTGTTCCTGCACACCCTCACCCCGGCGTGGGCGGACGTGACGGTGCGGTTCTGGTCGTCCTACGACGACCGCGAGGCCGTGCGGTCCGACGTCGTGCGCGCCGTGGCCGAGGCGCTGCGGAGCACCGGGCTGCCGTGTTCGGTGTCGTCCGACCCGCCGCGGTTCACCAGTGCCCGGGTGGACGCGCTCGACTGACGACGATCTCACCCGTTCCGGGCGTGTGCGCGGGGTGCGGCGCCGACCACGATCGCCGAGCAGACCGACAGGCGGGAGCCGACCATGGAGGCGGGTGCCACACCGGTCGGCCGACGGAGCTGGTTCGCCCCGACCATCCGGGGGTACGACCGGGCCTCGTTCGGCCGCGACCTCGTCGCTGGGCTGAGCGCGGGCGCGGTCGTCGTGCCCCAGGCGATGGCGTACGCCTCGATCGCCGAGCTCCCGGTGCAGGTCGGGCTCTACACCTGCACCGCCCCGATGGTCGTCTACGCGCTCCTCGGCGGCTCGCGGGCCATGAGCGTCTCCACGACGTCGACGATCGCGACCCTCAGCGCCACGACGTTCGTCGCGGCCGGCGTCGCCCGCGGGGTCCGACGACGCGCTCCGTGCCCTGGCCACGCTGACGCTCCTGGTCGGACTCGTCCTGGTGCTCGCGCGACTGCTCCGACTCGGCTCGCTCGTCGAGAACATCAACAAGTCGACCCTCGTCGGCGTGCAGATCGGCGTCGGTGCCACCGTCGCCGTCGGACAGCTGCCCAAGCTGCTCGGCCTGCGCGACGACCCCACCGGCGCCGGCTTCATCCGCTCCGTCGTGGCCGTCGTCGAGGCGCTCCCCCGCGCGCACGGCCCGACGGTGGTGCTGTCCGTCGCCTCGATCGCCGTGCTGCTGCTCCTGCGGCGGTTCCTGCCCGTCGTCCCCGGTCCCCTCGTCGTCGTCGCCGGCGGGATCGCCTGCCGCGGCTCTCCTGCAACTGCCGGCTCACGGCGTCGAGGTGATCCCGCCCGTCCCGAGCGGTCTGCCGGTACCGGCGCTGCCGGACCTGACGCTCGTCCCCGCGCTCCTGCCGGGCGCGCTCGGCATCGCCATGATGGCGTTCCTCGAGTCGGCGGCGGTCGCACGCGGGATCCGACGCCCGAGCGAGCCGCAGATCGACAGCGACCGCGAGCTGCTCGCCACCGCCGCCGCGAACCTCGCCGGTTCCGTGACGCAGGCCCTGCCGGCCGCCGGTGGGTTCTCGCAGAGCGCCGTCAACCAACGTGCCGGCGCCCGGACGCAGGTCTCCGCCCTGGTGACGGCTGCGCTCGCCGTGCTCGTCGCACTCGTCCTCGGGCCCGTGCTCGCGCTGATGCCGACCGCGACGCTCGCGGTACTCGTCGTCACCGCGGTCGTGGGACTCATCGACGTCGCGGAGCTCCGGCGGATCGCACGCATCAGCCGGAGGGACTTCTGGCTCGCGGTGGTGACGGCCGCGGTCGGGCTGACCGCCGGGCTGCTCGCCGCGGTGCTCGTCGGGGTCCTCGGCACCTACTTCCTGGTCCTCCGGGAACTCCAGCGCGTCCGGCTCGTCCCCGGCCCCGCCGCCGGCCGGACGATGAGCGCCCGGGTCGAGGGTGCGGTCTACACCGCCAACGTGCTCGGGTACGAGACGGCGGTCCTCGACCTCGTCGATGCTCGCACCGCTGCGGACGCCGACATCCCCGTCGTCGCGTTCGTCCTCGACCTCTCGCGCGTGCAGGAGACCTCGGTCACCGTGCTCGACGGACTGGCCGACCTCGACCGCGAGCTCCGGCAGCGGCGCGTCGTGCTGCTGCTCGCCGGGGTCACCGGATCCGTTGCGGTCACCGCCGGACGGTCGAGGTGGTTCGGCGGGCTCGTCGACCAGGAGCGCGTGTACCCGTCGGTGGAGGCGGCCCTGGCGAGGCCACCGGCCGGACCGGAGGCCTGAGACGCCATCCGTTCCGCGCGGGCGCTCACCCGGATGGGGTGATTGTCCGGGTGACGCACCTCGGGGCCTCCCGGTGTCCACTTTCGGCACCTAGGGTGTGCAGCAGCACGCCTTTTCAGGGAAAGGCTCCACATGTACACCAACCAGGAGACCAGGAGCACCGAGCACCGCGCGTCAGGGGAACGCCTCGCTGACGCACTCGACCGACCACGACTGCTCGGGCACCTCCGTCACTTCCGCGAGTCCGATCGCCGACTGCTCACGATGTGGGCCCCGGCCGGTGCGGGCAAGAGCACCGCGCTGGCACGCTGGGCCGACGTCCTCGCCGCGGACGGCGCCGTCGTCCGCTGGCTGGACGCGACGGTCCTCCTGCAGCACCCGACCGGCGGGCCGGACGAAGACGGGGAGGCCGAGGTCTGGCTGTTCCTCGACGACGTCGACCGGCTGCTCGGCGGACTCCGGCGTCCCCCCGCTCGTCCGGCTGCTCAGCGGACTCGGCCCGCGGACCCGCGTCGTCGTCACCGGACGGTTCGAACCGAGCGGGTTCGCCGCGGTGACCGACGCTGCAGGCGGCCGGCTCGTCGTACCCCGCAGGACCTCGCGTTCAGCGTCGAGGACACCCTCGCGCTCGCCCTGCGGTCCGACCTCGTCCTGCCGATCCAGGACGCCGAGACCCTGACGACCCGGACCGACGGGTGGGCAGCCGGTCTCGCGCTCGCGATCCCCTACCTCCTCGAACAGCCCGACCGGGCCGCCGCCGTGCGGCACTTCGAGGGCGACCAGCACCAGGTGGCCGACTACCTGGTCACCCGGGTGCTCGACTCGCTCGACGACGACCACCGCGACGTCCTCATGCGCACCGCGGTGGCGACCGACGTCCCGTTGGCGTTGGCGGTCACGTTGACCGGACGCCCCGACGCCGGCGCGGTGCTCCAGCGGCTGAGCGCACGGAACGTGCTGGTCACGACGAGCGCCGACCAGGACGGCTTCCGGTTCCACCCGATCCTCGCTGGCTTCATGCGGGCGGAGTTCCGCCGGCGGGACGAGTGCGGGTCGGTCCGCAACCACGCGGCCGCGGCGACCTGGTACGAAGCGCAGGGGCAGCACGCCCTCGCGCTCGAGCAGGCACTGCTGGCGCGGGACCCGGTCGCGCTCCGGGCGCAGGTCGAGCGCTCCGGCGGCGTGCTCCTCATGCAGGGCCGCGCCGCGCTCGTGGCGACTGCTCTGCAAGGCGCTGCCGTCGTGCCAGGACACCCTCGCCACGCTCACCATCCGGCTCGGCATGGACGCCCCGGCGTTCTCGGACCGGATCGGCACCGAGGAACGCTTCGTGCAGGCGGCGGCTCTGCTCGCTGATGCGGCCCCGGAGGTCGCGCGCCGGTGGCGTCCCGTCGTCGAGGCGCTCGGCTCGTTCACGATCGAGGACGCGGACGCCGCGGAGTCCCGACTGCGCGAACTCGGGGCGTTCCTCCGCGAGACACCCGTCGACTCACTCGACGTCGCGCTCCTGCTCCGTGCCGCGGTGGCCTGGTGCCTCGTCGTCGCGGGACACCGTGAGGACGCCGACCAGCTCCTGCGCTCGATCCAGGGTGCCGCGGCCCACGCCGGACACGCCTGGGTCTACCTCATCGCGACGGACACTGCCGCGACCCTGGCCGTCCGTGCCGGAGACTGGCGGACGGCCTGCGCCTACGAGGCCCGGATGGGCGCGGTGACGTTCGACACGTCCCCGCCTTACAACCGAGCGACCGCCCGCGCGCTGCTGCTCTCCACCTCCCGCGCCTACACGCGGTGCGAGCCGGTGTCGTTCACCTCGCTGCACCGCATCGACGCGGCCGACCCGACCGGCAGCGAACTCGGACTGCTCTTCCAGGTGCGGGCGCTCCTGCTCGTCGCCGCGCTCGACGCCTCCCCCACCCCGCGCGAGGCCCTCGCCCGGCTGGTCCAGCTCGTGCGCTTCGACGGCCGTCGGCACCCACGGGTGATCGCGTGGGTCGCAGTGCGCCTGCACACGTGGCCGACGGTCCTGCACGGCGCCCCGGCAGCAGCCGAGGTCCGCCGGCTCGTCGCCGAGGTCCTCGGGTCGGACTGCCTCGAGGTGAACACCCTGCGGCTGCTCGCCGGTGGCCGGAACGACCACCTCCTGGAGCTCGAGGTCGCATCGGTGGTCGACGGCCGGGACGCCGCGTGGTCCGGCTCGAGCATCGTGAACGCGCACCTGGCCCTCGCCGAGCACGCCTGCACCCACGGCAGGCCCGGCGAGGCCGCAGAGCGGGTCCGTCGTGCGCTCGCCGTGAGCGAGGAGTTCGGCTACGCGCGCGAGTTCCTCGCCTGCCGGGGAGCCGGCGCGCAGCTCGTGTTCCGGTTCCGCGGATCGTACGGCGCGCTCGAACCGTACGCGGACCACGTCCTGGCGCTCGCCGACCACGAACGCATCGGGGTCGGGCGCGAGGAGCCCGACGCCGCCGTCCCGCTGACGCCGAAGGAGCAGGAGCTGCTGCTCGAGCTGCCGGCGCACCAGACGGTCGCCGAGATCGCCGCGAAGCACCACCTCAGCGTGAACACCATCAAGACGCACCTGCGGGGCATCTACGGCAAGCTGTCGGCCGCCGGACGGACCGAGGCGGTGCAGGCCGCTCGACGGCGCGGCCTGCTCTGACCACCGGACCTCACCCGGTTCAGGGGAACCAGACGACGTGGCCGCAGCGGGAGGATCGAACCCTCACGACGAGCGGGAGGCCGACGATGAGCCGCTACGAGGTCCGTCTGCCGTACGCCCTGTCGGACACGCTGACGGCGGCCTTCCCGGAGTTCGCGCTGGTGCAGATCGGCCCGGGCGAGACCCTGCTCGTCGGGGACCTCGCCGACCAGGACGCAGTTGCACGGCCTGCTCGCGCGGATCGCCGACCTCGGGCTCGACATCGCCGAACTCCGACAGCTGCGCTGAGGACGGACACCGACCGCTGACCGCCGCCAGGTCAGCGCGCGAGTTCGGCCACCGCCGCCCGGTTGCTCGGGAAGAAGCGGCTGTCGCCGACCAGGGGGGGGGGGGGGGGGGGGGGGGGGGGGGGGGGGGGGGGGGGGGGGGGGGGGGGGGGGGGCCGTCGAAGTGCTCGAGGTCCGCCCGAGTCGCTGCGCGTGCCCGGCTGAACGCCACCGTGACCCCGTTGGCGCGGGCCCAGTCCAGGGCTTCGCCGGCCACGTCGGCGGCGGTGGTGTCGATCCCGGTGACGGCGCTGCAGTCCAGCACGAGCGCGTGCACCCCCTCCTCCCCGCCGGCGGTCACGGCCGACCGGAGCGCGCTCGCGAACAGCTGCGCGTTGCCGAAGAAGAGCGGCCCGGCGAACCAGAGCACGACGACGCCCGGCTCGGCGGTGACGCTCCCGTTCCGTGCCGCGCGGAAGACGTCCACCGGGTCGCCGCTCGGCACGAGCACGTCGA
The DNA here is from genome assembly GCF_979253735.1 of Curtobacterium sp. AC273. Lineage (NCBI taxonomy): Bacteria > Bacillati > Actinomycetota > Actinomycetes > Micrococcales > Microbacteriaceae > Curtobacterium > Curtobacterium sp. AC273. Next base: position 375,808 of record NZ_CEEDDU010000005.1, on the reverse strand, counting down.
CCGGCGGGTTGGCGGCGGAACGGATGACGTTGACGAGCGACAGCACGAACGCGATGACGATGCCGATGATCGGCCCGAGCAGGAGCGCTCCGAGGAAGCAGACCGCGGCCACCGCGAACTCGAACCGCCGGAGCCGCCAGAGCCGCGCGAAGTCGCGGATGCCGAGCAGCGGGACCACCGCCACCGCGACGATCGCACCGATCGCCGGCGACGGGATGTCCTGGAGCAGCGCCGTCCCGAAGCAGACCACGAGGAGCGTCAGCACCGCCGCGACGAGCGACGGCAGCTGCGTGCGCGACCCGCTCTGGTCCATCGCCGCCGTGCGCGACGCGGACGACCCCACGGTGAACCCGCCGGTGAGTCCGGAGCCGAGGTTCGACGCGGCGAAGGCGTAGAGGTCGCGGTTCGCGTGGTCGCGGTAGTCGTTCTTCTCCGCGTAGCGCCGGGCGACGAGCAGTCCCTCGGCCATCGCGACCAGCGTCAGCGCGACGGCGCTCGGGACGACCTGGACCCACTGCTGCCAGGAGATCTGGGGCCACGTCGAGGGTCGGCGGGCCGGCCGGGACCTCGCCGAGCACCGCGACCCCGGCGTCGTCGAGCCGGAACACCACCAGGACGACGGTCGTCAGGACGAGGACCACGAGGGCCCACAGGACCGCACGGTACCGACGGCCGATCAGGAGCAGGAGCACCGACCCTGCCGACAGGCACACCGACCAGACGTTGAGGTGTTGGAGTCCGGCGAGGAGTTCGCCGAGGCGCGGGAGGAACTCGTCGCCGCTGTCCACCTTCACCCCGAGCATCTTCGCCACCTGGCTGAGCAGGATGTCGAGCGCGAGGCCGCCGACGAAACCGACCAGGATCGGGGCGGAGAGGAAGTTCGCGAGGAACCCGAGCTTCAGGACGGCGCACAGCGCGAAGACGACGGCCCCGACAGTGCCTGGGCCAGGGCGAGCTGGATGTACGAGGCGCTCCCGGTCGCGGCGAGCCCCGCCAGCGACGACCCGACCAGGGCCGCCGCGGCCGCGTCCGGCGACGCGACGAGCTGCCGGCTCGAGGCGAGGAGGCCGAACAGGACCGCCGGCACGATGAGCGAGTAGAGGCCCGCGGTGGGTGGCAGCCCGGCGATCTGCGCGTAGCCGATGTTCAGCGGGATCGCGATCGCGGCGAGCGTGACGCCGGACAGGACCTCGGTGCTCCAGGTGTGCCGGTCCAGCCCGGCGAGGATCCGCATCAGAAGGACCCGATGCCCTTGCCGAGGGTGGTCACGCCGATCACCAGGAACAGCACGGCCATGATCGTGGCGTTGTTCGCCGTCAACCAGTCCCGCATGGTCCCGAGCGGTCCGCGATCCGCCGACCCGCGACGAGGAACCCGACCACGGGCAGCGCGATGCTCAGGGATGCGATCACGACGAAGACGACGAGCGACCAGACCACGGCTCCGGTGGACGCCTGGCTCGTACCGACCGTGACGCCCGCGGCGACGGCCATCATGAGGTTCTTCGGGTTGACCGCGGCGAGCAGGAACGCGAGTCCGGCGGCCTTCACGGGCGTCATCGAGTCGATCGCCGCCATCCACTTCGGAGGCGCCGCCGTGGTGCCCGGTGCCGGCCGGGCCCGCCACTGCCGCACGGCGAGCAGGACGAGCAGCACGCCGAGGACGGTCTTCACGACGCCGGCGACCGGCTTCGAGGCGTCCGGGTCGGTGGCGGGGACCGACGAGGAGAGCAGCGTGACGACCACGACCGCGACCGCGATGCCGGCCACCCAGCCGACGAGGAACGCGGTGGCGACCGACCGTGCCCGTGGGCTGAGGAGCACGAGGATCGCGGCGATGATCGGGATCGGGCTGATCGCGATGGTCACCGCCTGGGGCAGGAGTTCGCCGATGAGTGCTGCCGTGGTCACGGTGCGTCCTTCCTGGTCGTGGTGCCGTCCGGTGTCCGCCGCCCTCGTCGTCCTTGCCTGCGGGACGGCGGGCCGAGCCCGGTCACGTCGCCGAGGACCGAACGCATCCAGTGCGCGTCCGGGTTCGCGTCGACGAGGACCGCGCGGACCAGCAGGGTCAGCGGGATCGCGAGGATCGCCCCGAGCGGGCCGAGCACGGCGGACCAGAACACCACCGACAGGAACGCGACGGTCTGGTTGAGCGACACCGCCGAGCCGACGATGTGCGGCTGCAGCCCGGACTGGATCACCCCGTTGATGACCGCGTACACGACGATGACGACGACCGCGTTCTGCCAGCCGTTCGCCAGCAGCGCCAGGATCACCGGCGGGATGATGCCGATCCAGTAGCCGATGTTCGGGATGAAGCCCGTGATGAACGCGAGCAGCCCCCAGAGCGCTGCGCCGGGGACCCCGAGCAGGACCAGCGCGAGGGCGTCGAGTACCGCGACGGCGGCGCCGAGGCCGGCGGTGACGACCATGTAGCGGCGGACGCTGACGGTGAAGCCGGTGAGTGCCTCGACCAGGCGGGGACGAACCGGCCGGAGCCGGTCGGCGATCAGGTGCCCCCCATCCCGCGTCGAGCGTCATGAACACGATGAGCGCCAGGACGACGACGAGGCTGACGCCGAGGCCGAACACGCTGCCCACGACGTCGGACACGGCGCCGATGATCTTCCCGGGGTTGAGCCCGGCGAGGAGCGTCTGGACCTCCTGCTGCCCGATGCCGAGCGACGTCAGCCAGCCACCGAGCTGCACCTCGAAGTCGTGGATCTGGTCGGCGTACTGGGGGAAGAGCGTCGTGAACTGGGCGACGGAGACCACCAAGGCCAGTGAGAAGCCGACGATCAGCACCAGGATCACGACGATGACGAGCGCGGAGGCCAGGCTCCGGGCGACGCCGAGCCGCTCGAGGAAGACCCGGGCGGGTTGGACGCAGATCGTGACGACGAGGGCGAGGACAGTGGGCCCGATGATCCCGAGAAGCGGGCGCACCCGATGGCGACGACCACAGCGGCCGCCAGCCCGAGCATGATCCGGAGTCCTCGTCCTGAGCCGCCCGCTCGCTCGGCGGCGTCCTCCGGGACCACCGGTGCGACCACGGCCCGAGCGCGGCGTCGCCAGAACGGCATCGCCCTCACCGCCCGCTCGGCACGGTCGGCCGCTGGACGACCTCGAGGACGGCGACCAGCACGAGCGCCCCGACGAGCGTCCACACGATGAGCGCCGGTTCGAGCGGACGGTGGAGCACGATCACCGCAGCGGCCCCGAGCGCGATGAGCGTGCGGACGAGCACCCGCCCACGGTGGAGCTGCACGCCCACCTGCCCCGTGCCGACCCCGTGCGCGTCGCCCCATCGCCGCAGCGAGGCGGCCCCCGCCACCGCGGCCCCCGCACCCGCCGCGCCGGCACCGACGTGCCGGCGAACCAGGCGACGAGGGCCAGGGCCAGTCCGAGCACCGCCGTGGCGACTGCGGCGTGCACGGCGAACGCCGCGACGGCGTCGTAGATCGCGCGCGCGGCGTTCCGCGGCATGAGCTCGGGCGCGAGGGTGCGCACCGTGACCACCCGACCGATGCCGATCCCGGCGAGGGTCGCGAGCATCGCCACTGCCACGCCGACCGCCCCGAGGGCCAGCGCTCGTGCACGGCGGCGTGCCATCACGACGCCGATCCCGATGCAGGCGACGACGAGCCACGGCAGCCAGACCGCGGTGACCTGCAAGGAGGGTGTAGCCGGTCTGCGCGCGGACCGCGGCGTCCGAGGTGGCGATCACGATGGTGCGGTCGACCGCCGGGATCCGCGAGGCGAACGTCAGGCCGCGGTCGACGAGCCGGTCCTTGACCTCGGCGACCACCGGGCCGAGCTGGATCCCGATCGAGCCGTCCTCGCCGATCGCGACCGCCGCTCGTCGGTCACCGCTGAGGGACGCCACCATCTGGGTGTGCCCGGTCCGGAGCAGGCGGTTCCACAGCGTCGCGAACTGGTCGGACGCGACGAACCGGTCGACGGTGGAGCTGATGAGGTCCTGGATCCCGGCGGTGGCGGGTGCCTCGAGCGCCGACAGTGCGGTCTTCGCTCGCGGCGGGAGGTCGAGCGAACCGATGCCGTCGAAGACCGTCCCGGTGAGCTCGGCGACGTCGAGCCGGTCCTCGATGACCCCGACGGTGCGGTCCGCGACGAAGGTCTGCACCGCTCGGTCCCGCGCGAGCGGCGCGAAGGTGGCGACGAACGCGTCCGTCGAGGTCACCTCGCGCTGCGCCCAGGTCGAGACGACCGCGACGGGCGCGAGCACCGCACCGATGACGATGAGCGCGGCGGACGGGATCGCCCACGCCCAGCCACGACGGCGAGGCTCCGCCCGGTCCGGTGCCGAGCGCGCCGACAGCTGGTGACGGAGTGCTGCGTTCTCGGCGCGGAGTGCAGCCAGCTGGTCCTCGGTGGTGGTCATGACGCGCTCCTTCCCGAGCGGGGCGGTGGTGGGGTCGGACGGGGTGTCAGACCAGGGCGGAGACGGCCTTCTGCAACTGCAGCACGCCGATGACGAGGATGAGGGCGGCGTTCAGGACGTTGGTGTGTCCGGCGATCCACACCCGGAGGCGTTCGAGGACCGGGGCGGCCGCTCCACCCCGAGCCAGGACGTACGCCACGGGCACGGCGATCGGGGCGACGCCCACGACCACGAACCCGACCGCCACGACCGCTCCCTCGACGATCGTCACCTGCGCCCCGGCGATGTCGAGGCCGGCGATGATCGCGCAGGACGCATCGACGGGGTTGATCGCGAAGATCCCGAACCCGAGGGCGAGGGACCGGCCCGGCGTGAACTCGCTCACCTTCTGCAGCCACCCCGGGCAGCTGCGGTGCGGCGGCCGCGACCTCCTCGGGTGTGGAGGCCTCCGACATCTTCCGCAGGCGCCGTCCACCGCGGCGGTACACCCACACGGCGGCGGCGAGCAGGCCGAGTGCGATGACGAGCCGGACGACGCCGAGCCAGACGGGGGTGTCCGTGCGCGGGTGGAAGTCGATCGCGGTGAAGACGGCGACCGAGACCCCGACGACGACCACGGTGGCGAGCAACCACCCGATGAAGAACGCCAGACCGTTCTCGCGGTAGCGCCGCGAGAGCAACTCGGCCACGAGCGCCATGATCGCGAGCGGGCTGAGCAGGATGCCGAGCGCGGGGGCGATGAGCCCGACGATGAGGCGCACCCATGGCCCGGTCCCTTCGAAGACGTGGGGACGACGCGCCGCCGCGGTCAGGGGCGGCGGCGCGTCGTCGATCGGTGGGGGCTCAGCGAGCACCCGTCATGTCGTGCGCGAGTTCGTGCTCGTCGTCGGCGGACAGCGAGGTCTGCACGACCGTCCCGCCGAAGCGCGACAGCGCGGCACCGAACTTGTCCTCGGTGATCTTGGTCGCGTAGATCACCACCGCGGACCGACCGTCGGCGACGGCGCTCTTCACGCGGTCGCGGAACTCGGCGTTCAGCCCGGTCTTGTCGAGTCCGGCGAACAGTGCCCCGAGGGCTCCGCCGATGACGAGGCCGAAGAACGGCACGAAGAACAGGAGCCCGAGCAGGGTGCCGAACAGCGCACCACCGGCCGCTCCCGCTCCGACCTTCCCGACCGGTCCGGGTGTCTCGACGTGCGTCTTGCCCTTCTCGTCGACGCGGACGAGTGCGAGGCCGGCAGAGCTCGACGACGAGGTCGTTCTGCAACTGCTGCACCTCCTCGTACGCGGCGACGGCGTTCGCGTCGTCGTCGAACGAGATCACGATGAGGTCTGCCATGGTCGTTCCCTTCGGTTCGGTGGTGGGTCAGGCGGAGTAGCGGTTCACGCGCACCGGGCTGGCGGCGTCGATGATCCGGTGCGCGGCGTCGACCGTCGCGGCATCGCCGTGCACGACGACGAGGTAGCGGTCGGCCTTGAGGTCGTCCTCGTACTGCGGGATCTCCTCCTCCGGCACGGCGAGGCCGATGAGTGCTCCGAGTCCGGCACCGATGCCGGCGCCGACGAGGGTGCTCGCCAGCCAGCCGGCCGCGGCGACCCAGCCGATGCCGGGCAGCCAGACGAAGCCGAGCAGCAGCCAGCCCGTGAGGGCGCCCCAGAGCGCACCCCATCCGCCGAACGTGCCGGCTTCGTTGCCGACCGGGATCCAGCCGTGCACCTTCTTGTCGTCCTTGACGCCCTTGCCGACGATCGAGACGACGTCGTCGCCGTAGCCGGCGTCCTTGAGCGCCTTCGCCGCCCCGAGCGCGTCGTCGCTCGAGTCGAACACGCCGACGGTCGAGTCGGTGGCGGTGGCGGTGGTGGTCGTTGCCATGGTGCGTCCCCTTCGTGGTGTGTGGTGGTCAGCCGCTGATCAGCCGCTGCTTGGCCGCGGCGAACTCGTCGGCGGTGAGGAGTCCCTGCTGCTGCATCTGCCCGAGCCGTTCCAGCTCGGTCAGCAGGTCGGCGGAACCGGAAGCCGGCGGCGGTGCAGCGGGAGCCGGCGGCGCCGGTCGCATCGGCACGGTCTGCTCGGCGTCCCAGGCGTCCGCCTCGGCACGCTCCTCGGCGGCACGCTCCTGGTGGTTCCGCATCGCACCGCCGACCGCGGATGCGGTCCCGGCGACGACGGCGGTCCGTGCGGCGAGGCCGAGGAGTCCCCGGTCGGCCGAAACGTCTGAACGGCATGGCGTCCCCTACCCGATGTGCGCCGCGGCGGCGAGTTCGTTGAGCTCGGGCGCGGGCACCGGGGCGCTCCAGAGCAGGTGGCTGCCGCTGTCGGCGAACCGTTCCGCGAGCGACTTCGCCCACAGCTGCTCGATGACGACGATCGCCGCCGAGGTGCCGGGCTCGAGCGAGTCGGCCACGTGGTCGACGTCGTCGTTCGCGGCGAGGCCACGCGCTTCGAGCACGATCGGCCCGTCCGGGAACCCGTCCGGCGTCACGTCGTCGACCTCACGGACCCGGACGCTGCCGTCGGCGTCGCGGCTGATGAGCAGCAGGTCGAGCAGCCGGACGGTCTCGTTCGCGACGAGGTCCGTCAGCGCTCCGAGCACGGCGGCGTCCGGCAGCTCGCCCCGGTAGGCGGCCACGAAGACCTCGGCCGGCCCGTACGTGAAGGTGGTCACGGTCTCCAGGCCGTCGCGTGGGCTGCCGGGCGGCCGGAGCCGACGGCGTGTCGCTTGATGGCCTCGAACTCGGCCTGGTCGATCGTCCCCGCGTCGAGGAGCGCCCGGGCCTTCGCGATCTCGTCGGAGGGCGAACTCCCGGCGACCCGGCGGATGTACCCCTCGGCCGCTTGCTGGTCCCGCTCGGCGGCTCGGGCGCTGCGGTCGGCCATGCCCCGGCCCCGCGCGATGAAGTAGACGAACACCGTCAGGAACGGCACGAACACGAGGAAGAAGGCCCAGATCGCCTTGTACCACCCGCTCAGCTCGCGGTCGCGGACGAGGTCGGCGATGACGGAGAACAGCGCCATGAGCGCCGCGACGAACGTGAAGGCGAGAAAGGCGTACCAGACGATCGCCCAAAAGGTGTCCCAGAAGTCCATGACCGTTCCTCCCTGAGTTGATGGCCCAGGTCTACCCGGCGCGACGAACGGGGAGGACCACCCCAAGCGGGTGATCTGACGGGCGCCGGACGGATCACCCGGGGCGGGTGATGCACCCCGCGCGCGCCGGGTGCAGCGTGCGCTCATGACTCCTGCGACGGCACGGCACGTCCACACGCACGCGGTGACCCCGTGAGCATCGGCGGCGGGATCTTCCTGCTCGTCGTGGGGGCGATCCTGGCGTTCGCCCTGGACTTCCAGGTGGTCGGCATCGACATCCAGCTCATCGGCTACATCCTCATGGTCGCCGGTTTCCTGGTCCTCGTGCTGGGCATCGTCCTGCGGCTCCGACCGCGCCGCGCCGAGACGACGGTGGTCACCGACGTCGACCCCGTGACCGGGCAGCGCACGGTCCGCCGGATCGACGAGGACGACACCCGGGCCTGAACCCGGACCCGGCAGCCCGCGACGAGGGCGGACAGGAGCACCGTGCTCGCCGTGATCGGTCAGATGCTGCCCCTCGTGATCGCCGGGGCGCTGAGTTCCGTCCCCATCGCCGCGGTGCTGACGCTGCTGCTCGGCGGACGCGGTCTCGGCCCGGCCGTCCTCTTCGCCGCCGGGTACGTCGTCGCCGTCCTCGCCGTCACGGCCGCCGCGACCGCACTCCTCGGCCGCGTCCTCCTCGCCGACGTCACGGTCACCGGGTCGCCCGCCCTCGGCCTCTGCGAGTGCCTGCTCGGCGTCGCCGCGGTCGTCGCCGGCGGCGTCCTCTTCCGACGCCGCGGCACGACCGGTCCGGGTCGGGCGAGTGGCCTGCTCGCGACCGCCGTCGGGACCGTTCGCCCCGCCGTCGCCCTGGCCGTCGGCGCGGTGCTCGCGTTCCGGCCCAAGGCGTTGCTGCTCGCGTCCGGTGTGGGCCTGGTGCTCGCCCCGGCGGACCTGCCACCGGTTCCGACCGGCGTGCTGCTCACGGTCGGTACCGTGCTGATGACGAGCACGGTCACCGGTCCGATCGTCTACGCGCTGGTGGGCGGCGACGCGGCTCGCGGGCGGCTCGGCCAGGTCCGGGCGTGGCTCCGCCACAACTCCCGGGCGGTGACGATCGTCGTCCTCGTGCTGGTCGGCGCGGTCCTCGTCGGCGACGGCCTCGGCCGGTTCCTGAACGACCGTCAGTCGACGACCTGTGCCCGGATCGCGAGCACGGCGGCCTGGCCGAGTCCGAGCCACACGAACGCGCCGGCGACGAGGACGAGGTCGTCTCCCGGGCCGACGCCCAGACGCTCGACCCCGATCAGCACCAGCCCGGTCGCGCCGTGCAGCCCGGCCACAGCCGTCCACGCGGCACGGTGCGGGGCCGTCGTCATCCGCCGTGCCAGCAGCCACCAGGCCGCACCGGTCGCCAGGACCGACGCGCCGGCAGCGGTGAGCGGGAGCACCAGCGGGTCCTCCCCCGCCGTCGAAGCGGCCGCGAGCGCCAGGCCGGCGCCGCCGAGCAGGGCCGTGACGAACCGTCGCAGCGGGTCCAGTCCGAGCGACGCACCGACGGACGCCGGCACGGACGTCCACAGGACGGCCAGGACGACCTCGAGTGCGGTGAAGCGGCCGACCGCCCACGGGTCGGATGCCGGCACGGCCAGACGGACGAACCCCATGCCGACGCCGGTCACGGCGGCGCCGAGCGACGCGACCGCGCCGACGCGGTCCAACCGTGCGTCGCCGAAGCGCGACCGCATCCGGACCCAGCGCGCCTCGCGCGCACCGTCCGACCGCCGCGACCCCGTCTCCACCATGCGGCGATGGTGCATCGCGGCGGACGCCGCCGCCTCACTCGGGAGGGGTGACCCGGTCTGCGCACCGGTGGCGGTCCGAACAGGCGACCGTCACACGGCCTGGAGGCGCGGTGCGGGCCCGCACCGCGCCTCCAGGCCGTCAGGCGGATCCGTCAGCCGACGCGCGCGACCCGGACGTCCACCCGGCTGAGGGCGAGGCCGTGGGCCTCGGCCACCGCGAGGGCCGCGAGGTGCGCCGCGCGGGCCGTCTCCGGTGCCGGACGTGCTCCGTCGGTGCCGATCACGACGCGCAGGACGTCGTCGTCGAGGACGACCCGCGCCAGCGCTGCACGCGTCGCGAGCCGCTTCGCGGTGTCGATCGTCGCGCCCAGGGTGGGGCGTGCGTGGTAGAGCTCGGTCACGCCGGGGACCGCGAGGACGGCGGTCTCCACGGCGGTCAGGACGTCGTCGTCGGCGCTCATGCGCGGTCCTCCTCGTCGTCGGTCGTCGGGGGCAGCAGGTCGCGGACCACCACGTCCACGGACTCGACCAGCAGGTCCGTCTGGGTGGCGAGTACTTCGGCGACCGCCTCGCGCACCTCGGACGCCACGGCCGGGATGGCCGCTCCGGCGCGGACGGCGATCTCGACCACGACCCGCACCGGCGCGCCGAGCTCGACGACGTCGCCCTCGAGCCGGCACCGGGCGATGAGGGCGTCCGGCACGCCGTCGCCGACACTGCGGACCAGGGAGCGGATCGCACCCTCGGTCATGACGGGCCGTTCGGTCGGGGCCTCCGGTCGGAGCGGGACGTCGCGACCGGACCGCGCCTCGATCGAGATGTTCGCGAGCACGCCGCTGATCCACGACTCGTCGGCTGGGGCCTCGTTCGCCGCGGCTGCCTCGAGGGAACCGAGCGACGAGTGGCGGAGGCGGACGATCGCCGCGAGCGCGTTCTGACACGCGGCGGACTCGTCGATGCTCGGGTCGGCGGGCAACATGCCCGCGTCGAGGTAGTCGGCCAGCTCGTCGATCGTGTGGCCGTCGAGGTCGTCGGGTTCGAGGGAGTCGAGCCGGACGGGATCGGGTTCGGTCATCGCCATCCCTCCATGAGACGGATCATGTTCTTCCGTGCCCGGGACAGCAGTCCGCGGACGGTCGAGGCGGGGAGGTCCAGTTCCTCCGCGATCTCGTCGTACGAGTACTCGAGCACTTCCTTCATCAGCCAGCACCGCCGCTGCGCCTCGGGCAGTTCGGCGAGCGCCGTCTCCACCGCTTCCTCGCGCGAGCGCGCCTCGGCGACGCGGTCGGGGGCGTCGTCGGCGGGCGCCTCGACCTCGAGCTCGGTCACGTCGTCGTGGAAGCGTCTGGCGCGGATCCGGTCGAGGCACTTGCGGCTGAGGATGCGCATCAGCCACGCCTTCACACGGGCCCCGTCGTCGAGGCGGTCCATCCGGTTCCAGGCGGTGATGAACGTCTCCTGCACGACGTCGTCGAGCTCGTCCGTCGACCCGAGCGTCCGGCGGGCGTAGGCGCGCAGGAGCGGGGTGTACCGGCGGATGAGCACCTCGAACGCACGGACGTCGCCGTCGGACGACCGATCCGCGAGGACGGCGTCGTCGAGGTCGGTGAGGGGCGGGTGTGGCACGGATTCCTTCTACTGGTGGCGGATGGGGGTCTGCTGGGCGTCGGTCTCGGGCGTCACTCCCGGCCGGTGCGGACGCCCGGTGCGCGGCGCACACGGAACGGACCGGCGGGCCGTGCCGCGGGGAACGGACCCGTGCCGTCGCCAGGAGGTGTGCGTGGGCGACGCGGGCGTGCGACGGCTGCTGCGGGGCGGCGGTGTCGGTCATGGTGGTCTCCTCGGGTGTGGTCCTGCACCGGTGAGACGTGACGAGGACGGAGTTCGTCACACTTCTGCGGCAGAGTGGTTGCATGTCCCTCGTCACCGCCGTCTGCCGCGTCGACCGCCTGCACCGCGACTCCGGCACGATCGGGATCACCGCGATCGACAAGCGCCCCGTCGACGGCCCCGTCCGGGTTCGGCCGCTCGGGCTGCACGCCGACGTGCAGGCCGACCGCAAGCACCACGGCGGCGAGGACCAGGCCGTGTACGCCTACGCCGACGAGGACGCCGCGTTCTTCGCCGAGTCCCTCGGCCGCGACGTCCCGCCCGGGCTGTTCGGCGAGAACCTCCGCACGAGCGGCATCGACGTCACCGGCGCCGTCACCGGGGAGCGCTGGCGCATCGGCGAGACCCTCGAGCTCGAGGTCACCATCCCGCGCACGCCGTGCGGCACCTTCGCCCGGCGTATGAAGGTCGACCGGTGGGTGAAGCGGTTCGCCGAGGAGGGACGGCCCGGGGCGTACCTCCGCGTGCTGCGGTCCGGCCCGTCGCCGCCGGTGATCCGGTCGTCGTCACGCACCGGCCGGAGCACGGGGTCACGATCGGGCAGCTCTTCGCCGGGCTGTCATCGGAGCAGGCGCGCGCGGTGCTCGACTCGGGGACGGGTCTGGCGCCGAAAGTGGTGCGCGACGTGTCCCGGTTCCTCGCGCGCGGACAGGTCCTCGACCGCTGACACGGGGGCGCTTCCGGTGTTCGTCCGGTTCTGAGGTCAGACGGGGCTGCGGTCAGACTGGACTGGGATCAGACGGGGCTGAGCGGCTGCAAGCTCCCCCGCCGGCAGCTCGACCCGGATGGGGTCGCCCGCACGGACCACGCCGCCTGCGACCACGACGCTCATCACGCCGCCCTTCCGCTCGACCGTCCCGTCGTCGGCACGACCGAGGACCGCGCGGAGCAGCCCCGGTTCGAAGTCGTTGATCTGCTGGCACGGGTTCCGCAGCCCCGTCACCCGCACGCACGCGTCGTCGCCGAGGTGCAGGAGCGTGCCGGCCGGCAGCCCGAGCAGGTCCACGCCACGCGTGGTGACGTTCTCGCCCATCTGTCCGGGCGCCACGGTGAAGCCCGCGTCGGCGACCTCGTCGAAGACCTCGGCGTGCAGCAGGTGCACCTGGCGCAGGTTCGGCTGCGACGGGTCCCGCGCGACCCGGGAGCGGTGCTGCACCGTGGTACCGGCGTGGGCGTCGCCCTCGATGCCCCACCCCTCGACCAGGACGACCTCGTCGACCACGGGCTTGGTGAAGTGGTGGGCGGTGTCGCGGCTCACGGCGACGACCGTCGGCTGCTCGTCTTCGAGGTTCGGGGTCACGTGACGATCATGGCGCAGAACCCGTTCGACCGGCAGCCCCACCGCCGGTGCCGCGCGACAGGTCGATCGGTCGCTTCGCCCGCGGCAGGCCCGCCACCACCAGGTCGTACGCGTTGCCGACCAGGTCCTCGACCAGCGTCGCGTCGATGCCGTCCCCCGGGGACAGCGTGATCCAGTGCTGCTTGTTCATGTGCCAGCCCGGGGTGATCTCGTCGTGTTCCCGCACGAGCGCGGCGCCGTGCGGCGGTGCGCGCCGGGTTCACGATCGGCACACCCCGCAGCTCGGACGTCATCACGAACATCTTGCCGACGACCTTGTAGACGAAGGCGCCCTCGCCGAAGGGCTGCGTCTCCGCCACCGCGGGCAGGGCCATCGCGGTGCGGACCGCCACCTCGTGCAGCGCCTCGCCGTCCATGCGACCAGCATGCCGCACACCGCCGACGGCGCGCCTCGTTCTGGGGGCGGGAGCGGCCGTGCCCGCCGTCGTACGATCGACGCGCCGTGCACCCGACCCGGCGGCCGCTCCCGCGGTCACGACCACCCCTGGGGGAAGAACCCGTGCGTCTCACCCGTACCCTCGGCGTCACCGCCGCCACCGTCGTCCTCGCCGCGTCCGTCGTCGTCGGCGGCACGTCCACCGCGCAGGCCGCTCCGACCGTCTACAAGAACTGCACCGCCGTGCAGAAGGTGTACTCGGGCGGGATCGCGAAGAAGTCCGTCACGAAGAACCGCGGCACCTCGAAGGGCAAGGTCACGTACCGCGCGCTCAAGGGCACGGTGAAGAAGGACGACGCGCTCTACGCCGCGAACAAGAAGATGGACGCGGACGCCGACCGGGATCGCCTGCGAGAAGAGCTGACGGCTCAGAGCGGCGGGACGCCCTCGTGCCGGAGCGCGGGCGCGCGGTCCCGGCGACCCCGGTGACGACCGAACCCGCGGGGACGTCCTTCGTGACCACGGTGTTCGCACCGACGACCGAGTCCGCGCCGACCGTGATCGCACCGATCAGGGACGACCCGGCGCCGAGGACCACGCGATCCCCCACCGCCGGGTGCCGGCGGACGCCCCGACCGTGCTCGCCGCCGCGGCCTCCGAGGGTCACCCCGTGGAAGACCACGACGTCGTCGCCGACGACCGAGGTCTCGCCGATCACCACGCCCATCCCGTGGTCGATGAAGAAGCGTCGGCCGATGCGGGCTCCCGGGTGGATCTCGATGCCCGTCACCGAGCGGGCGACCTGGGCGACGACCCGTGCGGCGAACCGCGATCCGGGCAGCCCCTCGGCGTTCCACAGCCGGTGCGTCAGCCGGTAGGTCCAGATGGCGTGCAGCCCCGAGTACACGATCGCGTTCTCGAGGGTCACCGCGGGATGCGGGGTCGCCTCGGCGTGCTGCGGAGAGGTCCTCACGGACGGTCCGCAGCACGCCTCGTCGAGCAGGTCGTCTCACGCGGTGGAGTCCCTCGAAGAGCACCGTCGACAGGTAGCGCTCCCCGGTGTCGCACACGATCGCGACGACCCGCTTGCCCGCGTTCTCGGGACGCGCAGCGATCTCGATCGCGGCGTGCAGGATCGCGCCGGACGAGATGCCGGCGAGGATGCCCTCCTGCGTGCCGAGGTCGCGGGCGACCCGGGAGCGCGTCGTCGAGCTCGACGTCGAAGACCTCGTCGATGACGCTGCGGTCGAGGACCTCGGGGATGAAGTTCGCACCGATGCCCTGGATCTTGTGCGGGCCGGCCTTGCCCTCGGTGAGGAGGGGCGAGTCCTTCGGCTCCACCGCGACGATCTGCACGCCCGGCACGCGCTCGCTTGAGCACCTGCCCGACGCCTGTGATGGTGCCGCCGGTGCCGACGCCCGCGACGAACACGTCGACGTGGCCCTCGGTGTCGCGGAGGATCTCCTCCGCCGTGGTCTTCCGGTGGATCGCGGCGTTGGCGGCGGTCTCGAACTGGTGGGCGAGGATCGCGCCGGGCGTCTCCGCGACGATCTGCTCGGCCCGCGCGACCGCGCCCTTCATGCCCTCGGAGCCCGGGGTCAGGACGATCTCGGCACCGAACGCGCGGACGAGGGCCCGACGCTCGACGCTCATGGTCTCGGGCATCGCGATGACGACCCGGTAGCCGCGGGACGCACCGACCAGCGCCAGGGCGATGCCCGTGTTGCCGGACGAGCCCTCGACGATGGTGCCGCCGGCCTGCAGCTCGCCGGACTCCTCGGCCGCGTCGACGATCGCGACGCCGAGCCGGTCCTTCACGCTCGCACCGGGGTTGTAGAACTCGAGCTTCGCCAGGATCTCGGCTCCGCCGGCCTTCGGCAGTCGGTTCAGCCGGACCAGCGGCGTGTTGCCGAACGCCTGCGAGATGTCGTCGTAGATGGTGCCGCTCATCGGTTCCGTCCTCATCGGGTCAGGTCGCGTGCCCACCCCTCTGGAGGCACGGCGTGCGCTGCGATCCCTACCGAGCGCACCCGGCGTGTCCCTGTCGATGACGTGCGCTCTGCGCCGGACGAATGCCGCGCCTCCAGGCCGTTGCCGACGCGCGCCGCCGCGCGTACCGTGCTCCGCAACGACGAGGAGGTCGTCATGTCCAAGGAACAGCAACCCGACGTCGCCCCACCGGTGGTCGACCGCGCGGCGTTCGACGAGGCGCTGGCCGCGCAGGTGCGCGACGAGAAGGAACTCACGCGACACGGCGACCGCGTGTCCGCCGCCCGTCGCCGCCTGCCGAGTGGTCCGGGTCGACGACTACGTCTTCAAGGGGTCGGACGGACCGGTTCGCCTGACCGAGCTGTTCGGCGACAAGTACCTGCTCGTCGTGCAGAACGTCATGTTCGGACAGGACTGGGACGAGGGCTGCCCGAGCTGCACCTGGGCCGTCGACAACCTGCCCGCCGACATGGGCCGACTCGACGACGAGGGGATCGCGTTCGCGATGGTCTCCGAGGGGCCGATCGAGAAGCTCGAGGCCTGGCGGGAGCAGCGTGGCTGGCCGCACACGTGGGTGTCGTCGGGCGGGACGACGTACCACGACGACTGGGAGTGGACCGTGCACAGCGAGGGCTGGGACGGCCCGGTGCCCGGCTACTCGTACTACCTGCTGCGCGACGGGGTGCCGTACCTGACCTACGCGACCGGTTCGCGCGGCACCGAGGCGATCCTGCCGGTCGCGCACATCATGGACCGCACGGTGTACGGGCGACAGCAGGACTGGGAGGACAGCCCCGAGGGCTGGCCGCAGTACCCGACGTACGGCTGAGTCGCTGCCCGGTCGGGGGGGGGCGGCGGCCATCTGTCGCTTTCGCGGTGAACGACACGTCACGCGTTCGGCCAGCCGTGAGGTGTCGCTGAGCACGAAACCCCGACGAGCAGCGTCTCAGCGCACGAACGCCGTGCGCGCGAAGCGCCCGTCGGTCGCCTCGAGCACCCGCAGCACGTTGCCGCCCGCCAGTGCCCGCAGGTCCGCGGCGCCCCACCCGCGCCGCTGCGCTCCGCCGCGAGCACCGGGTACCGCGACACGTCCCGCAGGTCCGGCGGCAGCACCGGCGTGCCGTCGTAGTCCCCGCCGAGGCCGATGTGCGCCACGCCGCGACCTCCCGCGCGTGCTCGACGTGGTCTGCCACGTCCGACACGGTGACGAGCGGCGGCGCTCCCGGTGAACCTGCCGCGACCCACTCCGCGTACGCCGTGGACACGAACTGCGGCACGAAGGTGATCATCACGACGCCGCCGTTGTCGGCCAGGCGTCCGAGGACGTCGTCGGGCACGTTCCGCGGGTGGTCGGCGACGGCGACGGTCGACGAGTGGCTGAACACGACGGGCTGCGTCGCGACGTCGAGGGTGTCCGCATCGTCGCGGGAGCGGTGTGGGACAGGTCGACGAGCATGCCGATCCGTTCCATCTCCGCCACGACCTGCCGACCGCGGTCGGTCAGGCCGTCGTGCGCCCGCTCCCCGGTGGCCGAGTCGGCCCAGGGGGTGTCGTCGTTGTGGGTGAGGGTCATGTAGCGGACGCCGAGCCGGGCGAGGGTCCGAGCACGGCCAGGTCGTCGCCGATGGAGTGGCCGCCCTCGGCACCGAGCAACGAGGCGATCCGGCCGGAGTCGATCGCCGCCCGGACCTCGGCCGCGGTCCGGGCGAGCACGAGCGATTCGGGGTAGCGCTCGATGATCCGGTGCGCGACGTCGACCTGCTGCAGGGTCGTTCGGACCGGGTCCGGGTCGTCGGCGGGGACGAACACCGACCAGAACTGCCCGACGACGCCGCCGGCGCGCAGCTTCGGCAGGTCGGTGTGGAGCGAGCCCTCCTCCGAGTCGATCCCCTCGACGCCGGAGGCGTGCGTGTCCCGACGTTCCCACGGCAGGTCGTTGTGGCCGTCGATGACCGGGAACAGGAGCGCGTCGAACGTCATGCCACGACGCTACCGGCCGCCCGACGTCGGTAGGGTCGGCCCATGGACCCCGTCACGCTCCGCACCGACCGGCTCGTGCTCTCCGTCCCCGACCAGTCCGACGCCGACGACGTCGTCGCGTACGCGAACGACCCGGACGTGATCGCGTACACGCCGGTCCCGGTGCCGTACGGGCACGCCGAAGCGCGGCACTGGATCACAGAGGTCGTGCGCCCCGGTTGGGCGGCCGACACCCGCTACGAGTTCGGGATCCGACGTGCGGACGACCTCCGGCTGCTCGGCACGGTCGGCCTGTTCGGCTTCGTCGACGGTGCGGCGGAGATCGGCTACGCGGTGCACCCCGACGGACGGGGCCACGGGTTCGTGACCGAGGCGGCGCGCGCCGTCCTCGACTGGGCGTTCGCCCCGACGCCGCAGGGGCTCGGCTTCGTCCGGGTGCAGTGGCGTGCGATCGCGACGAACGCCCCGTCCGCCGCGATCGCCCAGCGGCTCGCCCTGCGGTACGAGGGTCGACTCCGATCCGGCGTCTCCCACCGCGGCGCGCGCCACGACCAGCTCATCGCGGCCGTCCTG
This sequence comes from Curtobacterium sp. AC273, assembly GCF_979253735.1. NCBI lineage: Bacteria > Bacillati > Actinomycetota > Actinomycetes > Micrococcales > Microbacteriaceae > Curtobacterium > Curtobacterium sp. AC273. Next base: position 358,360 of record NZ_CEEDDU010000005.1, on the reverse strand, counting down.
CGGGACGACGACCGCTCGGTGCCGACGGTCTGGCCCAACGCGTGACCGTCGCGTTCCGCGTCGTCACCGAACTCGACGCTCCGCCTGACCGCGCGTTCGCGCTCTCCCTCGACATCGGTGCGCACGAGCGGTCGATGGCCGGCAGCAGCGAGCGTGCCGTGGCCAGCACGACCTCCGGCACGATCGGGTTGGGCGAGACCGTCACCTGGCGCGCACGGCACTTCGGGATCGTGTGGCGGATGACGAGTCGGATCACCGCACTGGAGGCGCCGCACCGGTTCGTCGACGAACAGGTGCGTGGGCCGTTCGCCCGGTTCCACCACCTCCACCGCTTCGAGCCGTCGGCGCGCGGCACGCGGAGTGGTGGACGAGATCGAGTTCCGGGCGCCGTTCGGCCCGCTGGGCCGACTGGCCGAACGGGTCGCGCTGGCGCGCTACCTTCCGCGGCTGATCGCCGAGCGCAATGCCTCGCTCGCCGCCGAGCTCCGCGCCTCGGCCGAGGACTGATCGAGCGCCGAGATCGCAGTTCGTGCGGCTTCGGTGGCGGCGTCGGCCCGCAGGAGTGCGATCTCGGCACTCCACGCGACGGCGATGCGCACGACCGCGACGCGCACGGCCCCGACGGGCGCGACCGCCTGCCCGCTCACGGGGCGGTGAGCTCGCCGAGCGCCTCGTAGGCGTTCGCGACGGCGTCCACACGCGCCCGGCCACCCGGTCCGGACGCCTCGTACACGTCGTTGGCGACCGCCGCGACCACGGCGAACAGCGCTGCCATCGAGTCGAACGCCGACGGGGAGTCGACGGGGCAGAGGATCGCGGTGGCAGCCGGTGCGGCGATGACCGCCGCAGTCGGGTCCCCGAGCACGACGACGTCGGCTCCGGTCGCGACGCAGTGCCGGACGAGCCGTCCGATCCCGGAGGCGTGCCGCCGCACGGTGACGATGACGACGAGGTCGCGGCGGTCGAGGTCGGCGACCTCTTCCCCGAGGCGCTGCCCGGGCGCCGAGACCGATCCGGACGTCGGGTCGGACCTGGGCGAGCTGGGCGCGGAGCTGCAGGGCGATGGGGAAGGCCCCGCGTTCGCCGATCACCAGGACGCGTCGCGCACGGACGATGCGCCGCGCGAGCCGGGGCCGGTCGGCACGCGCGAGCGAGGCGAACGCGGCGTCGAGGTTGCGCGACTCGACGGCGCGCTGGTCGACGTGGGCGGCGTCCTCCATAGCCCACGGCAGTCCGGTGCCGCGCGCCGACATCAGGTTCGCCCGGACCTCGGCGGCGTCCTGGAAGCCGAGCGACCGGACGAGCCGCGAGACCGTGGCCTTCGAGGTGCCCGACTCGGCGGCGAGCTCGGCGGAGGGTGCCGACGAGCAGGAGCTCCGGGTCGTGGCGGACCATCGCGGCGACCCGACGCTCGGCCGGCGAGCTGCTCCCAGACCGAGTCGATGCGGGCGCGGACGTCGGGGCCGGCGGTGCTCATGCGCGGGCCACCCGGTCCACGGCGACGGCGAGGGCGTCGAGCCCGAGGGCGATGTCCGCCGTCGCGACGAACTCGTCCGGGTGGTGGCTGATGCCGTCCGGGTTGCGGAGGAAGAGCATCGCGACGTCGGTGACGAGCCCGAGCGACATCGCGTCGTGTCCGGCCCGCGAGAACAGCTCCATCGGTTCGGTCTCCCCCGTCGACTCGATCCCGGCGCGGACGGCGTCCATCAGCCGGGGCGCGCAGAACACGGCGGGTGCGCGGTGCACCTCGGTCGGCGTCACGCTGACCCCGCGGCGTTCCCCGATGAGCGTGAACGCCTTGGTGAGCTCGTCCCACACCCGGTCGCGTCCCTCGTCGAACTCCCCGCGGAGGTCGACCGAGAACCGCGCGAGGCCGGGGACGACGTTGACTGCGCCCGGTTCGACGGTCATGGTGCCGACCGTGCCGACGTGCTGCGACGCCCGGCAGATCCGCTCGACGGCGAGGGCGGCCTCGGCGGCGGCGAGCAGTGCGTCGTGGCGGCGCTCGTACGAGGTGCCGCCGGCGTGCCGGGCCTCGCCCACGGCCTCGACCGTGAAGCGGCGTGCGCTGGCGATGCTCGTGACGACGCCGAGCGCCTGGCCGGCCTGCTCGAGGGTACGGCCCTGCTCGATGTGCGCCTCGAGGTAGCCGACGAGCGTGCCGGGGTCCGCTGCGGCCTCGCCGACCCGTGACGGGTCGAGCCCGAAGTCCTCGAACGCGCGGCGGAGGGTGACGCCGTCGCCGTCGGCCAGGTCCCACCACGACTCGTCCCAGACGCCGGCGACCGCGGAGGAGCCGAGCAGGGCCTTGCCGAAGCGGGTGCCCTCCTCGTCGGAGAACGCAACGACCTCGAGCGCCACCGGCAGCGGACCGTCGGCGGTGAGGCGTGCGACGGTCCGGATCGCCATGAGGACCCCGACGATGCCGTCGAACCGACCGGCGTCGACCACGGTGTCGAGGTGCGAGCCGAGGAGCAGCACGGGGGCGTCCGGCTCCGCCCCGTCGACGCGCCCGTGCAGGTTGCCGGCGGCGTCCTGCCAGGTGCGCAGGCCGGCGTCCTGCATCCACCCGGCGACGACGGCGTTGACGGCGGCGTGCTCGGGCGACAGGTACACGCGGGTGATGCGGCCGGTCTCCGCGGTGATCAGCGCGAGTTCGTCGCACCACCCCGCCACGAGTTCGGCGTCGGTGGTGGCCAGGTCGGTGGCGGCCACGACGGGTGCGGCGCTCATGCGAGCACCCGGACACCCGCGTACACGTCCAGCGCGGCGTCTACGCCCCCACCCTGCGGGACCGCGTGCCCCGCGCGGCGGAGTGTCTGCTCGAGGGCGGCGAGCGTGGTCACGACGGTGTCCTTCCGGGCGTTGTAGCCCATCGTGCCGATCCGCCACACCCTGCCGTGCAGCGAGCCCGAACGACGTGCCGATCTCGATGCCGTGGTCGTCGAGGGCATCGCCGCGCGGACCTGGTCGCCGACGACGTCGGACGGGATCTCCACCACGCCGACGTTGTGCATCCTGTGCGCCAGGTCGCCGAAGACGCCGAGTCCCAGGGCCTGGACGCCGGCGAGCATCGCGCGGCCCGCGGTCTCATGGCGGGCGACGACGGCGTCGCGGCCCTCTTCCAGCAGGATGCGGGCGCACTCGTTGGCGGCGTAGAGCATCGAGGCGGCCTCGGTGTGGTGGTTGAGCCGACGCGGGCCCCAGTAGTCGAGGATCATCGCCAGGTCGAGGTAGTTCGACCGGATCGGGTCGTCCGGAGACCTCGTCACCGGGTTCGCGGATGCCCGCTTCGACGCTGCGTCGGCCGTCGAGGACCGCCACGGCCTTCGGCGACAGGGTGAGGGGTGCGCTGCCGGACGGGCCGCCCAGGCACTTCTGCAACCCGGCGCTGACGGCGTCGATCCCCCACGCGTCGGTCTCGAGCGGGTTGCCGCCGATCGTCGCCGTCGCGTCGGTGTAGAACAGCACGCCGTGCCGCTCGCAGATCGCGCCGAGCTCGTCGAGCGGCTGGTTCATCGTGGTCGAGGTGTCGCCCTGCACGATGGCCAGGACCTTCGGCCGGACGCGGACGATCCTTCCTCGACGGCGGACGGGGTGAAGACCTGCCCCCAGGCGGTCTCGATCGTGTGGACCTCGGCACCCGCCCGTCCGGCGATCTCGGCGAGCAGGTGCCGAAGCGGCCGAACACCAGCACGAGCACCCGGTCGCCGGGGGCCAGCAGCGACACAGCGCGCCTCGATGCCGGCGCGCGAGGTGCCGTCGGCGAGCACGGTGGCCTCGTTGTCGGTACCGAACACCTGCCGGTAGAGCGCCTGCGTCTCGTTCATCGTGGTGGTCATCCACGGGTCGTACTGCCCGACGAGCGGGGTCGACAGCGCCCGGAGCACGCGCGGGTCGGCGGTGATCGGACCGGGCCCCATGAGGAGGCGTGCGGGCGGGTTCACTGGGAGCATGGTGGTTCCTCCGTTCCTGGTCCGAGGATATCGGAACGATCGTTACAGACGTGTTGCGGGGACCGTCGCGGTCGCTGGCACCGGTCGTGGCACGAGCCGCCCCGTGACGGCGGTGCGCCGTCCGCTGCCGTGGCGACCAGCTGCCCGCGCAGCCAGGTCTCGGTGACCAGGCCCCGTGCCTCCAGGCCGGCGAACGCGGAGACCGGGTTGCGGTGCGCGAGGCCGGCCACGTCGATGACGGCCGTGGCGGACGGGTTGAAGACCGCGAAGTGGGCGAGCGCGCCGGGGGCGACCACGCCGCGGTCGGCGAAGCCGGCGAGCGCTGCGGGGCCGGTCGTGAAGAACGGGAGCAGGTCCTCGAGCGGGACGCCGCGACGCGACGCCTCGGTCCACACCGCGCGGAACCCGACCTGCAGTCCGGCGATGCCACCCCAGGCGAGTCCCAGTCGTCGACCTTGAGGTCTGCGGTGGAGGGCGAGTGGTCCGACACGACCATGTCGATCGTGCCGTCGAGCAGGCCCGCCCAGAGGGCGTCCCGGTTGGCGTCGTCGCGGATCGGCGGGCAGCACATGTACTCGGTCGCACCGTCCGGGATCGTGCCGGCCTCGAACGCGAGGTAGTGCGGGCGGGTCTCGACCGTGATCCGCACGCCGTCGTCCTTCGCGGCCCGGATCATCGGCAGGGCGCCGGCGTCGAGACAGGTGCAGGACGATGCACCGCGCCCGGTCGCCGCGCACCGTCGATCACCCGGGCGATGGCCGACCGCTCGGCGTCGACGGGTCGGGTGACCAGGAAGTCGTCGTAGTGGTCGCCGAGGGCGTCGTGGTCGACCAGGAACGCGGGGTCCTCGGCGTGCACGATGAGGAGCGCGTCGATGCGGGCGACCTCCTCGATCGCGGCCCGGAGCTGCGCGGGCTCGAGGTGTGGGAACTCGTCGACGCCGGACGGCGCGGTGAAGCACTTGAAGCCGAAGACGCCGGCGTCGTGCAGTGCGTCGAGCGATCCGAGGCTCGCCGGGACGGCTCCGCCCCAGAACCCGACGTCGACCGCGACCCGGCCCTCGGCGCTCGCCTGCTTGACGGCGAGCGCGTCGACGGTGGTCGTCGCGGGGATCGAGGTTGAGCGGCATGTCGATGACGGTGGTGACCCCGCCGAGGGCGGCGGCCCGGGTGGCGGACGCGAAGCCCTCCCACTCGGTCCGGCCCAGCTCGTTCACGTGCACGTGGGTGTCCACGAGTCCGGGGAGCAGGACCTGGTCGTCGGGGACAGGTCCGGTCCACCGTTGCGGCGACCGTGGCGTCGACCGGCAGGACGGCGTCGATCCGGCCGTCGCGCACGACGACCGCCGCGGGACGGAAGGCGCCGTCGATCCACGCGCGTCCTGCGCGCAGGACGAGGTCGGCCTGGAGGCGCGTCATGCGCCCGCCCCGACCGTCACGGCGACCGACGGGTGGCGTTCGAACCCCGCCAGCAGTCCCGACATCGGCTTGGCGGGTGGCGCGGCGTACTCGCCACGTCTGCCCGTCGTCGGCCCGAGGCGCACGAGCGACTCGGCGAGCACGGTGGCGGCGGCGACGCCGTCGACCACCGGCGCCCCGACCTCGCGCGAGACCTCGGCGCAGAAGTCGGCCATCCCGGCGCACCCGAGCACGACCGCGTCCGCTCCCCCGGCGAGCACGGCCCGGCACTCCTCGACGACGAGTCCACGCGCGCCGGAGGTCGGGTCCCCGAGCCGGAGCACCGGGACTTCGCACGCCCGGATCTCGGTGACGAGCGACGCGAAGCCGTACCGCTCGGCGAGCTCGTGCGCACGGCCGTGGTCCGGGCGAGCGTGGTGACGACGCCGAAGCGCCGGCCGAGCATCGCGGCGGCGTGGAAGGCCGCCTCGGCGATGCCGATCACGGGGCCGCCGGCGACCTCGCGTGCGGCGTCGAGCCCGGGGTCGCCGAAGCAGGCCACGACGTACGCGTCCACCCCGTCCCGTTCCCCGATCGCGATCTGCTCGAGCAGCCCGGGCACGGCCAGCGCCTCTTCGTAGTGGCTCTCGATCGAGGCCGGCCCCATCGTCGGGTTGACCGGCCTCGACGACGGTGCCGGGGCCGGCGACCGCCGCAGCGGCGGCTCCGATGCTCCGCGTCATCGACGCGGTGGTGTTGGGGTTGACGACACGGATGCGCATCGGGGTCCTTCCGGTGGTGCGTGGAGCGTGGTGCTGGGTGGTGACCATCGTGGCGGAGGCGAGCCGCGCCTCCAGGCCGTGACCGTGGTCGGTGGACGGCCGGCCGCCGCGACCCGCCTGTGGAGGACGGGTCGCGGCGACGGGGTCAGGCGCGGCCGGTGGCGGCGCCGTCGTCGACCGTGGGGTCGTCGGCGTCGAGGACGGGCATGCTCGGCCGGACCCGCTCGAGGCCCAGAAGACCACGAGTCCGAGCGCGCAGCCGATGAACCAGCTGTAGTTCGACAGCCACGGGGAGCACACCGAGCGCCGGCGGCAGGACCGCGCTGGCGACCGACACGGCGCCGGTGACGACGAGGGTCCAGATCGCGTTCGGGTTGAACCCCTTCGCGTACCAGTACCGCGCCGTCGGGTCCTTCGTGTACATGTCGTCGACCGCGACCCGCTGCTTCGCGACGATGTAGTAGCCGGCGATGAGGATGCCGAACAACGGGCCGATCAGCGCGCCGAGCACACCGAGCGTGTAGAGGATCGCCTGGTCGTTGCCGTACCAGTTCCACGGGGTGAGCAGCACCGAACCGACCGCGGCGATCATGCCGCCGGCGCGCCAGCTGATCCGCCGCGGGGCGACGTTCGAGAAGTCGAACGCGGGGCTGATGAAGTTCGCGACGATGTTGATGCCGACGGTGGCGGTGACGAAGGTCAGGCCGCCGAGCAGGATCGCGAACGGTGCGCCGATGGCCTGCACGGTCTCGATCGGGTCGGTGATGAGCTTGCCGAACACCGGCACCGTGGCGCTGGCGCAGAGCACGGTCAGCACCGAGAAGAACAGGAAGTTGATCGGCAGCCCCCAGAGGTTGCCGCGCTTGACCGCGTCGAAGGACTTCGCGTAGCGGGAGAAGTCGCCGAAGTTGAGCATCGGGCCGGAGAAGTAGCTGACCACGAGGGCGATCGCGGACAGCATCACCGGGATGCTCGCGCCGAACGAGAGCGGTTCGCCGGCCGAGAGCGTGAACGAGATGTTGCCGATGCCCGCCTGGCTGACGAGGTAGACCGCGAGGGCGATCATCACGACGTAGACCGCGGGACCGGCCCAGTCGATGAACTTCTTGATCGCGTCCATGCCCATCCAGAACAGGGCGCCCTGGGCGACCCAGAGGATCGCGTAGGAGATCCAGCCGAGCGCGGAGAGCCCGAGGAACGAGTGCTCGAGGAGCCCCGCCGACGCCGGGATGAACTTCAGGAAGATGATGTTGAGCGACTGCGCGGCGAGGAAGGTCTGCACGCCGTACCAGGCCATCGCGATGAGGCCGCGGATGATGGCGGGGACGTTCGCGCCGAGGACGCCGAACACCGCGCGGTTGATGACCGGGTACGGCACCCCGGTGCGCTGCGACGGCTTCGCGACGAGGTTCGCGAACACCTGCACGATGAGGATGCCGGCCACCAGGGCGATGAGCACCTGCCGGCTGGCGATGCCGAGCGCGAAGAGCGACCCGGCGGTGACGTACCCGCCGACCGAGTGCACGTCCGACATCCAGAACGCGAAGATGTTGTAGCTCGTCCACGACTGCTTCCGCAGCGGGGCGAGGTCTTCGTTCGTGAGCGCCGGGTCGTACCCGGGCTTGACGACACCGGCACCGGCGGGGGCCGGTGTGGTGAAGGGGGCGTGGGGCACGGCGACCGGGGCCTGGATCTCTGTAGCCATTGCGTCCTCCGAGGAGTGGGAAGGGCGAGCGGTGCCCGCCTCTGCGCACGACGCTACGAAGCCTCTTCGATGCGCCCGTTTCCCCCCGTGTAACGGTCGTGTGTCCGAGCGACGGGCCTGAAACGACCGTTCCAGCCGGCGATGGCCGCCAGGAACTTGCACAGGCTTGTGCACGATGATGGCGGGATGCAGTACGACACCCGCTACGTGGCCATCGGCGACAGCTTCTCCGAAGGGGTCGGCGATGCCGGCGCGGTCCCGTTCCCCGGGTGGACGGGCCGGCTCGCCAGCGGCATGGCCGACCACCTCGGTGCACCCGTCTCGTACGCCAACCTCGCCGTCCGCGGGCGGCTGCTGGCCGGGGTCCTCGACGGGCAGCTCGACGCGGCGCTCACCCTCGACCCCGCACCGACGCTCATCACCTTCTGCGGTGGCGGCAACGACCTGCTCCGCCCGCGCTTCGACGCCGACCAGCTCATCGGCCCACTCGAGGCAGCGGTGACCACCGTGCTCGACCGCGGGGTCCGGATCGCCCTGCTCAGCCCGGCCGACCCCAGCGCCCGACTGCCCCTGGGGCCCCTGATCAACCGCCGCGGCGACGCCTGGGCCGAGGCGCTCGGCGACCTCGCCCGTCGACACGACCTGCCGTTCGTCGACGTCTCCCGCGACGACCACCTGCGCCGCGCCGAGTTCTGGTCCGAGGACCGACTGCACATGAACGCGACCGGCCACCAGCGCGTCGCCGACCTCGCCCTGCACGCCGTCGTGGACGGCCCCGCGCCGGTGGTCCCGACCGAGGCCCCGGCCGGCCGACGACGCCTCCGCGAGGAGGCCCGCTACTACCGCGAGCACGTGCTGCCGTGGGTGGGCCGTCGCGTCACCCGCCGATCCTCCGGCGACGGCCGGTCGGCGACGTTCCCGACGTGGACGACTGCCACACCGAACGTCCTGCAAGGGCTGAACATCACCACAGCCGGGGTGATCGTGCGGCATGCCGCAGTGATGTCGCACCGTGCTGCCCGGGCTGCGACGGGCCGCGACGGCGCTGCTAGACAACAGCAATGACCAGGGGAATCAGTGATCGACCACGTGGGCGTCACGGTGCCGGACATCGACGCAGCCACGGCGTTCTTCGAGGCGGCGTTCGACGCCGTCGTCCTGTACGACATGCGGTGCCGCACTGAGGCGCCGAACGACTCCCCCGAGGCGCACCGCTACCTCGGGATCCCACGGAGCATGGCGCAGGGCGCGTTCCGGATGCTCGCGCTCCCCGAAGGGCCGGGGCTCGAGCTGTTCGAGTACCTCGGCACGGACCAGCACGGCGCGTCGCTCCCCTCCGACCTGGGGTGGCAGCACCTGGCGATCTACACGGACGACCTCGACGAGACGCTCGCCCGGGTCGAGGCCGCGGGCGGGAGCCGGAACTCGGACCCGCGCGACCTGCGCGGGCTCGAGGCCGGCGACGGCAACCGCTTCGTCTACACCCGGACGCCGTGGGGGTCGACCCTCGAGCTCGTCAGCTACCCGACGCCGCAGCCGTACCTGTTGCAGGCACCCCGGGCGAAGTGGGCGCCCTGGCCGACCACGGCCGACGCCGTCCGCAGCGCGGGGAGCTCCGTCCCCGTCAGCTAGCGGGACCCGTCAGCGCGGGACCCGTCAGCGAGCGGGACCCGTCAGCGAGCGGGACCCGTCAGCGAGCAGGACCCGTCAGCGCGCAGGACCGGCCACCCACGCGCGGGTCGGTCGCAAGTTCAGCGCGTGCGGGAACACCGGCCCGACCGGACGGAACCCGGCGCTCCGGTAGAGCGCGAGCGCCGGCGCGTTGTCCTCGAGCGCGTGCAGCAGGCACCGTCGGTGGCCGGCGCGCCCGGCCTCGGCGACCGCGGCGCGCAGCAGGGAACGCCCGAGCCCTCGTCCCTGTGCCCGCGGGTCGACGGCGAGGAGCGACAGGTAGGCGGCGTCCGCCGGGTCGTCGGGCAGCCCGGTGCCCGGTGCGGTCACGAGGGCGAACCCGACGAGCGCGGCGTCGACCGCCTCGGATTCCGACGCCACGACCAGCACCACGCGCTCCGCGGCGAACTTCGCACACGCCCGGGAGCGCACCGCGTCGGACTCCGGCACGCCGTCCCGCGTCGCCACCGCCGCCACCCAGAGTTCGACGCACGCATCGGTGTCGTCCTGGGTCGCGGTCCGCACGACGAAGGAGGCACCGATCACCCGCTCACCCTACGACGGCGTCGCTGGCGATCCGGAAGGAGGCGCCGCGGTGCTCTTCCGGGAGCCGGTCTCCGCGCCCGTGCAGCTTGTGCCGGAGGGAGCCGTCCTGGTAGCCGTCCGGGTACACGCCCCGCGCGCGGAGTTCGGGCACGACGAACTCGATCACGTCCTCCCACGTGCCGGGGCTCACCGCGTACGCCAGGTTGAACCCGTCGACGTCGGTCTGCTCCTGGATGTCCACGAGCTGCTGGGCGATGGTGGCGCCGGAGCCGACCGCGACGGGCCCGAGCCCGCCGATCGCGGTGTGCTTCGCGATGTCCCGCACCGTCCAGTTCGCACCGTCCTCACCCGTGGCCGCCGACAGGTTCGCGGCCGTCGACTGGATCGCGTTCGACTCGATGTTCCCGAGCGGCTCGTCGAGGTCGTACTGCGACAGGTCGACGCCGGTCCAGCCGGAGTTGAGCACCAGCGCACCGAGCTCCGACGCGTAGGAGGCGTAGTCGCGGTACTTGGCCTGCGCGGCCTCGTCGGTCTCGTCGGTGATGATCGTGAGCAGTGTGTAGACGCGAGCGGCGTACCGGTCGCGACCAGCTGCCTCCAGGGCGTCGCGGATCTTCCCGCACCGTCGCCGCCAGCTGCGGCAGGGTCGGGGCACCGACGAACACGGCTTCCGCGTTCTCGGCCGCGAACCGGATCCCGCGCGGCGAGGCACCCGCCTGGTAGATGACCGGGGACCGCTGCACCGACGGCTCGGACAGGTGGATGCCGGGGACGTCGAAGTGCTTCCCGTGGTGCCCGATCGGGTGCACCTTCGACAGGTCGGTGAACACCCCGGTCTCGCGGTCCTCGACGACCGCGTCGTCCTCCCACGAGCCCTCCCACAGCTTGTAGAGGACCTCGAGGTACTCGTCCGCGACGTCGTACCGGTCGTCGTGGCCGAGCTGGTCGGTCTGCCCCATGTTGCGCGCGGCGCTCGGCAGGTACCCGGTCACCACGTTCCAGCCGATGCGGCCCTTCGTCAGGTGGTCGAGGGTCGAGATGCGCCGGGCGAACGGGTACGGGTGCTCGTAGGCGGTGCCGGCGGTGATGCCGAAGCCGAGGTGCTCGGTCACCGCAGCCATCGCCGACACGAGCAGGATCGGGTCGTTCACGGGCACCTGCGACGCGGTGCTCAGCGCCGCCTCGTCCGTGCCGCCGTACACGTCGTACGTCCCGAGCACGTCGGCGATGAAGACGCCGTCGAACGCCCCGCGCTCGAGCGTCTTCGCCAGCTCGGTCCAGTAGGACAGGTCGTTGTAGTGCCGCGACCGGTCCCGCGGGTGCCGCCAGAGCCCGGAGGACTGGTGCGCCACGCAGTTCATGTCGAACGCGTTGAACCGGATCTGTCGCTGCTTCGGATCGCTCACGACCGCGACGCTACGTGCCGGTCCGCCGCTGGTCACGCACGGTGACGAACCGTGACGTCGCGGTCAGACCGTGGCCCGCATCACCCAGCGCCACTTCGCGATCCGGCGGTCGCGGACGAACCCGAACGCGGTGAAGAGCTCCTCCGGTCCGGTGTGCAGGTACGCCCCGCGCTGCGGCGGGCGCTCGGCCGTCTGCTCCGGGTACGCCTCGACCACCCCGCCGCCGGAACGGCGGATCTCCTCGAGCGCCGTGGTGACGGCTGCCCGGGCGACCCCGTGGCCACGGTGCCGGGACTCCACGAAGACGCAGCCGATGCGCCAGTCCGGTGGTGTCGCCGCGGCCACGTCCCGCTCGTACGCCTTCCGGTTCTGGATGCCGGGCAGCTCCGTCGGACGCCCGAACTGGCACCACCCCCACCGCCACGCCGTCGGCGTACACGAGCACCTGGTGGTTGGTCCCCGCCCGGACGTGCCGGTGCTTGGCGTCCTCGTTCCGGACGTCCGGGTCCGCGCGGACCTCGGCGGCGTCGGGGTGGAACCCGATGCACCAGCAGCCGCCCCAGACGCCGTTGCTGCGTTCCACGAGCGCGGCGAAGTCCGGCCAGGTCTCCTCCGTCAGCAACCGCGTCGTGTACTGCACGGTCCGATCATGCTCCCCCCGGAGCCGTCTCCCGCCGGTCCGGACGGCTGGACCGACGGCCTGGAGGCGCGGTGCGGGCCCGCCCCGCGCCTCCAGGCCGTCGACCGGTCACGTCACGGGCGGACGGTCGCCTCACGCGCCGCGGCCTCGGCCGCCACCCACGCGAGCATCCCGCACTTCACGCGCATCACGAACTTGGAGACGCCGTGGAAGGCGACCAGGTCCTCGAGGACGTCCTCGTCGGGCTCGCCCACGCCGCGGGACCGCATCATGGTGCGGAACTCCTCGGTGAGCGCCTGCAGTTCCGGCACCGTGCGACCGACGGCCATGTCGGTGAGGACGGACGCCGACGCCATCGAGATCGAGCAGCCGTCGCCCTGCCAGGCGAGCGCCGCGATGCGGTCGGTCCCCGGTTCGAGCCGCAGGCGGACGGTGATCTCGTCGCCGCAGGTGGGGTTCCGCTCGAAGTGGGCGGCATCCGCGTCGGGCAGCTCGCCGTCTCCGTGCCGGGCCTTGGCGTGGTCGAGGATGACCTGCTGGTAGAGCGAGTCGAGGCCGTTCACGAGGTCGCTCCGAAGTACGCACGGGATCTCGCCGACCGCGACGAGGAAGCGGTCGACGTCCTGCTCGGTCGTGTACACGTACGTGCTGGCGCGGCTCGTCGCCGTCGGCCCGAGCCTGCGATGCAGGGGCTGGGCGCAGTGGTGGCCGGAGCGGACCGCGATCCCCTGCGCGTCGAGGTACTGCGAGACGTCGTGCGCGTGCACGCCGTCGACGTCGAACGACACGAGACCGGACCGGGGCACCCCGCGGGCGGGCCGATCGGACCGGATCCCGGGGATCGACGCCAGGCCGTCGAGCAGCCGCCGGGCGAGGTGTTCCTCGTGCGCGCGCACCCGCTCCATGCCGATGCCTTGCAGGTACCGCACCGCCTCGGCGAGCGCGACGGCCTGCGACACGGGCTGCGTCCCCGCCTCGAACCGCTCGGGCGCGGGCATGAACTCGCTGTGCTCCATCGTCACCGTGGTGATCATCGAGCCGCCGGTGCGGAACGGGGGCAGGGCGTCGAGGAGCTCCTGGCGTCCCCAGAGCACGCCGATGCCGTTCGGGCCGAGCATCTTGTGCCCCGAGAACGCGGCGAAGTCGACGCCGAGCTCCTGCACGTCGAGCGGCCGTGCGGGGCGGACTGGTCAGGCGTCGAGCACGACGAGGGCGCCGTGGGCGTGGGCCGCCGCGACGACCGCCGAGACGGGCGCGATCATGCCGGTGACGTTCGACACGTGCGCGAACGCGACGACCTTCGTGCGCTCGGAGACCAGGGCGACGGCGTCCTCGGCGGTCCAGGTGCCGTCGTCGGCGACCGGCACCCAGCGGAGCGTCGCGCCGGTGGCGGCGGCGAGTTCCTGCCACGGCACGAGGTTCGCGTGGTGTTCGGCCTCGGTGACGAGGACCTCGTCGCCCGGGCCGATCCGAAGCGCTCGGCGGGGGTGCCGCCACGGCCGCGGCTGGCGTTCGCGATGCCGTACGCCACCAGGTTGAGGGCGTCGGTCGCGTTCGAGGTCCAGACGACCTCGGTCGGGCCGCGGCACCGATGAAGCCGGCGACGGTGGCGCGAGCGTCCTCGTAGGCGTCGGTGCTCAGGGCCGCGAGCGTGTGCGCGCCGCGGTGGACGGCGGCGTTGTCGTGCTCGAGGAACCGGCGCTCGGCGTCGAGCACCTGCCGGGGTCGTTCGGCGGTGGCACCGAAGCCGAGGTAGGCGAGCGGGAACCCGTTCACCTCCTGCTGGAGGATCGGGAAGTCCCGCTTGATCGCTTCGACCTCGGACTCGGTGAGCGGTTGGTTCGGCGCCACGACAGTCACCAGACAATGGTGGTGCGTGCGCGGTCCGGCGTCCAGTCGACCGGCACCTGCCCACGGCGAACGCACGCCAGCCCGGGCGTCGTCGCCCGGGTCGGTGTGCTCGCTGTCAGGACGACTGCCGGCCGCTCGGACGGCTGCCGCCGCTCGGACGACTGCCGGCCGCTCGGACGGCTGCCGGCCGCTCGGACGGCTACTGGTTGCCGACGTGCTTGTCGGCGGCGTCGCGCGCGCCGTCGATCTTCTCGTCGAACTTGCCGCCGGTCGCCTTCTTCACGGCGTCCCGCGACGCCGTCGAGGACCTTGTCGCTGACCCCCTCGGCCTGCTCGCTCTTCAGGGCGTCCTGGACCTTGCCGTCCTTCAGGAACTCCTGCGCCTTCTTCGTGATGTCGTCGAACCCCGCCATCGGCCTGCTCCTCGCATCGTGCGGAGCCCGTCGCTCCGTCGTGCAGCCGATGGTAGGCCGATCTGCGCGCTTCAGACCATCTGCGCGCTGCGGCGTCGTGCGAGCACGTAGCCGACCGCGACGGAGCCGGACACGGCCAGGAGCGACGGGATGAGGATGTCCGTGCCCTCCTGGGTGAACTCGACCACGAGCACGAGGGCGGTGAAGGGCGCGCGCATCGTCGTCGCGAGGAACGCCGCGGCACCGATGAACGCGAAGGCGGTGAGGCCCTGCGAGTCCGTCGGCCAGAGCAGGAGCCAGAGCCCGCCGAGTCCGCCGCCGACCGCCGAGCCGATCGCGATCGACGGGGTGAGGGTGCCGCCGACCGCTCCCGCGCCGATCGTCGCCGAGGTCGTGATCGTCCGGACCAGGCCGAGCACCAGCAGGAGCACGATCGGGGCCATGCCCGCCACGGTGCCGTCGTCGAGCGACGCGTTCATCGCCACCAGGCCGAGCGCCCGCCCGTTGCCGAGGATCTCCGGGAACGGGACCGCGATGAGGCCGACCATCGCCAACACGACGGGGAGCACGACGAGCAGGTGCCACCCCTTCGGCGCGATGCCCTGCAGCTGGTTCGCCGAGCTTCACGAACCCCACGCACCGCGAGCAGCACCGGGCCGACCACCACCGCCCAGACCAGCAGGGACGGCGAGAGGTGCGTCGCCGGCACGTGGTACAGCACCTCGTCCGGGATCACCAGGCGCGCGACGACGGCCGCGACCGCACTCGTCGCAAACGCCGGCAGCGCGGTGGCGAAGCTGATCTCGCCGAGCAGCACCTCGACCGCGAAGAGCGCACCGCCGAGCGGGACGTCGTACACGGCGGCGAGGCCGGCGGCGGCACCGCAGGCGACGAGGATCTTCGTCTCGCGGGCGGTCAGACCGGCCCGGGCGGTGACGAGCTGGGACAGCCAGGCGCCGATCTCGCGCGGTGCCACCTCCTTGCCGATCGAGGCGCCGAGTCCGACGGCCAGGATCTGCACGCCGGCGTTCGCGACCGTCGCGAGCGCGGGCATCCGCTTGCCGCCGACGGCCGCGGGCACCGAGACGATCGGTCGACCCCAGCGACGGAGGGCCCACCAGGCGAACCCGGTCAGGACACCGGCGGCGACGAGCGCGAGGAAGCGGTTGAGGGCGACGAGGGCGTCCGCCGCCTCGAGGTGCCCGCCGAACGGGTACCCGAACGCGACGAACTGGATGAGTTGCAGCGCGAGCCACACCGCGATCCCGGCGATGCCTCCGGCGACCCCCACCAGCGCCGTGATCACGGCCAGCTTGAGCGCCCAGAGCGGGGTCGTCCGTGTCGCGTGTCCCGTGTGCGGCATGTCGGGAAGCCTAACGGCTGCCCCGATCCCGCCCCGTCACACGGCGTCGCCGCTCAGAACCAGCGTTTGACCTTGAACACCACCCAGAGCACCGCCGCGAACACCACCATCGCGACGATCGCCAGCGGGTAGCCGAGGGCCACGCAGCTCGGGCATGTGCGTGAAGTTCATGCCGTAGATCGCGGCGACCAGCGTCGGCGCGAACAGGATCGCCGCCCCACCCCGAGATCTTCTTCGTGTCGTCGTTCTGCTTCTGCGCCGCGAGCGTGGAGTCGACCGTCAGCGCGTTCTGCAGCAGCTGCCGGAAGGTGTCCAGGCGCTCCACCGTCCGGATGGCGTGGTCGAGGACGTCGCGGAACGGTCGCTGCATCTCCACCGGCAGGTGGTACTTCTCGGCGCCCCGGTGCAGGTTCTCGATGATGTGGATCAGTGGACGAGCGGCGCGCTGGAAGTCGACGACCTCGCCGAAGAGCTCGTAGATGCGCCGCGAGACGCCGGCCTCGCCCGCGAACAGCTGGTCCTCGATCTGGTTGATGTCCTCCTCGAGGCCGTCGATGACCGGCACGTAGCCGTCCACGATCGTGTCCATCAGGGCCCAGAGCCTGCGCCTGCGGGCCGACCGTCACGAGCCCGGGCTTCCCGCTCATCCGCTGCAGGGCCCGCGGCACGGTCCGCGCCCCTCGGGATCGGCCTTGACCACCACCAGGAAGAAGTCCTCGCCGACGAAGGCGTGCACCTCGCCGAACTCGACCTCCTCCGCACGGTCGTTGTACAGCGCCGGCTTCAGCACGACGAAGAGCGTCGAGCCGTAGCGCTCGAGCTTCGGTCGCTGGTGCCCCTCGGCGGAGTCCTCCACCGCCAGTTCGTGCAGGCCCAGCGCGACCGCGACGTCGCCGAGCTCCTCGGCGTCGGGCTGGTGCAGCACGATGCACGCGCTGGCGCCCTGGTCCTCGAGCATCCGGAAGGTGTCGTCGAGCGACGGACTCGGGATCGGGGCGATCCGGTCGACGTAGACGGTGTTCAGCTCGACGGTCACGCCACCACCGTACGCAGGGTGAGCGGCTTCCGGCCTGGAGGCGCGTGGCGGCGCCGCCGCGCGCCTCCCGGCCGTCCCCCGTCTGCCTGGACGCACGCTGCGCGCCGGTGGTGACCGTGCGCCTACGGTGCAGGTCATCAGCATGCTGACGAAAGGGACTGTCATGAAGAGGATCTGGAAGCGGATCGCCGTCGCGGTGAGCGCCGTCGTCGCGGTCGTCGGCGCGTTCGTGGGCTCCGGGGCCGCCGGGGGCACCCCGATCCAGGACGCCGCGGGCGGGGCGCTCTCGGCGTCCTCGACCGCGATCGCCCCGGACGGCCCGGCGTTCTCGATCTGGAGCGTCATCTACGTGGGGCTGCTGGCGTACGCCGTCCGCCAGTGCTTCCGCACCGCCGACGACGACCGTCACGCACGCCTCGCGGTGCCGGTCGTGCTCTCGCTGCTCCTGAACGCCGCGTGGATCCTGTCCGTGCAGTTCGGGTTCCTGTGGCTGAGCGAACCGATCATCGTCGCGCTGCTCGTCGTGCTCGTCTGGGTCTTCGCGATCCTGCGCCGTACGCGGCCGTCCGGCATCGTGTCGGCGATCGTCACCGACGGGACCTTCGGCCTGTACCTCGGCTGGGTCTGCGTCGCGACGGCGGCCAACACTGGCTGCGGTCCTGACGGCGGCGGGCTTCCGGGGCTTCGGCCTCGGGCAGGACGTCTGGGGCGTGCTCGTCGCCGCCGTCGCCGGGCTCGTCGGGGTGCTGCTCGCGGTGTGGGGCCGCGGGCGCCTCGCGCCGACCGCCGCGCTCGCGTGGGGGCTGGTGTGGGTGGCGGTCGCGCGGCTCGACGGGCCGCTCGTGTCGACGCCGACGGCGGTGGCGGCGGTGGTCGCGGCGGCTGCGGCGGTCGTCGTGACCCTCGTGGTGCGGGCGCGGGTCGGCTGGGTCGCCGGACGCGCGGGGCGGAGTGGGCACGGTGCGTCCGTGCTGCCGGAGCGACAGATGTCCTGACAGCCGCCCGGCGCGACGAGCGTTTCGCCCTGAGCGACACTTCTCGGGGTCGTGGCCGCGAGAAGTGTCGCTCAGCGAATCCCGCCCGGCGGCGGGCGGGCGGGCGGGCGAGGGCGGCGGGCGGGGCGGCGGGGGGGCGGCGGGCGGGCGGCCGGCGGCGCCGCAGCCGCTCAGCGCGCGGCGGCCACCAGCCCGTGCGCCGCGGCGACGGCGTCGTTCACGACCTGTCCCGCGTGCACGTTCACCCCGAGCGCTAGCGCCGGGTCCGCCGCGGTCGCGTCCTGCCACCCGCGGTCCGCGATCGCCACGGCGTAGGGCAGCGTCGCGTTCGTGAGCGAGATCGTCGAGGGTGCGCGGAACGGCGCCCGGCATGTTCGCCACGCAGTAGTACACCGAGTCGTGCACCGCGAAGGTCGGGTCGTCGTGGGTGGTCGGGTGCGAGCCCTCGAAGCAGCCGCCCTGGTCGATCGCGATGTCGACGAGCACCGACCCGGGCTGCATGTCCGCGACCATGGCGTCCGTGACGAGCTTCGGCGCCGGGCCCCGGGATGAGCACGGACCCGATCACGAGGTCGGCGTCCCGCAGCGCCTCCGCGATCGCGTGTGCCGACGACCGCAGCGTCGTGATCCGTCCGTCGAACCGGGCGTCGAGCGCGCGCAGCCGCGGCAGGCTGATGTCGAAGACGGTCACCTCGGCGCCCAGGCCGAGCGCCATGGTGGCCGCGTGCTCGCCCGCGACGCCGCCGCCGATCACGACGACGCGCCCCTTCGGCGCGCCGGGGACCCCGCCGAGCAGCAGTCCGCGACCGCCGTGCACGCGCATGAGGTGGTGCGCGCCGACCTGCGCGGAGAGCCGTCCGGCGATCTCGGACATCGGCGAGAGCAGCGGCAGCGAGCGGTCCGGCAGCTGGACCGTCTCGTAGGCGATCGCGGTCGCGCCCGACTCATGAGCGCGTCGGTCAGGGGCCGGTCCGCCGCCAGGTGCAGGTACGTGAAGAGGACCTGCTCTGGGCGGATCGAGGCGTACTCGGACGCCACCGGCTCCTTGACCTTCATGATCATGTCGGCGCGCTCCCAGACCTCGGCCGCGGTCGGGACGATCGTCGCACCGGCCTCGGCGTACTCGGCGTCGGGGAAGGACGAGCCGTCGCCCGCTCCGGCCTGCACCAGGACCTCGTGGCCGTGCAGTGCGAGCTCGGCGACTCCGGCCGGTGTGGCGGCGACGCGGAACTCGTTGTTCTTGATCTCGGTGGGAATGCCGATGCGCATTGCAGACTCCTTCGTGGGCGGTGCTGTCGTCCCGTCCATTGAGCACCGG
Source organism: Curtobacterium sp. AC273 (assembly GCF_979253735.1). Taxonomy (NCBI): domain Bacteria; kingdom Bacillati; phylum Actinomycetota; class Actinomycetes; order Micrococcales; family Microbacteriaceae; genus Curtobacterium; species Curtobacterium sp. AC273. The sequence goes on along the minus strand of NZ_CEEDDU010000005.1, from coordinate 339,281 downwards.
ATTCGTTACAGCGGGGGTTAGCGGCCGAACGATCTTCTGCAGAACCGCCGATCCGTGTCACCGGATTCGCGAGACCGCTCAGAACACCTTGCCGGGGTTGAGGATCCCCGCCGGGTCGAACACCCGCCGGATCGTGCGCTGCAGCTCGAGCACGTCGTCGCCGAGCTCGTCGCGGATCCACCGCCGCTTGAGGACACCCACCCCGTGCTCCCGGTGAGCGTCCCGCCGAGTTCGATCGCCGCACGGAACATCGCGTCCGCCGCCTGCCACACGTGCGGCGGGACTGTCGCCCGCGAACACGAAGTTCGGGTGCAGGTTGCCGTCGCCCGCGTGCGCCACGGTCGGGATCGCGATCCCGTACTGCTCGCCGATCGCCTCGACCCGGGCGAACATCTCGGCGAAGCCGGCTGCGGGGCACCGCGACGTCCTCGATGAGGACCCGGCCCCGTGCCTCCATCGCCGGGTGGAACGACCGCCGGATGGTGAGCAGGCGCTCGCGTTCCTCGGCCGACGCGGCCAGGTGGACGGTGCCGCCCTCGGACTGGAGGCACGGTGCAGCCGCCAGCGCAGCCTGGGTCGCACCCGGTCCGTCGTACTCGACGAGCAGGAACACCTCGCCCGCCGCGGTGCTCCCCACGGTCTGGGCGATCACGTCCGGCCCGAGGTACGCGGCGATGCCCTCGAGGGCGGCCGCGTCGAGGAGCTCCACCGTCGACGGGCGGTCGGCTCCGGTCACGACGAGCGCCGCGGCCCGGGCGGCCGACTCGACGGACGGGAAGACCGCGCCGAGGGTCGCCGGCTCCCCCGCCGGGATCGGGACGAGCCGGACGGTCGCGCCGACGATCACGCCGAGGGTGCCCTCGGAGCCGACCAGGAGCGCCGTCAGGTCGAGCCCGGTCACGCCCTTGACCGTGCGGTGTCCGGTCGAGACCAGTCGACCGTCGGCGAGCACGACGTCGAGTCCGAGCACCGCTTCCCTCGTCACGCCGTACTTCACGCAGCGAGTCCCCCGGCGTTCGTCGCGATGTTGCCGCCGACGCTCGCGATCGCCGCACTCGCCGGGTCCGGCGCGAACCGGAGCCCGTGCTCCGCGACCGCCGCGTTCAGGTCGCCGTTCAGCACACCGGGTTCGACGATCGCGAACTCGTCCTCCGTCGAGACGCCGACGATGCGGTTCATCCGCGCCACGCTGAGCACCACCGTGCCCTCGGTGCCGTTCGCACCCCCGGCCAGTCCGGTGCCGGCACCCCGCGGGACGACCGGGACGCCCAGCGCGGTGCAGGTGCGGAGGGTGGCCTGGACGTGCTCGACCGTCCGGGCCTCGACCACGGCGACGGCCGCCGGGCGCGGTCCAACCGGACTTGTCGGTCCAGTGCCGCGTCGAGCACGGCCGGGTCGGTCAGGACGAGCGTGCCGTCCGGGTCGTCGAGGGCGGACCGGAGGGCGGTGACGACGGTGTCCATGCCGCCACGCTACCGAGCACCGCTGTCAGCGCGAGCGCAGCGACTCGCTCGGCAGCACACCGAAGCGTGCGCGGTAGGTGGCCGAGGAAGCGTCCGAGGTGCCCGAACCCCCACGCCCGGGCGACGTCCGCCACGGAGGTGTCGTCGCGGTCACTGCGGATCAGGTCGGCGCGGGCGCCGTCGAGCCGGACGCCGCGCAGCAGGTCGCCCGGCGTCTGGTCGAGGTGGCGCCGGAGGAACTGCTGCAACCCGCGGGGGCTGAGGCCGGCGGCCGCCGCGATCTCCGGCGTGCCGATCAGCTCGCGCGCGTGCTCGTGCACGAACTCGAGCGCCCGTCGCAGCCGCTCGTGCTCGGGCCCGGTGCCGGTCACCGTCGACCGCCAACGGTTGCGCTCCGGGAAAGCTGCGATCGCCGCGGTGGCGAACGCCTCGGCGATGTCGCGCTGGATCGTCGGGGTCATCTCCGTGTCGACGTCGAGCCAGGTCGACGAGTACCCGTGGACGACGGACTGCCACGCACGCATCCCCTCGGCGGTGGGTCGCCGGAGTGCCTCGAACGCGAAGTCGTCGTCGCCCGCGACGGTCCGCAAGAAGTCCGCGTCGAGCTGGACGATGTTCATCCCGATGTCGTGGTGGTGCAGTTCGAACGACTCGGCGAACGGCAGGACCACCGGCACGCCCGGCTCGAGGTCGTGGTCCTCGCCGGCGTGGGTCAGCGTGCTGGACCCCCGGCTGGTCCACGCGACGAGGAACTCGCCGTCGGTCCGACTGTCGGTGCGCAGGTCGACGAGGAACCGCGACGACCGCAGCGACTCCAGTCGTCGCCGACGCCCGCGAAGTCCCAGTGGGCCGTCGGCCGGGTTCGTCGCACCTTCGGCGACCGGAAGTCGTAGTCGCCCCCGAAGAAGGTCAGCGCTTCGTCGATGTCGGTGCCGACGAGTCGCCGGTAGTACCGGGTGTCGGTGAGGGTCTCGGAAATGGGCACCATGCCCAGAACCTACGGGGCACCACCGACAAACTAGATCAGATCGTGACTCAGGGGCTGGAGGATCGCCTGCCCGACGCTCTCGTCGAGGATGAGGTCCGTGACCAGTCCGGCTGCAAGCGCACCGCGGAGCAGGCCGCCTTGGAACGGCCCGCGACGACACAGACCCGGCGCGGCGCGCGCTTGATCGTGTCGAGGTCCGGAGCCCCCCCCCGCGCGTTCACGCCGATGTCCTTCCACGACCCGTCGGCCCGGTAGAAGACGGTCGACACGTCGCCGACGACCTTGGCCTTCGTCAGCTCGTCGCGGTCCTCCGGGTCGAGGTAGCCGCCCCGAGTAGACGTGCGAGGGCACCGGGGCCTGCGGCGCGCCGACGCCGAACACGACGAGGTCCATCCGCTCGTGCAGGTCGAGCACGCGGCGGATCGAGCGCTCCCTGAACAGGGCCTCCTTCGTCGCCGGGTCGTCGAAGAAACGCGCACCGGGAACTGCTGCACGAACGCGCCGTAGGCCTCGCCGAACCGACCGAGGATCTCGGACGCGTAGACGATGCCCGTGGTGCGGGTGTTCGCGGCTCTGTTGATCTGCACGACGGTGAGCCGTCGCGGGTCTTCGGCACGAGGTAGCGGCTGACCGCACTGACGGTCGACCCCCCACGAGATGCCGATCACCACTGTTCGACTCGACGTACTGCGTCAGGATGCGCGCGGCGGACAGGGCGACCCGTTCCAGGCGGTCGACGTCGCTCGTGTGGTCCGGCACCGGCGACGTGCGCGTGCACCCCGAAGCGGGAACGGATGCTCCGGCTGAGCGCGGCGGCCTGGTCGAGGGGCGAGCGGATCTGGATGTCGACGAGCCCGGTGTCCCTGGCGTACTTGAGCAGGCGAGGACACCGACGACCGCGAGGTGCCGAGTTCGTCGGCGATCGCGTCCATCGTCAGGTCCTGCAGGTAGTACAGGTGGGCGGCGCGCAGCGCCTGCTGCGTCCGCATGGGCTGAGCCGCATCGCTCACGGGTGCTCCTTGATCCGGTAGAACGCAACCACATGCACGGACGTGCACGGCCTCTGCAACCCCTGTCGCGCCTCCAGACCCGCTCTGGAGCCTGTCCGACACGTGTGCTGCACGTTCGTGCACGCGAGTTGCCCGGCTTCTCACGGAGGCGCACGATTCATCTCGAACACAACGAACCGATCAAGGAAGCGACGCAGCAGATGTCGAAGAAGACGCAGCCCCGGAACACGGTGAACGCGCTCACGGAGCGCCCGAACGCACAGGTCCTCGTCGTGGGTGGCGGCATCAACGGCATCGCCACCTTCCGCGACCTCGCCCTGCAGGGCGTCGACGTCGCCCTCGTCGAGCGCGGCGACTACGCCTCGGGCGCCTCGGCCGCCTCGAGCCACATGATCCACGGTGGCATCCGCTACCTCGAGAACGGCGAGTTCCGACTGGTGCGCGAGAGCGTGCAGGGGAGCGCAACGGCCTGATCCGCATCGCCCACTACGTCAAGCCGCTGCAGACCACGATGCCGATCTTCTCGACGTTCTCCGGCATCATGAACGCGCCCTGCGGATGCTCACGCACAAGCAGCGCTCCACGAAGGAGCGCGGCGCGATGCTCATCAAGATCGGCATGACGATCTACGACTCCTTCGGCGTGACGGCGGCTCCGTCCCGAAGCACGTCTTCCGCACCAAGAAGGCCGCGCTCGAGGACATGCCGGCCCTCAACAAGGACCTGAAGTACACGGGCACCTACTACGACGCGAGTGTCCACGAGCCGGAGCGCCTGGCGCTCGACGTCCTCAAGGACGGCCTGGCCGCGGGAGCCGACAAGGCACGCGCAGTCAACTACGTCGAGGCCGCGGGCACGCGTGACGGCGGCGTGGTCCTGCGCGACCGCGAGACCGGCGACGAGTTCGTCTTCACGGCGGACGTCGTCATCAACGCCTCCGGCCCCTGGACCGACCTGACCAACGGCGCGTTCGGCGGCGAGACGAAGTTCATGGGCGGCACCAAGGGCTCCCACATCGTCGTCGACAACCCCGAGCTGCTCGAGGCGACGAAGGGCCGCGAGCTGTTCTTCGAGAACAACGACGGCCGCATCGTCCTCATCTACCCGCTCAAGGGGCGGGTCCTCATCGGGACGACCGACATCGACGCCGACCCCTCGAAGCCGGTCACCACGACCGACGAGGAGATCGACTACTTCTTCGGACTCGTGAAGCACGTGTTCCCGCAGATCGACGTCACGCGCGACCACATCGTGTACAGCTACTCCGGCATCCGTCCGCTCCCCCGTCACGAGGACACCGCCCCCGGGTTCGTGTCGCGTGACTACCGGATCGTGGACACCCCGATCGCCGGGCTGCCGAAGAGCACCGTGCTGTCGCTCGTCGGCGGCAAGTGGACGACCTTCCGCGCCCTCGCCGCGCACCTCTCCACCGAGGCCACGCAGAAGCTCGGCATGACCCGCAAGGTCGACACCACGGGCATGCCGATCGGCGGTGGCAAGGAGTACCCGACCACCGACGCGCAGCGTGCCCTGTGGATCAAGTCGCACCGCGACGGCCTCGACGCGTCGATCGTCGAGGGGCTGCTCGAGCGCTATGGCACCCGTGCCGCCGAGGTCGTCGACCGATCGGTCGACGGTTCGGTCGAGGCGCTCGAGTCCGAGCCGTCGCTCACCCGCGCCGAGGTCGCGTACTTCGCCCGCCACGAGCAGGCCGTGCACCTGGTCGACGTCGTGCTGCGTCGCACGAACCTGGCGTTCGTCGGCGGCGTCACGATCGACCTGCTCGACGAGCTCGCCGACGTGATGGCCGAGACCCTCGGCTGGACGCCGGAGGAGCGCGCGGACGAGGTCCAGCGCACCCTCGACGTCCTGCGGGAGTCGCACGGCGTCATCGTGCCGCTGACGTCCGCGTCGCAGCTCGCCTGACCCCACCCTCCCTTTCGCAAAACGCAACCTCGGCGGTTGCTCGCAGCGGTACCTCGCTGAGCAACCGCCGTCGTTGCGTTTTGGCGGAGGGGACCGGGCGGGCCGGGGTTGGGGGCCGGGTCAGAACCGCTCGCCGGTCGGGTCCTGCGCCGTCCGGTCGACGAGGTCCTCGCCGCCGACGGGCTCGCCCTCCCAGTCGACCAGGCGCCAGCCGTCGGCGAACGACCCCTCGAGTTCGACGATGCCGGTGTTCTCCAGGTGCCGCTCGTGCCGAACTCGTCCGGGGTGTTGTGCGCGGCCGCGCTCGCCCACGTCCGGATCGCGGCGCCGTGGCTCACCGCCGCCGCGACGTCGACACCGGTCGCCTCGATCTGTCGGATCGCGTCGTCGTAGCGCGCGAAGAACTCGTCGCCGCTCTCGGCACCGGGCATCCGGGTGCTGCGGTCGCCGGCGGACCAGCCGTGCACCGTCGAGATGTACATCTGCACGGACACCTTGTCGCGCTTGCCCTGGGTCTCGCCGGCCTCGATCTCGCGGAGGCCGGGCAGCACCACCGGTTCGAGCCCGAGCGCGGCGGCGAGCGGTGCCGCGGTGACCTGCGTCCGGACCATCGTCGAGGCGAAGAGCCGCTCGATCCCCCGGTCGGCGAGGGCGGCGGGGAGCGCGTCGGCCTGCCGCTGCCCGAGCTCCGTCAGGCCGGGCCCGGGCACCTCGGCGTCGAGGACGCCGTTCACGTTCGCGGGGGTCTGGCCGTGGCGGATGAGCAGCAGTCGCATGCAGCCACCCTACGGAACGGGGTGCGGGTGTCCGGCGACTCGGTACGACATCGGCGACGTCGCACGACGCACGACGCGCGACGCACGACGCGCGACGCGCGACGCACGACGCACGACGGTGTCGTTCCTCCCGGGGCGCGACGGACCGCGCGTTAACGAACGACGAGGCCGATGTCGTACGACACCGACCTCGTCGTTCCGGGGTCCGGCACCGTCAGCAGCGACCGACCCGCACGACCCCCAGCGTCAGCGCGCGGCACGCCCTCGGCCTCGCGCGCGGCCGCAGCCGCAGCGTCCTGCGCCGCGAACGGCAGGTCCCCCAGGTCGAGGTTCGGGTTGGTGTCCTGCGTCAGCACGAGCTCGCGGGCTCGTCCTCGGTCTCCACCGCCGGCATCGACCCGGGCAGCGGACGCTTCGAGGACTCCTTCATGCAGAAGACCCCGATCGCCCCGACGACGCTCATCGCCATCAGGAAGTACGCCGGCGCGAGGTCGTCGCCCGTCGCGGTGAGCAGCGCCTGCACGATGAGGGCGTCGTGCCGCCGAACACCGCGATCGCGATGTTGTAGGCGAAGCCCATGCCGCCGTACCGCGTCGAGGTCGGGAAGAGCGCGGGCAGCGACGCGGCCTGGTTCAACACCCAGAGCGCGGTCATCAGGGCGAGCAGCCCGAGTCCGGCGAGGGTGGACCACTGCTCGCCGTGGCCGATGAGCAGGAACGCCGGCACCACGAGCACGACGGTGGTGGCGGCGCCGATCCACATCACGACGCGGCGACCGAGGCGGTCGGAGAGCTTGCCGGTCAGGGGCAGCATCAGCGCCAACAGGACGAGCACCGGGATCGTCAGCAGCGTGCCGTCGAGCGCGCGGAGTACCCGAGCGCGTCGGTGAGGTACGTCGGCATGTACGAGGTGAGCGCGTAGCCGACGGTGTTCGACGCGGCGACGAGCATCACGGCGATGACGATCGGGCGCCAGTGCTGCCGGACCATGGCGAGGACGTTCGCCGGACGCTCGTCCTCGCCGAAGGACGCACGGGTCGCCGTCGCGGCCTCCTGCGCGGCCTGGGTGGCCTGGAACACCGGGGACTCCTCGATGCGCAGGCGGAACCAGATCGCGACGACGCCGATGACCCCGGCTGCGAGGAACGGGAAGCGCCAGCCGTAGGCGGTCATGGCCTCGTCACCGAGGGTGATCAGCCAGCACGGAGACGACGAACAGCGCCGAGCGCGAAGCCGAGGTAGCTGCCGAAGTCGAGGATGCTCGCGAAGAACCCGCGGCGACGGTCCGGCGCGTACTCGGTGACGAACGTGGTGGCCCCGGCCGTACTCACCGCCGGTCGAGAAGCCCTGCGCGAGCTTCAGCACGACCAGGACGATCGGCGCGAACACCCCGATCGTCGCGTAGGCGGGCAGTGCCCCGATCAGGAACGTCGACGCCGCCATCATGATGAGCGTCGTCGCGAGGACCTTCTGGCGACCGATGCGGTCCCCGAGCCGCCCGAAGACGATGCCGCCGAGCGGGCGCGCGATGTAGGTCGCGGCGAAGACTCCGAGGCTGAACAGGATCTGCACCGCCGGTTCCGCGGTGGGGAGGAAGACCCTCCCCATCGTGACGGCCAGGTAGCCGTACACGCCGACGTCGTACCACTCCATGGTGTTGCCGACGACCATGCCGCTGACGGCCCGCCGCATCATGCTCTTGTCGACCACGGTGACGTCGCTCTCGCGCAGCCGTCGGTGCGGTCGGGTGTTGGTACTGCTGGGATCGGAACCCATTCGTCTCTCCTCGGGGGGGGGGGTGGGGGGTAGCGGGCTGGATCGGTACCGGCCCGGAACAGCCAGCGACGTTACCGAGCAACCGAAATGTCATTGGCCGGTGATTCTCAGGGAACGGCGTGTCACCCGAACAGGGGTCGCTCCCGATCCGCACGCCCGTGCGGAAGCGGCCACGACGGTAACGAGGCCATAACATCGGCGACATGGCGATCGAACCCGAGACGAAGAACTGGACCTGGGTCATCGAGACCGCGTGCCCGGAGTGCGGCTACGACGGCAGGACGAGTGACGATCCGCGACGTGCCGGGGATCATCGAGGCGAACGCGGCGGCGTGGCCCGCGGTGCTCGGCCGCGACGACGTGCACGAGCGATCCTGACGACCACGCCTGGTCACCGCTGGAGTACGGCGCCCACGTCCGCGACGTGCACCGGAAGATGGCCGAACGGCTCGGGCTCATGCTCGCCGAGGACGCCCCGACGTTCGCGAACTGGGACCAGGACCGGACGGCGGTCGATGACCGCTACGGCGAGCAGGACCCGGCAACGGTGGCCCGCGAACTCGGCGAGGCCGCACACCGTGCGGCACGGGCGTTCGACGACGTCCGCGACGACCAGCTCGAGCGCACCGGCCTCCGGTCCGACGGCAGCGCCTTCACGGTCGCCACCCTCGCGACCTACTACGCGCACGACCCGGTGCACCACCTGTGGGACGTGCGGCGCACGCAGTAGCCGTCCCGGCTGACGGCCTGGAGGCGCGGGGCGGGGCCGCCCCGCGCTCTCCAGGCCGACGGGTGGGAACCGCTCAGAGCGAGCGTGTCCAGCAAGGGCGCGCGGTCGCGGCGTCCGTCACCAGCTCGTTCACGAGCCCGGCGCGGACGGCGCCGATGATGCTCGGGACCTTCGCCGCGCCGACGGCGACCCCGACGGCGTGCGGGACGTCGGCGAGCAACGCGCGCGAGGTGCGCACCATCCGGTCACTGCCGGGGAACTCGATCGCCGACCCGTCGGCGGCGTAGAAGTTGAGGCAGACGTCCCCCGCTGCCTGGTCGAACGCGGCGTCCTCGACGGGGACCCCGCGGGCGAGGGCATCGCGGGTCAGGGTCAGCGCGCCGATGCCGAGGATCGCTCCCTTGGCCCGCGACCACAGGCCGACGACGTGCTGGAACGCCGGGTCCTCGTCGAGCGAGGACCGCATCGCGGGCGACGGCAGCGCCTGCGCGAAGAGGAACGCCGGGATGGCCCCGAGCGCTCGGCCGCGGTCCGGGTGATCTCGTTCGTCTGGAACCACGGCATCGGGTCGGCCTGCCCGCCCACGGTGGGGACGAGCTGGACACCGGCGAGCGGCGGCATGCCGGACTGCGCGACGTCGTGCACGGTGCGCCCGGACGACATCAGGACGGCATCACCCGGCACCAGGGCCATGCCCTCGAGGGCGGCCGCGACCGGTCCGGCGAGGTCGGCGCCGAGCGTGGTGGCGTGCGTGACGGCGGCGAGGTGCACGGCCCGGAGCCCGAGCACGACCTGCAGCCGTTCGGCGAGGGCGACGGTCTCGTCCTGGAACGGGTCGACCACCTCGATGCGGACGAGCCCGGCCTTCCGGGCCTCGGCGACGAGCCGCGAGACGGTCGGCCGCGACACCCCGAGCGTGACGCGATCTCGACCTGGGTGGCGTCCTCGAGGTAGTACATCCGCGCCGCCTGGTAGACGGTGTCGAGGGGGACCGGGTCGGGCAGCCTCCGTGCCGGCAGTGCTCTCGGAGGACATGCGGCGGGACCCTTCGACTCGATCGGACACCGTGATCGTAGTCCGGGCGCCGGTCAGCGGATCGCGAACCCGCCGTCCACCCGGAGGTCGGTGCCGTTGACCATGGCGCTGGACGCACCGGCCAGGAAGAGCACGGCGGCGGCGACCTCGTCGGGGGTGGCGAAGCGGCGGTCGGGATCTCGTCCTGGTGCCGGAGTCCGTTCTCGTTCGCCCAGGCCGCACGGCCGAGGTCGGTCAGCACCACGGTCGGCGAGACGGTGTTCACGGTGACGCCACGACCGCCCCACTCGAGGGCGAGCACGCGCGTGAGTCCGGTGACGCCGGCCTTCGACGCGCAGTAGGCCGCGTGCCCGTCGATGCCGACGTGGGCTGCTTGCGAGGCGATGTTCACGATGCGGCCGTACCCGGCGCCGAGCATGTGCCGACCGACCGCCTCGCGCGACGCGGTACGTGCCGGTGAGGTTCACGTCGATGGTCTTCGCCCACGTCGCGGCGTCGAGGTCCTCGGCGGGGGCGAGTGCGGCGATGCCGGCGCAGTTGACGAGCACGTCGACGCGGCCGAAGCGCTCGACGACCTCGGCCACCGTGCCGGTGACGGAGTCCTCGTCCGTCACGTCGCACCCGAACCCGCCGTGGACGCCCGTGGCGACCTCGGGCAGCTCGGCCGCGGCGGCTGCGGCGCCGTCGGCACGGACGTGAGGAGACGGCCACCCGGGCACCGCGACCGGCGATGTGCGTGCTAGCCGATCGCGTTGCCGATGCCGGAGGCCCCGCCGGTGACGATCGCGGTGCGGTCGGTGAAGTCGTTCGTCAGGTCGACGGTGTCCGGGCCCGGACGGAGGGCAGCGGTGAAGTCGGTGCTGGTGGTCATGGTCGCTCCTTCGCGGTCGTGCCGAACCTACCAGAAATTGTGTTCTGGACAAGTGTTCCGAGCGGTGTACAGTCGTCGCGGAAGCCACCCAACGAGGAGGAGCAGATCATGTCGACGACGACCGAGACCACCACCATCCCCGAGACGATGCGCGCCGTCGTCGTCCACGGCCAGGACTACCGCCTCGAGACCCGTCCGGTCCCGACCCCCGGCCCCGGCGAGCTCCTGCTCCGCACCGACGCCGTCGGCGTCTGCGCGAGCGACCTGAAGTGCTACCACGGTGCCGCGAAGTTCTGGGGCGACGAGAACCGCCCCGCCTGGGCCGACACCGACCGGATCCCCGGGCACGAGTTCGTCGGCACGATCGTCGCCGGCGACGACGACGCCCTGGCCAAGCGGAAGGTCTCGCTCGGCGACCGCATCGCGTGCGAGCAGATCGTGCCGTGCTGGGAGTGCCGGTACTGCCTCGAGGGGGCGTACTGGATGTGCGACGTCCACGACATGTTCGGCTTCAAGGGCTACGACGGCGCGATGGCCGAGTACGTCCTGGTGCCCCACGAAGGCCCTGACGCACCCCGTGTCGAGCGACCTGCCGGGTCAGGTCGCCGCCTTCGCCGAGCCGCTGTCCTGCGCGTTCCACGCCGTCGAGCGCGGCGACGTCAAATTCGGCGACACCGTGGTGATCGCCGGCGCCGGCCCGATCGGCCTCTCCGCCATCGCCGGGGCACGGCAGAAGAACCCGCTCCGGATCATCGCGCTCGACGTGGTCGACGCGCGAAGCTCGAGCTCGCCCGCAAGGTCGGCGCGGACCTGACGATCAACATCGCGGAGGACGACGCGGTCGCCCGGGTCAAGGAGCTCACCGACGGCTACGGCGCCGACGTCTACATCGAGGCGACGGGTCACCCGTCGGCGGTCCCCCAGGGGCTCAACCTGCTGCGCAAGCTCGGCACCTTCGTCGAGTACTCGGTGTTCAAGGACAACGTGTCCGTCGACTGGTCGATCATCTCGGACGACAAGGAGCTCGACGTCCGCGGTGCCCACCTCGGACCGCACACCTGGCCGGCGGCGATCAAGCTGCTCGAGGCCGGGACGCTGCCGATGTCGGAGATCTGCACGCACCAGTTCCCGCTCGAGCGGTTCCAGGAGGCCCTCGACCTCGTCGGCGACTCCGCCGGCGCCAGCGTCAAGGTGTCGATCATCCCGTCCCTGTCGGCCTGAGCCGAAGCCCACCACAGGAGTCAGCAAGCATGTCAACGACGACACAGCGCGCCACCGGCGCCACCACGCCCCGCACCGAGGGTCGACTCGACCGGATGGGCATCCCGCGGCCGCTCGCCCTGGGGTTCGTCGCCGTCCTGGTCTTCATGACCGGCAACGGCGTCGAGTCGAACTTCATCACCCCGCACATGGTCGCGGTCCTCGGCAGCCCCGAGGCCACGGTCGCGACGATCGTCACCTTCTACAGCCTCGCCGCCCTCATCGGCAGCTACGTCTCGGGCGCCCTGTCCGACCTGGTCGGGCCGCGCCGGGTGATGATCCTCGGGTTCGCCGTGTGGGTGGTCTTCGAGGTCCTGTTCCTGCTCGCGCTGAGCATCGGCAGCGTGCCCTTCGCGGCGGTCGCCTACGCGATCCGCGGCTTCGAGGTACCCGCTCTTCGCCTTCGCGTTCCTCGTCTGGGTGAACATCACCACGCCGGTCGAGCGCAACGGTTCCGCGGTGGGGTGGTTCTACGTCGCCTTCACGGGTGGCCTGCCGACCCTCGGCTCGCTCTTCGCGATCGGCGCCATCCCGGTGTTCGGCGGCGGTACGGGTGGTGAGACGGGTGCGATGGTCGCGTCGATCGGCCTGGTCGTCATCGGGTTCCTCATCCTGCTGTTCGGCGTCCGGCTCCCCAACGGGTTCCGGCGGATCGCCCCGGCCGACGAGAGCGCCTGGCGGGTCCTGACGAGCGGCATCCGGCTGACGGTCACGCGGCCGAAGATCCTGATGGGCTTCCTGGTCCGGCTGATCAACACCGCACCCGAGTTCGGGATGTTCGTCGTCCTGCCCGCGGTGATCGCGAACGAGCGCGGCTGGGGCCAGAGCCGGTGGCTGCTCATGACGGTGTGCGTCTACGCCACGAACATCCTCGTGAACGCCCTGTTCGGCTGGGTCGGCGACAAGATCGGCTGGCAGCGCACCGTGAAGTGGTTCGGCATCGTCGGCTCCGCCGTCGGGCTCGTCGCCTGGTGGTACGTCCCGCAGCTCGTCCCCGCCGGTTCGACCTGGGGCTACGTGCTCTCCGTGATCGCCGGCTGCGTGTTCGGCTGCCTGCTCGCCGGCTTCGTCCCGATGGGCGCGATCATGCCGGCACTCGCACCCGAGCACAAGGGCGCTGCGATGGCGATGTACACGACCGCGGCGGGTGGCGCCGCGTTCCTCGGCACCGGTGTCGTGGCCGCCGTCCTCGCCCTCGGCGGTGGCGGACAGGCCGTCACGTGGACGTTCGTCGGGCTCTACGCCTGCGCGTTCGTGATGATCCACTTCCTCCGGGTGCCCCAGGGCCCGACGGGTGCCCACGGCCGACCGGCCCCGAAGGCGGACCGAGCACACTGAGTTCCGGGCGACGACGCCGTCCCGTCGTCGCCCGGTGCACCACCGGCTCGTCCCGCGAGCCACACCACCGACACGAAGGACTGCACCGCATGACCACGATCCACGACGCCCCCGACGAGTTCGCCGAGGACCAGCTCGCCGGCTGGCTCGCGCTCTACGCCGACCGGGTCCGCGGCGTCCACGGCGGCGTCGTCGGCCTGCCGACCGAGGGCGCCGAGCCGCAGGTCGCGGTCGTCGTCGGCGGCGGTTCCGGCCACTACCCCGCCTTCTGCGGTGTCGTCGGCCCGGGCTTCGCCACCGGCGCCGTCGTCGGCAACGTCTTCACCTCGCCGTCCACCGCGCAGGTGTCTCGGTCGCCAAGGCCGCCGACCAGGGCAAGGGCGTGGTGCTCTCGTTCGGCAACTACGCCGGTGACACGATGAACTTCGGGCTGGCGGCCGAACGGCTCCGTGCCGAGGGCATCGACACCCGGATCGTGGTCGTCACCGACGACGTCGCCTCGGCCGAGGAGCCGGCGCGGCGCCGGGGCATCGCAGGCGACTTCTCGGTCTTCAAGGCCATGGGCGCGGCGGCTGCTGCCGGGTCGGACCTCGACGAGGTCGAGCGCATCGGGAACGCCTCGAACGCGGCGACCCGCACGATCGGCGTCGCGTTCTCCGGCTGCACGATGCCCGGTGCCACCGAGCCGCTCTTCACCGTGCCCGAGGGGCACCTGGGACTCGGGCTCGGCATCCACGGCGAACCCGGCATCGAGGACGTCCCCCTCCTCCGCGCGACCGACCTCGCCGACCTGCTCGTGTCGCGACTCCTCGCCGATCCGGCCCGGCCGCCGGCACCCGGGTCGCACCGATCCTCAACGGCCTCGGCGACACCAAGTACGAGGAGCTGTTCCTGCTCTGGGGTCGCATCCTCCCGCTGCTGCAGGACGCCGGGGTCGAGGTCGTCGAACCCGAGGTCGGCGAACTCGTCACGAGCCTCGACATGGGCGGCTGCTCGCTGACCCTGCAGTGGCTCGACGACGAGCTCGAGACGCTGTGGCGGGCCGACGCGTACACGCCGGCGTACCGCAAGGTGGCGGCGCCGGTCGCCGCGCTCGTGCCGGCCGACGCCGTGGACGTCGCCGAGGACGAGGCGACCGTCGTGCCGGACGCGACCGATGCCTCCAGGCGGGCTGCGGGGACGGCGCGCGCCGCCGTCGAGGCCGTCGACGCGCTCCTCCGCGACCACGAGGAGGAACTCGGCCGCATCGACGCGGTCGCCGGCGACGGCGACCACGGACGCGGCATGGTCAAGGGGATCGGCGCGGCCCGCGGGGCGGTCGACCGCGCCGGCCAGGAGGCGGGGGTCGCCTTCGTCCTCGGACGCGCCGGTGACGCGTGGGCCGAGTTCGCCGGTGGCACCTCCGGGGTCCTGTGGGGTGCAGCACTCGAGGCCTTCGGCCGCTCGCTCGGCGACGACCGTCCGTCCTACGGACCGGGCGACGTGGTCGAGGCCGCACAGGCCTTCGCCGACTCGATCGTGCACCTCGGCGGAGCGTCCCGTGGGGACAAGACGCTGCTCGATGCCCTGTTGCCGTTCGTGGACGAACTGCGAAGCGCGGTCGACGGCGGCGCCCCGTTGGTGGCAGCGTGGGAGACGGCGGCGCGCGTCGCGGTCGAACAGGCCGCGGCGACCCGCCGACCTCAAGCCGAAGGTCGGGCGTGCCCGGCCGCTGGCGGAGAAGAGCCTGGGGACGCCCGACGCGGGCGCCACCTCGATGGGGATGATCCTCACGCGGGTCGGCGAGGTCCTCGCCGCCCGTGCAGAACAGGAAGGTGTGAACGCATGACGTACCGTCTCGTGATCGGCTCGGACGATGCCGGGTACGACTACAAGGAGATCATCAAGCAGGACCTGCAGGCGGACCCGCGGGTCTCGTCGGTGCAGGACGTCGGGGTCGACGCCGACGGGCACACCGCGTACCCGCACGTCGCCGTCGACGCCGCCCGGCTCGTCGCGAACGGCGAGGCCGACCGCGCGATCCTGATCTGCGGGACCGGCCTCGGCGTCGCGATCAGCGCGAACAAGGTCCCCGGCATCCGGGCCGTGACGGCGCACGACTCGTACAGCGTCGAGCGCTCGGTGCTCTCGAACGACGCCCAGGTGCTCTGCATGGGGCAGCGGGTCATCGGCGTGGAGCTCGCACGACGCCTGGCGAAGGAGTGGCTCGGGTACGAGTTCGACACCTCGTCGGCGAGTGCCGAGAAGGTCCAGGCGATCTGCGAGTACGACGGCAGCGCCCCGCCGGCGTCGACGCGCAGGCGTAGCAGCGGACGCGTCGGCTCGGCGTCGGCGCGGCGCTTCGGCGCGGCGCGGAGCCGTTCTGCACAACCGAGGTGAGCCCGAACCACGTGATCGCGTGGTTCGGGCTCACCTCGATTGTGCGCAGCGCGGTCGCGCCGACGTCAACTGCGCGCGGCCAGCCGGTGCACGACCGCCTTCGTCGTCTCGTACAGCTCGCGGTAGTCGCGGTACCCGGGCTCGTAGGCGGCCGTCGCGTGCGGGTCCGGTTCGATGCGGACCGCCGGCGGGTTCCAGTCGCGGACGTCGACGTCCGCCACGAGTCCCGCCGCCAGGAACGCCGACCCGTAGGACGCGCCCACGGTCACCGTCGGGATCGTCTGCGGCAGGCCCGTCACGTCACTGACGATCGTCGGCCAGAGCCGCCCGAGCAGCCCGCCGCCCGCGCCGACGAGCTCCCGCACCTCGACCCCGGCCTCCCGCAGCACCTCGAGGTTGTGGCGCACCGCGTACGCCGTCGCCTCGAGCGTCGCCCGGTAGAGGTCGCCGCGGGTGTGCCGCACCGTGAGCCCGGCGATCACCCCACGGGCGTCCGGATCGGCGATCGGCGTCCGCTCCCCCGCGAAGTACGGCAGCATGAGCAACCCGTTCGCGCCGATCCCGGCGCACCGGGCCTCGTCGAGCATCGTCGGCCACTCCCCGTCGACGAGTCGCCGGAGCCACTCCGTCACCGCTCCCGAGGTCGCCGTGCCGCCGGACACGCTCGGCTGACCAGGGTGCGTCCCGACCGTCGTCCACATCCCGGGCACCGCGACCGGCTGCTCCGTCGGCACGATCATGAACATCGTGGTGCCGTACTGCAGGAACATCCGGCCCGGCACGGACTCGCCGACGCTCACGCCCTCGGCCCACGCGTCGATGGTGCCGGCGGTCACCGGGATGCCGGCCGGGAAGGCCGTGGCCGCGGCCGCCTCGTCGGTGACGGACCCGGCCTGGTCACCTGCCCACAGGAGCCTCGGCATCGACAGGCCCGGCGCGAGCAGGTCGCACCACTCCGGGATCCAGGCGTTCTCGTGCACGTCGTAGAGGGGCGTGGTCTGGCTCGCCGAGTGGTGGTCGAGGACGTACTCCCCGGTGAGCTGCTCGACGATGCGGGACGACGGCATCGTGAAGCGGACGGCACGCTCCCACACCGCGGGCTCGTTCCGGGCGACCCACGCGAGCTTCACACCGGCCCCCTGCGTGGTGAGTGCCGAACCGCAGCGTTCCCGGACCGCTCCCTCGCCGCCGAGTTCCGCGGTGACGTCGGCGAGCATGTCCGCCGTCCGGGTGTCGACGCCGTACAGGACCGCGGGACG
The DNA here is from genome assembly GCF_979253735.1 of Curtobacterium sp. AC273. Lineage (NCBI taxonomy): Bacteria > Bacillati > Actinomycetota > Actinomycetes > Micrococcales > Microbacteriaceae > Curtobacterium > Curtobacterium sp. AC273. The sequence goes on along the minus strand of NZ_CEEDDU010000005.1, from coordinate 322,472 downwards.
CAGGGTGCGCCGGCGTCGTCGGTGAGGAGCACGCAGGGTCCGATGCCACTGACCCCGACGGCGACCACGTCGGCCTCCGGGACGCGCTGGAGCAGCTCGCGCGTCAGGGCGACGAACTCCTCCCACCACACGTCGGCGTCCATCTCGACGAGGCCCTGCTCGGGGCGGTCGACGTCGTGCGGGCGGCCCGCCTCGGCGATGACGGTGCCGTCGATCCGCACGAGCAACGCCTTCGTGCTCGACGTCCCGATGTCCAGTCCGAGCACCGCCCGCATGCCGCCTCCCTCGCCGCTGTCGACCGTCGTCGGTCCCCGCGAGTCTACGAACGATCGAGCGTCGTCATCCTCGCGGGGGACGACACGGCGGAGCGGCAGGAGGGATCGTGGGGGAACGGCGACGCCCAGGCTCCTGTCGGGGGCCGGACGTACCGTACTCCCGACTCCGATGCTCCACCGAGGGGAAACCGATGAAGAAGTCAGCCTGGCTGCCAGCAGTCATCGCTCCGGTCGTCGTGGCCGGCGCCGTCGCCGCGCCGATGATCGCGAACGCCGCGAACGACCCGATCGCGGGGACGAACCCGAGCGCCGCCGACGTCATCGCCAGCATCGCGAAGTCCTCCGACGCGCAGTACTCCGGCAAGCTCGTGCAGACGAGCGACCTCGGGCTGCCCGAGCTCCCCACCGGCTCCGGCGGATCCTCGCTCGAGGGTGACGCCTCGGACGTCGTCGGGCTCCTCACCTCGTCGCACACCGCCCGCGTCTACGTGGACGGCGCCGACAAGCAGCGCGTCCAGCTGACGCAGCAGCTCGCCGAGCAGGACCTGATCCGCAACGGCTCCGACGTCTGGACGTGGAACTCGAAGGAGCGGACGGCCACGCACGTCACCCTGCCGAAGGACGCCGCCACGCCGCACGACGGCGCGACCACCCCGGCCGAGATCGCCAAGCAGGCCGTCGACGGGATCACGCCCACCACGACGGTGTCGAAGCCGACCGAGGTCCGCGTCGCCGGACACGACGCCTGGCAGATCACGCTGACGCCGAAGGCGTCGGGCACCCTCGTCGGAACCGTCCGCCTGGCGATCGACCAGCAGACCGGCCTGCCGCTCCGCGCCACGGTCGACGCGAAGGGCCAGGACGACCCGGCCGTGCAGGTCGGCTTCACGAGCCTGTCCTACGGCGCCCCGGCCGCGCGGCTGTTCGACTTCACGCCGCCGTCGAACGCCAAGGTCGAGGACGAAGGACCTCTCCGACGCCGGCGCCCACGCGAAGGGCGACGCCGACCACCACCGGACCGACGGCAAGCGTGTCGCCGGTGACGAGCCGACGTTCACCGGGAAGGGCTGGGCCACGATCGCCGAGCTCCCCGCCGGCACGGTCGACCAGTCCTCGCTCGGTGCCGACGCCTCCGGCCTGCTGAGCCAGGTGACGAAGGCGGTCGACGGCGGTCGCGCGGTGCAGACCTCGCTCGTGTCGGTCTACCTGACCGACGACGGCCGTGTGCTCGCCGGCGCCGTGCCGGTGTCCGCCCTGGTCGCCGCGGCGAAGTGAGCGCGGACGACCACCGGGTGAGCACGACCGCACCGGACGCCGTGGACGCGAGCGCCCCGGTGCCGGCGGCCGACCTGGCGATCCGCACCACGGGCCTCCAGAAGGTCTTCCGCAAGCAGCGCGCGGTCGACGGCATCGACCTCGCCGTCCCTCGTGGGGCCGTCTTCGGCTTCCTCGGCCCGAACGGGTCCGGCAAGACCACCACGATCCGGATGCTGCTCGGGCTGTCGAGCGCGACCGGCGGCACCATCGAGGTGCTCGGCGAGTCGATGCCGCGGTCCCTGCACACCGTGCTGCCGCGGGTCGGCGCGCTCGTCGAGGGGCCGGCGTTCTACCCGTACCTGTCCGGCCGGGCCAACCTGCTCCGCTTCGACGCCGCCGACCCCACGTCCGACCCGCGCACCCGCAAGGACCGCGTGGCGAGTGCCCTCGACCGCGTCGGCCTGACGCACGCGGCCGACAAGAAGGCGCACGCGTACTCCCTCGGCATGAAGCAGCGGCTCGGCCTCGCCAACGCGTTGCTCGCCCCGCAGGACCTCCTCGTGCTCGACGAGCCGACGAACGGCCTCGACCCGCAGGGCACGCGCGAGGTCCGCAACCTCATCCGCTCCCTCGCCGACGACGGCACGACCGTGTTCGTGTCGAGTCACCTGCTCGCCGAGATCGAGCAGGTGTGCACGCACGCCGCCGTGATGCGGACGGGCAAGCTCGTGGCGCAGGGGGCGATGGACGACCTCCGGTCGGCCGGGGCCCGCACGGTCACCGTCCGGACGCCCGACCTCGAGCAGGCCGGCAGCGTCCTGACCCGGCTGGGGCTGACCCCGCGGCACGAGGGCGGTGCCGACGTGCTCGTCGCCGACCTGCCGAACGAGGTCCTCGCCGAGACCATCACCGCCGAACTCGTGCGCGCGGACGTCCGGGTGCGAGGGCTCACCGTCGGGGGCGGAACGCTGGAGGACCTGTTCGTCGCACTCACCGGAGAGGGATTCGATGTCGCAGCCTGAGACCGGCGTCGCGGACGGCACGGCACCCGCGGCCGACCGCAGCGCCGTCGCACCCGCCGGACCGGCCGACTCCCCGTCGCCCGTCGACCGCGCCCGTTCGCACTGCTCGGCTCCGAGCTGGCCCTCGTCTTCCGCCGTCGCCGCACCTGGGCGATGCTCGGAGCCCTCGCGCTCGTCCCGATCCTGATCGCCGTGGCGATCCGCCTGACCACCGGCGGCGACGGTGGCGGCCCCGCGTTCCTCGGCGACATCACGAACAACGGCCTGTTCGTGTCGTTCACCGCGCTGACGGTGTCGATCCCCCTGTTCCTGCCGCTCACCGTCGGCGTCGTCGCCGGTGACACCGTCGCGCGGTGAGGCGAGCCACGGCACCATCCGGTACCTGCTCGTCGCGCCGACGGGGCGTGTCCGGTTCATCCTGGTGAAGTACGCGCGGGTGCGGTGGCGTTCTGCCTGGCGGCGACGCTGCTGATCGTGCTCGTCGGTGCGGCGATCGGCGCGGTGCTGTTCCCGATCCCGGTCCTGTGACCCTGCTGTCCGGCACGCAGGTCGACGGCTGGTCCTACGCCGGCCGGGCACTGCTCCTGGCGCTCTACGTCACGCTGTCGATGCTCGGGCTGTCCGCGATCGGACTGTTCGCCTCGACCCTGACGAGCGTGCCCGTCGGGGCGATGGCCGCGACGGTCGTGCTCGCCGGCGCCTCGCAGGTGCTCGACCAGCTGCCGCAGCTCGACTGGTTGCACCCGTTCCTGTTCTCGCACCAGTGGCTCGGCTTCGGCGACCTGCTGCGCGACCCGATCGCGTTCGACTCGTTCGGGTCGAACGCCCTGCTGCAACTCGGCTACGTCGTGGTGTTCGGCGCGTTGGCGTACAGCCGGTTCGCCACGAAGGACATCCTGAGCTGAGCCGCCGGCCCGACGGTCAGCTCGCGGGGCTCGCCGATCCGCCGGCCATCGTCTCGGTGTCGCTGCCGCGTTCATCGGCGTACCGGTCGCGCAGGTCCCGGGCCTTCTCGGACCGGTACCAGTCCAGCCGTGCCCCGGTCTCGACGGGCTGCATGCCGACGACGACCTTGCCGCGGGAGTGCATCTCGGCCAGGTCCTCGTACGCGTCGACGATGTACTCGAACGGGTAGTAGCCGGAGATGAGGATCTGGACCCGGCGGTCCTCCACGGCCTTGGCGAGCATGGTCAGGTTCTCCATCGCCTCCTGGTCGCCGGCCGGGGCACGCAGGTACCGGATCTCCACGTCGCGGCGCTCCTCGGACGACACGTACCGCTTGTCGTCGATGCCGAGTAGTCCCCGCCAGGGCCTTCGAGGTGCGTCCCCGTGGTTGTCGATGAACGCGGTGATCGGCCGACCGTCGGCGATCTCGCGGATACGGGCCTCCTCGCCGTCGCCGTAGACGACGGGCAGCGTGCCGATCTGCCGGAGGTAGTCGTGGTTCCGCGCGCTGCCGAGGGCGATCACGGTCGCGCCGGCGTCGTGGGCGAGCTGGCACTCGATGTGCCCGACACCGCCCGCGGCGGCGCTGATGACGACGGTGTCGTCGGGGTCCGAGCTTGAGGTCGCGGACGATCGTCACCGCGGTGCACCCCGCCAGGTACAGGCCGCCGGCGACCTCCCACCCGACGTGCGTCGGCTTCGGGATGACGGCCTCGCGCGGCACCCGGATCCAGGTGGCGTGCGCCCCGCCGTCCGGAGCGTGGCCCATCACCTCGTCACCGACGCGGATCCCCTTGACCTCCTTGCCCTTCGCCCGGACGATGCCGGCGAAGTCGACGCCTGGTGCGCCGGGAACGCGAGTTCGATGTGGTCCTGCAACCGTCCCTCGCGGAGGAAGCGCTCCACGTGGTTCAGGCCGGCCGCGATGATCTCGACGACGACGTCGCCGGGTCCGGGCTCCGGACGTTCCTGGGGGACGAGCTCGACGACGTCGAAGTCGCCGTACCGGTCGTACTGGACTGCACTGCCGATCCGCATGGGGTGCTCCTTCGCTGGAGAGGTGCCACCCGCCTACTCGGAGTTCCCGGATGCAACCCGAACGCGCGGGGTACCCGGGTCAGCGGCCGGTCGACGCCTCGATGATGCGGGTCACCGTCTCGGCGTCGAAGCGGAACGCCAGCCGGTCGGCGTCCGTCCGGGGTACCGGACCGGGGTCGACCGAGACGGAGCCGTCCTCGCCGAGGTCGACGACGAGCGCACCCGAGTCGACGAAGGCTGCTTCTTCGGACCAGGGTCCCGCGACGTCGGTGTCGTTCGCGACGCCCGGGGCGACGAGGACCGGCACACCGGCGAGGGCCCCGGCGAAGTGGTGGTGGTAGTGGCCGGCGAGGACCACGCGGACGTCGAGGTCGCGGATCGCGTCGGCGAGCGCGCCCGGGTTCCGGAGCACCGCAGCGCCTCGTGCAGGGCGGTCAGTGCCGGCAGCGGCGGGTGGTGCAGGACGACGACGGTGCCGTGCGGCGCGGGCTCCCCGGCGAGCGCCGTCCGCAGGCGCTCGAGCGAGGTCTCGTCGATCTCGCCGTACCCGGCCCCGGGGACGCTCGTGTCGACCGTGACGATCCGACGGCCGGCGACGAGCGACTGCCCCGACACCGGGACCGTCGGCGGGAGGTACTCCATCGTTGTGCATGAGCCGCGTCCCACCCTCGCCGAGGACGTGGCCGTTCGCCAGCACTGACGGAACGCCTCGCGGAGGTCGTGGTTGCCCGGCACGGTGACGAGCGCCGCGCCATGCCGCTCCGCCCAGCCGCCGACCCGTTCGAGGACCGCGGCGTAGGACTCCGCGGAGCCGTCCTCGGAGACGTCGCCGGACACGATGACCACCCCCACGCCGGGCACGTCGTCGACCCGGGCGAGGACGCTCTCGAGGGCTGCCGTGGTGTCGACGGACCCCTGGTGGAGGGCGCCGTCGCCGGTCAGGTGGGTGTCGGAGAGGTGGAGGACACGGAGGGTCCCCGGTGCGGGCGGGCTGCATGCGGCCACCACCATTCCGCACGGGTTGGCGTTGCCTGGTGCCGTCGCGTCGGGCGCTGCGCGGCACCGGCGTGGTCGAGGGAGCAGGAATCGTCGAGCCGGAGGACCGAGGACCCGACGACTTCTGCTCCCTCGACGCAGCGGTCGCCCGGTCAGTCGGCGGCGTCGGCGTCGGCGTCGGCGTCGGCGACGGCCAGCTGGTCCTCCAGGTTGAAGACCTCGGGCAGTACACGCGCCGTCTGGTCGGCCCGGCCCGTCGCGCCGTCGAACAGGTCCTGCATGTGGGACTCCCACGCACCCGCGACCTCGGACGCGGCGAGCGACACATCGGCGTCCGCCACCGAGTCCGTCTCGTAGTACCCGATGAGCAGGCCGTCGTCGTCGAGGAACAGCGAGTAGTGCCCGCCGCCCCGCCGTCGCGACTGGCGACCCGCAGCACTGGCCGGCCAGACCCGCAGCGTGGCGCTCCCGGTAGGCGTCCATGAAGCGCCGCCGCCACCTGCAGACGGAAGCAGACGCGGGTCACGTGATCCGTTCCTCCAGCCTGCCGCAGGCGCGGATCACCCTGGTCCACGCCCCGCTCACCAGGCGTCCGCTGGTCTCGCGCACCCTGCAGCGCCTTGTTGGCGCGCGGCGTGCTCCTCCGGGGTGCGGACCGTGCCGGTCATGCTGGTGACGGTGCCGTACCGCTCGGCCTCGATCTCCTCGAGCGTCTTGCCGCGCGTGTTCGGGGCCCAGATCGTGCCGATAGGAACGACAGCGCGAGCAGGCCGATGATGAGGCCGCCGAGGCCGCGGAGGCCGATGTCCGACAGCAGCAACGGGAACCAGATGCTCAGCAGGCCGACCACACCCGCGCCGCGAGGAACAGCACGCCCTGCGCGCTGGCGCGGTACCGGGTGGCGAACAGCTCGGACGTCCAGAGGCCGTAGAACGCCTGCGCGCCGATGCCCGACGAGATGCCCCACGCGACGGCGAAGAACAGCAGGGTGCCGAGGTTCGCCGGCGCGTAGATGAGGACGGCCCAGGCGATGATCGCGAGCACGGCGCCGATCGCGAAGAGGACCCGGCGGCTCATCCGGTCGGCGAAGCGCATGAAGCCGAAGTACGTCGCGGCGACGGTGCAGCCCCAGACCAGGATCTGCAGTCCGTACTGCTCGGGGACGCTCGTGACGCCGGTCGCGGAGTACACGCGCGGCTGGAAGATGCCGGCCTGGCCGGCGACGGTGTTCCAGAGCGCGTAGACGCCGAACATGAACAGCATCGCGGTGAGGTTCTTGCGGCGGCTGAAGAGCTGGGAGAAGCCGTGGAAGAAGTCCCGCTGCCGGTGGCCGCGCGCTCGTCCTTCCAGATCGTGGATTCGGCCAGGCCGCGGCGGAGCCACCACACGATCGCGGCGACGACGAACAGGTGCGCGAAGATCAGGCGGCTGCCGAGGGAGTCCGAGGGGCGCGCGGCGGCGATGGCGAGCGCGAAGCCCACCATCGAGGCCGATCGACCAGGCGAGCTGCGCGGTGCCGACGTGGGCTGCGCGCTTGTCGGCCGGTGCCTGCTCGGCGATGTAGGTCCAGCGGCCGGTACCCCGGCTCCACCGCGATGCCGGTCAGGATGAACCCGACGAGGAGCATGCCGTAGCTGCCGGCGAACACCGCGAGCAGGATGCCGAGCATGTAGAGCAGCAGGTCGTACGTGTAGATGAACTTGCGGCCGTAGCGGTCGCACAGCGGTCCACCGACGATCGCAGCCGGCGGCAGCGCCCGAACGCGTTCGCGGACAGGCTCGCCAGGAGCCCGACCTGCAGGTCCCCGATGTGGAACTGCGCCTGCCAGAGGCCGAGGCTCGTGGCGATCGCGATGATCGACCCGGACTCGATGTAGTTCGACATGGCGACGGAGATGGTCGCTCTCTTCCAGCCCGTGGTGGTGCGGGCTCCGGATGCGGACCGCCATTGGTCCTCCGTTCGTGCGTTCGTCGGTGGAATCGTTTCAACGGTGCTGCGAGGACGTTACTCGGCGCGGGGCACGAGGAGCAAGTCCCGCGCGGCGCGCGCGCGGTGGCGGTTGGCGGGGTCGGGCGTCGTTGCCGCTTTCGGGCGTAGTTGCCGCAATCGGGCGTACCTGCCCGGAAATTCCGACCAGGTCACGCCCAGTTCCGCCCCACACTTCCATCGCAGGCGTCATGGGAAGGAAAGCACCACGATCCGGCCCCGACACCACCCGCACGACGCCCCGATCGGGCAGCGGGATGCCAGGATGACCCCATGGCAGTGGAGCGTTCGGGACGTCGCAGCGCTCGCCGGTGTGTCCCTCGGCACCGTCTCGAACGTGCTCAACCGCCCCGACAAAGTCGCCCCCGGCACCGTCGAACGCGTGCAGTCCGCGATCACCCAGCTCGGCTTCGTCCGCAACGACTCCGCTCGCCAGCTCCGGGCCGGCCGGCAGCTCCACCGTGGGCCTCATCGTGCTCGACGGCGGCAACCCGTTCTTCACCGACGTCGCACGCGGCGCCGAGGACGCCGCGATGCAGAAGGGCCTCGCCGTCCTCGTCGGCAACCTCCGACGAGTCGGTCGACCGCGAGCACACCTACGTCGACCTCTTCGAGGAGCGCCGGGTCGCCGGGCTCCTCATCTCCCCCGCCGGCGACGACCTCTCCCGCCTCGCCCGCCTCCGCGACCAGGGCACCGCCGTGGTGCTCGTCGACCGCCGCGCCGATGACGAACACTTCGCCTCCGTCTCGGTGGTTGACGTCGCCGGCGGGCACATCGCGGTGTCGCACCTCGCGGCGATCGGCCGACGCCGGATCGCGTTCGTCGGCGGCCCGTTCGGCATCCGGCAGGTATCACCGACCGGCACGCCGGAGCGGTCGCCGCCGCCACCGAGGCCGGGGTGTCGCTGGAGGTCCTCACGACCGGATCGCTCTCCGTCCTCGAGGGTCGCCGCATCGGCGAGGAGATCCAGGCCCGCCCGGCTTCGAAACGGCCGGACGCGGTCTTCGCGGCGAACGACCTGCTCGCCGCGTCGGGCTCGAGCAGGCCTTCATCATCGCGCGGGTCGATCCGGGTGCCGGACGAGATCGCGATCGTGGCTACGACGACATCGCGTTCGCCGAGGCGGCAATCGTCCCCCTCACCTCGGTGCGGCAGCCCGCGCAGGACCTCGGCCGCCGTGCGATCGAGCTGCTGCTCGCGCAGGTCGAGGAGGGGCACGCCGTCGAGACCCTCCACGTCGAGTTCACGCCCGAGCTCGTGGTGCGGCAGTCCACCGTCGCCGAGCGCTGACCCGCGAGGCACCGCGGAGTCGAGACTCGGGTCGCGTCCCGCGGCCGGCTCCGCCCCCGGGCCTGGAGGCGCGTGGCGGCGCCGCACCGCGCCTCCAGGCCGGCACGTGTCCGCACCACCCCACCCGCCGCCTACGATCGGAACATGGTGCATGTCCCCCGGCGCGACAGCCCGCCGAGCGTGCACCACGTCGCCGCCCGGGCGGGCGTCTCGCTCGCGACAGTCTCGAACGTCCTCAACCACCCGGAGCGCGTGGCGGACCGCACCGCAGCCCCGGTCCGCGCCGCCATCGACGAACTCGGGTACACGCCGAACCGGAACGCGCGCGCCCTCGTGTCCGGCAGCACGCGCGCCATCGGGCTCGTCGTCATGTCGCTGCGGAACTCCCTGTTCAGCGACATGGTGAACGGCGCAGCTCGAGGCGCGGAGCGCGGGCACGCGTTGCTCATCGCGAGCAGTGAGGACGACCTCGAGGCCCAGGCCGACCACCTGGCGTACCTCGAGAGCACGCGGGTGTCCGGGATCCTGCTCGCGACGATGTCCGAGTCCAAGGAGCAGGTCGACCTGACCCGGCGGCACGGGCACCCGGTCGTGTACGTGAACCACGAGCCGTCCGAGGTCGAGGCCTGCTCGGTCGTGGTCGACAACGAGCAGGCAGCGTACCTCGCCACGACGCACCTCATCGAGCGGGGCAGCAAGCGGATCGGCTTCGTCAGCGCCCGCCCGAACTGCAACCGGTGCACCGACGGCGCGCGAGGGTGCTGCGGGCGTTCGCGGAACACCCCGGGGTCGCCCTCGTCGACGTCGACGCCGGGGACATCGACCCGGTCGGCGGCACGGACGCCGGAGCCGGATCGCCCGGATGCCCGCCTCCGAACGGCCGGACGGGGTGCTCGGGGTGACGGACATCCTGGCGATGGCCGTCGTGACCGAGCTGCGGGCGGCGGGGCTCCGCGTGCCGGAGGACATCCCGGTGTCGGGCTGCGACCACAACTCCGTGGCGTGGGGCGGAGCGGTGCCGCTGACCTCGGTGACGATGCACGGCGCGGAGATGGGTGCGGCGGCGGTCGGGCTCCTGCTCGACGAGCTGCAGGACGCGCCGGGCGAGCACTGCACCGGACCGTGGTGATCGGCAGCGAACTCGTGGCGCGGGAGAGCACGCTCGGCCGGGCGGCGGCTGCGGCGGCGGCGCGGTGCCGGAAGCCGAGCGACCCGCGGTTGCGCGAGAGCTGACGCGGGCGGGGCGGGCGGCGGGCGGGTGGGCGCGGCGGGCGGCACGCGCGCCGCTGACGAGTTTCGCGGTGAGCGACAGTTCACGCGCCGACGAGCGCGTGAAGTGTCGCTGAGCGAAAGCCGGCTGGCGGCCCTGGTGGCGACCACCCCGGGCGGTGCGGCACGGGGCGGAGGTGGGCCGCGCCTCCGTCTGCCGGAAGTGCGCGACCGCGGAGGCGGGCGCCGCTCGACCGCACCGCGCCGCACCGCACCGCGCCGCGCCGCTCCGCGCCGCGCCGCCCCGCGCCGCACCCAGGTCTCGCGGTGAGCGACACTTCACGCCCCGACGAGCCCGTGATGTGTCGCTGAGCGCGAAACTCGGGCCGGCGCCCACCGCACCCGCCGCGCCGCCACCCCCACCCGCACCCCCACCCGCACCCACTTCCGTAACGAATCGCGGCGGACGATTGACACGCTTCAATCGCCGTGGTTCCATTCCGATTGAAACGTTCTAAACAGCAGCACCGGAGCCCCGCAGCGGAGCGGGATCCGGTCCGTTTCACCCCGGGGTACCCCCGCCCCGGGCCTTACGAGGAGGTAAGGAATGTCAGCTCGCTCCCTGACCACCAGGCTCATCGCCATCGGCGGCGCCACGGTCCTCATCGGCGGCCTGGCCGCGTGTTCGTCGGGCGGCTCCGCCGACACCGGCAGCGGCGGCGGCAAGGTGCAGATCACGTACCAGGCCGACAACTCGCCCGCGACGGCCGCCACCGCGAAGCCGCTCATCGCCGCGTTCGAGAAGGCCAACCCGGACATCACGGTCAAGTTCGACACCCCCCCGCAGGGCACCGACGGCGACAACCTGGTGAAGACGCAGCTGTCCACCGGCGAGATGGCCGACGTGTTCAACTACAACTCGCGGCCCGCTCATGCAGGCGCTCAACCCGGACAACACCCTCGTCGACCTCACCGACCAGAAGTGGGCGAAGGACGTCGACCCGCAGTTCACGAAGGTGGTCAGCACCGACAAGGGCATGTACGGCGCCCTGTTCGGCACCAGCTTCGGCGGCGGCGTCATGTACAACAAGAAGGTCTACGAGAAGCTCGGCCTGAGCGTCCCGACCACGTGGGACGAGTTCATCAGCAACAGCGAGAAGATCAAGGACTCCGGCGTCGACCCGATCATCCAGACCTACGGCGACACCTGGACCAGCCAGCTGTTCATCCTCGGCGACTTCGCGAACATCACCGCGCAGCAGAAGAACTGGGCCACGCAGTACACGAAGAACAAGGAGTCCTACGCGAAGGACCCCGCACTCGCCGGGTTCGACCACCTCGCCGAGGTCAAGGACAAGGGCCTCGTGAACAAGGACTACGCGTCCGCGACGCAGGCCAACGGCCTGAAGATGCTCGCCGACGGCACCGGGGCGCAGTACCCGATGCTGACGAACGCGATCTCGACCCTGCAGCAGGACAGCCCCGACGCGGTGAACGACATCGGCGCCTTCGCCCTGCCGGCGGAGAACGCGGACGACACGAACCTGACGATCTGGGAGCCGAACGGCCTGTACATCCCGAAGACGTCGACGGGCGACAAGCTCGCGGCGGCGAAGAAGTTCGTCGCCTTCGCGAACTCGGACCAGGGCTGCAAGGTGCAGAACGACACCGGCACCCCCGGTGGCCCGTACGTCATCTCGACGTGCACGCTGCCGGACAGCGTCCCGACGATGATCGGCGACCTGCAGAAGTACCTCGACGACGGCAAGGCATCGCCGGCCCTCGAGTTCCTCTCCCCCATCAAGGGCCCGAACCTCGAGAAGATCTGCGTGCAGGTCGGCTCGGGCATCTCCTCCGCCGCTGTCGGCGCGAAGCAGTACGACCAGGACGTCGTGCAGCAGGCGCAGCAGGCTCGGCATCAAGGGCTGGTGATCCGGTGACCGCGACGCTCACGACGGCGGCAGCACCGCCGCACACCCTCAAGGCCGGGCCGGGCCCGCACGCCCGCCGGATGCGCTCGTTCTACCCGGCGTGGTTCTTCATCCCGGCGATCGCGTTGTACGTCGTGTTCTTCGCTGGTCCCGACCTTCGCGGGGTTCTACTTCTCGCTCACCCGCTGGACGCTGTTCGACCAGACCTTCATCGGCTTCGACAACTTCGTCCGGTTCTTCCAGGACCCGCAGCTCGTCTCCGGGTTCGTGCACACAAGTTCGAGTACGGGTTCGTGACGAGCGCGGCGAAGGTGGTCCTCGGACTCGCCTCCGCCCTGCTCCTCACGAGTCCCGTGCTCGAGCGCGGGTACCTCCGCGCGGTGGTGTTCTTCCCCGTGCTGGTGTCGACCATCGGCATCGGCATCACGCTCAAGGCGCTGATGGACCCCTTCCACGGGATCATCAACGGCGTCCTGGGTTCGGTCGGCCTCCCCACCCTGGTTGGCTGACCGACCCGGCGCTCGCGCTCTGGAGCGTCGCCGCGGTGGACGTCTGGAAGGGCGTCGGCATCGCGACGCTCATCTTCATCAACGGCATCGTGGCGATCCCCCAGGAGTACTTCGAGGCGGCCCGCGTCGACGGCGCGAGCGCGTGGTCGATCTTCAAGAACATCACGTTGCCGCTGTCCCTGACCGGCGATGGGGACGGTCATCATCCTGTCGCTCATCGGCGGCCTGCGGTCCTTCGACCTGATCTGGGCGATGACCGGCGGCCGGACCGGGTTCACCAGCGACGTCATCGCGATGGCGGATTCTACAAGCAGTACCAGGCCGGCTTCTACGGGCTGTCGACCGCGGGCAACGTCGTGCTGTTCATCGTCGTGACCGCGATCATGGTCCCCATCTCGTGGCTCATCAACCGCAAGGAGGCGGACCTGGTGACCGCGCTCACCAGTCCCCGCGTCGGCGCCCCCGACGCGGTCCCGCCACCCGGGCCGTACCCGCAAGTGGGTCATCGGCTCGATCGCGATCGTCGTCAGCTTCGTGGTCTTCCTGGTGCCGTTCGTCTTCGTCCTGTTCCAGGCGGCGAAGAACCCGGCCGAGGCGAACCAGCTCGGCTTCAGCCTGCCGACCGAGTGGCAGCTGTGGCAGAACCTGCAGACCGTGTTCCAGTCCGGCGACGGCGGCATCCTCCGCGCCTTCTGGAACAGCGCGATCCTCACCGTGGGCAGCGTCATCATCATGGTGGTGTTCTCCGCGATGGTCGGCTACGTCCTGCAGCGACGGCCGAGCAGGTGGAACGGCCTGATCAACTTCTTCGTGCTGGCCGGCCTCATCGTCCCGCCCGCCATCGTCCCGACGATCTGGGTGCTGCAGGGACTGAACCTGTTCAAGACGATGGGCGGGATGATCCTCATCGAGGCGACCTTCGGCCTGTCGTTCTGCATCCTGCTCTTCCGGGCGTTCGTCGCGACGATCCCGAAGGAGCTCGACGAGGCCGCCGTCCTCGACGGTGCCGGCCCGATCCGGCTGTTCTTCGGGGTGGTCCTGCTGCTCCCCAAGCCGGTCATCATCACGGTCGTGCTCGTGCAGTCTGTGACGGTGTTCAACGACTTCACGAACCCGCTGTACTTCCTGCCCGGCTCGAGAACGCCACCGTCCAGCAGACGCTCTACTCGTTCCAGAGCCAGTCCGTCAGTCAGCTCAACCTGCTGTTCACCGACGTCCTGCTCATCACGATCCCACCGCTCGTCCTGTACATCTTCTTCAACCGTCAGATCGTCGCCGGCATGACCAGCGGCGCCGTCAAGGGCTGACGCCCGACCCCGGCCTGGAGGCACGGCTCGCCTCCCCCGGTCGTCCCACCCCGTCGGGGCGGCCGGGCCCACGACCCCCGCTCCGGTCGACGACGACCGGTGGCGGAAAGGACCACACCACATGACCACCTGGACCGCATCGTTCATCGCGAGCGACGACGACCTCGGCAGCGCACCGATCCTGCGCCGGGAGTTCACCCTCGAGGAGGGCCACGGCCCCGTCACCGCGGCGACCCTCGACCTCAGCGCCCTCGGCGTCGTCGAGGGCTGGCTCGGCGGGCAGCGCGTCTCCGACCACCTGCTCGAACCGGGCTGGACGAGCTACGAGTGGCGCATCCGCGTCGCGTCGCACGACGTGACGGCGCACCTGGCCGACACGGCTCCGGGCAGCGCCGCCGTCCTCGCGCTGGTGATCGGCAACGGCTGGGCCGCCGGACGCCTCGCGTGGGGCGGTGGCGGCGGCTGGTACACGGACGAGCGCGCCGGGTTCGCCGAGCTCCGCATCACGTTCGAGGACGGCCACGAGCAGCACGTGGTGACGGACACCGACTGGCAGGCACTGTCGAGGGCGATCACCGCCGACCAGCTGTACGACGGCGAGGACGTCGACGCCCGGCTGCGCGACGGCTCGTTCCTGACGCCCGGCGAGGTCACCGTGCCGAGCGTCGACGGACACGAGGCCGCACGAGCGGCGTGCACACCGTCGACCTCGGGGAACGCGCACTGGTCGCCGACACCGTGCCGCCGGTCCGGCCCCTCGCCGAGATCGCACCGGTCGACGTGGACGAGCCCGTCGGGAGCGACCCTGCTCGACTTCGGCGTGAACCTGGTCGGCTGGCTCCGCGTGGTCGCCGCCGGGCCGCGGGCACGGTGCTGACACTCAAGCACGCCGAGGTCCTCGAGCACGACGAACTCGGCACCCGACCCTGCGCTCGGCGAAGGCGACGGACCACTTCACCCTGAGCGGCGGCGAGGACCGTTTCGAGCCCCGCTTCACCTTCCACGGGTTCCGCTACGCACAGGTCGACGGCTGGCCGGGCACCCTCGACGAGCTCCGCACCGCGATCACCGCCGTGCAGGTCGGCTCCGACCACGCGGACGGCACGTTCGAGTCGAGCCACGACCTGCTCAACACCTTCCACGACAACGTGGTCCGGGGCATGCAGGGCAACTTCCTGAGCGTGCCGACCGACTGCCCGCAGCGCGACGAGCGCCTCGGGTGGACGGGCGACATCGCGGCCTTCGCGCCGACGGCGTCGTACCTGTTCGACACCAGGACGTTCCTCGGCGACTGGCTCCGCGACGTGTGGCTCGAGCAGCAGCACGCCGAGGGTGTCATCCCGTTCGTCGTGCCGGACGTGCTGAAGTACTCCCCCGCCGAGGACTTCGGCAAGCCCGACGCCACCGCGATCTGGTCGGACGCCGGGGTCTGGGTGCCGTGGACGCTGTACCAGGCGTACGGCGACACGGCCGTCCTCGAGGAGCAGTTCGACTCGATGGCCGCGCACCTCCGCCGGATCCGCGACCACCTGTCCCCCCAGGACCTCTGGGACACGGTGTTCCAGTTCGGCGACTGGCTCGACCCCGACGCCCCGCCGGAGAACCCGGCGGACGCGAAGGCCGACAAGGGCGTCGTCGCGACGATCTGCGCCTTCCGGTCCGCGACCATCGTGGCGGAGGCGGCGGAGCTCCTGGGCGGCCACGAGGCGGAAGCGGCCGAGTTCCGGGAACTGCTGCGCGCCTCCAGGCAGCCTTCCGGGCCCACTACCTGCTGGACGACGGCCGGATCCTGTCCGACGCGACCACCGTGTACACGCTCGCGATCGTGTTCGGGATCCTCGACGCCGAGCAGGAGGCGAGGGCGGGCGACCGCCTCGCCGAGCTGGCCGAGCAGTCCGGGTACCGGATCTCGACGGGCTTCGCGGGACGCTGTTCATCACCGACGCGCTCACGAAGACGGGCCACCTGTCGGACGCGTACGAGCTGCTGCAGACCGAGTGCCCGTCGTGGCTGTACCCGGTCACGATGGGCGCGACGACGGTCTGGGAACGCTGGGACTAGATGCTGCCGGACGGCACCATCAACCCGGGTGAGATGACCTCGTTCAACCACTACGCGCTCGGTGCCGTGGCGGACTGGATGCACCGGGTGGTGGGCGGTCTCGCGCCGCTCGAGCCGGGGTACTCGTCCGTGCTCATCGCGCCGCAGCCGGGCGGTGGCCTGACGTGGGCGTCGACCTCGCTGGACACGGTGCACGGGCACGTGGCGGTGCGGTGGGAGCTCGTCGACGGCGAGCTCGTCGTGCACGCGACGGTCCCCGAGGGCGTCACCGCGCTGGTGCGGCTGCCGGGTGCGCCCGAGCACCGCGTGTCGGGAGGCACGCACGAGCTCCGCGCGCCGGCCGCGGTCCCCGCGGCGTAGCGCCGGCCGCGGTCCCCGCGGCGTAGCGCCGGCTGCGGGGCGGGCGCTGTCGTCCCGCGGCGGCGGGCCTCGGGTTGCACCCCCCGCACGAACATCGCACCCCCGCACACCGGGGGCGCGATGTTCGCCACGGGGCGCAACCGGGCCACCCGCACGACCGGCACGACGACCGGCGCCCGCAACCGGCCGCCACCGCACCGCACCCCCGCACCACCCGCTTGCGCGGACCCCGCGCAGTGCGTACCGTATGAAACGATTCAATCGCACACGAGGAAGTGACACGATGACATCGACCCTCGAGCTTCGCCGGCATCGCCGACCAGCTGGCCCGACAGCAGATCGAGCTGCACAGCTGGGCCTTCGGCAACTCCGGCACCCGCTTCAAGGTGTTCAGCACGCCGGGCACCCCGCGGGACCCCTACGAGAAGATCGCCGACGCTGCCCAGGTGCACCGGTACACCGGCCTCGCACCGACCGTGGCGTTGCACATCCCGTGGGACCTCGTGGACGACTTCGCCGACCTCCGCCGCCACGCGGAAGAGCACGGCGTGCGGCTCGGCACGGTGAACTCGAGCGCCTGTCCTTCCAGGACGACGACTACAAGTTCGGCGCCCTCACCCACGTCGACGAGACGATCCGGCAGAAGGCGATCGACCACCTACCTGCGCTGCATCGACGTGATGGACGCCACCTTCGGCAGCCGCGACCTGAAGATCTGGCTGGCCGGAGGGCTCGACCTACCCCGGACAAGAGGACATGCGCTCCCGCCAGGACCGCCTGCACGACTCGCTCAGCACGATCTACGACCGCCTCGGTGCCGACCAGCGCCTGGTGCTCGAGTACAAGTTCTTCGAGCCGTCGTTCTACCACACCGACGTGCCGGACTGGGGCACGAGCTACGTGCAGACGAGCGCCCTCGAGCCGAAGGCGATGGTCTGCCTCGACACCGGACACCACGCCCCCCGGCACGAACATCGAGTTCATCGTGATGCAGCTGCTGCGCCTCGGCAAGCCTCGGCAGCTTCGACTTCGAGAACTCGCGCTTCTACGCCGACGACGACCTGATCGTGGTGTGCAGCGGACCCTTCTCGGCTATTCCGCATCCTGGTCGAGGTCATCCGCGGTGGCGGCCACGACAACCCCGACGTCGCGTTCATGCTCGACCAGTGCCACAACATCGAGGACAAGATCCCCGGGCAGATCCGCCATCCGGTGCTCAACGTGCAGGAGATGACGGCCCGGGCGCTGCTGCTCGACCGTGTGGCACTGACCGCCGCGCAAGAGGCCCACGACGTCCTCGGCGCGAACGAGGTCTTCATGGACGCGTACCAGACGGACGTCCGGAAGGACCTCGCCGCCTGGCGCGAATCCCGAGGCCTGGCCGGCGAACCCGATGCGCGCGTACCTCGAGTCGGGCTACCAGCAGTCCATCGCCGAGGACCGCGTCGGTGGCGTCCAGGCCGGTTGGGGCGCGTAGACAGATGACGATCAACGACCTGGAGGCACGGGTGGACCCCGCAACGCACGGCAACCGACGCGGACACGACGATCGGTGCCCTCATCGCACGTTCCAACGCGCTCGGCTCGGATCCGCGGATCACCGAACTACGCCATCGAGAACACCTCGGCGAAGGGCACCGACACCGACCCGGTGACCCGCGAGCCGGTGGAGGCTGCTCTGGGTGAAGGGTTCGGGGGCGACCTCGGCGCACCCTCACCCCGGCGGGCCTTCGCAGTCCTGCGCGTCGACCGCGTCCGTGCACTCTAGTGATCATCTACCCAGAGGTGGAGCGCGAGGACGAGATGGTCGCCGCGTTCGACTACACGCTGCACGGCAAGGGCGGTGCGGCGCCGTCGATCGACACCGAGATACCACGCCCTCGTCGACGCCGCGCACGTCGACCACCTGCACCCGGACGCCGGCATCGCGATCGCGACGGCGGCGGACGGCCCCTCGCTCACGGAGCGCATCTTCGGCGGCCAGGTCGAGTGGGTCCCCTGGCGCCGACCGGGCTTTCCAGCTCGGGCTCGACATCGCCGCGATCAAGCGGACCACCCGCAGGCGATCGGCGCGATCCTCGGCGGTCGATACCATCGGCGTGGGGTTTCTCGTCCGGGGAAGCTCGAAGCGAACTCGCGCTGGATCATCGACACCGCCGAGCAGTACATCGCGAAGCACGGGAAGGCCGACCCGTTCGAAGCGGACCCGTTGCAGGCTTCGAGGCGCGCTGCCGACTGACGAACGCCACGCACGCGCCGCCGCCCTCGCCCCGACGATCCGCGGCATCGCCGGGCACGACAAGCCGGTGGTGGGTCACTTCACCGACAGCGACGTCGTGCTCGACTTCCTCAAGAGCGAACGCGCCGAAGAAACTGGCGGCGCTCGGCACCAGTTGCCCGGACCACTTCCTCCGCACCAAGGTCAAGCCGCTCATCCTCGATCTGCCCACCACCGCGAGCGTCGAGGAGCAGACCGCCCGCCTGCACGAACTCCACGAGCAGTACCGCGTGGACTACCAGGCCTACTACGACCGCCACGCGGACCCGGACTCCCCGCGATCCGCGGCGCCGACCCGCTCATCGTGCTGGTGCCCGGCGTCGGGATGTTCTCGTACGGCAAGGACGCCCAGACCGAGGCCCGCGTCGCCGGCGAGTTCTACGTCAACGCGATCAACGTCATGCGCGGTGCCGAGTCGTTCGAAAGGCACCTACGCGACCCCATCGACGAGGCCGAGAAGTTCCGCATCGAGTACTGGGCCCTCGAAGAGGCGAGAAGCTCAAGCCGGATGCCAGCGCCCAAGAAGCTCGCCACCCGCATCGCCCTGGTCACCGGTGCCGCGAGCGGCATCGGCAAGGCGATCGCGAAGCTGCCGGCCGCCGAGGGCGCCGCGGTCGTCATCGCCGACCTCGACGTCGAGCAAGGCCACCCGCTGCGGCAGCCGAGATCGGCGGCCTCGGACCGAGGCCATCGGCGTCGCCGCGAACGTGACCTCCGCAGCGGACATCGACCAGGCGATCCAGCGGACGCTGCTGCACTTCGGCGGTCTCGACCTCGTCGTGAACAACGCCGGGCTGAGCCTGTCGAAGAGCCTGCTCGAGACCACCGAACAGGACTGGGACCCTGCAGCACGACGTCATGGCGAAGGGCTCGTTCCTGGTGTCGAAGGCAGCGGCGAATGGTCCTCATCGAACAGGGGCTCGGCGGCAACATCGTCTGCATCTTCGTCGAAGAACTCGGTGTTCGCCGGCCCGAACAACATCGCGTACTCGGCGACCAAGGCCGACCAGGCGCACCAGGTCCGGCTCCTCGCGGCCGAGCTCGGCGAGCACGGGATCCGCGTCAACGGGATCAACCCCGACGGCGTCGTCCGTGGCTCGGGCATCTTTCGCGAGCGGCTGGGGAGCGAACCGCGCCAAGACCTACGGCATCGAGGAGCAGGACCTCGGCGCGTTCTACGCGCAGCGCACCGATCCTCAAGAAGCGCGAGGTCGTGCCCGAGAACGTCGCCAACGCCGTCTACGCGATCTGCACCGCGGACTTCTCGCACACGACCGGGCTGCACGTACCGGTCGACGCGGGTGTCGCCGCCGCGTTCCTGGAGGGCAGGAGCGATACCCACCAGCGGCAGCGCGTCGCCTGCCGGTCGACCTCGGCGCCACGAGCGGCCGGGTGATCGTCGGCCACGTCGACGCCGACGGCGTCCTGGATGGAGCACGTCGCCCGGTTCCCGAACGGCCCCGTGTCGGTGCACGAGCACGACCGACAAACCCCTGCACTGGGACGTCGTCGAGCCTCTACCGGCAGGTGACCGACGGGCTCCGCCAGGCATTCCCATGCACCCCGAGAAGCTCGTCAGCATCGGGATCGACTCTGTGGGCGGTCGACTACGGGCTCCTCCGCGACGGGCGCCTGCTCGAGGCCAAGCCGTTACCACTACCGCGACGAGCGCCACGAGCAGGGGTCGCACCCGTGCACGAGCGACTCGACGCGGCGGAGCTGTGGCCGCACGGAACGGCCTGCATGCACCTGCCCTTCAACACGCCGTTGACCAGCTCGCCGCCGACCCGACCGTGCCTGCTCGCCCAGCAGGCACTGCTCGTCCCCGACCTGCTCGGCCACTGGCTGACCGGCGTCGAGGCGGCCGAGCTGGCACGAACGCGTCGACCACCGGGCTGTTGAACGCGACCACGCGCGGGTGGGACCCGGCGTTGCGAGGCGGCTGCGCCGCCTCCCCGTCCGGACTCCTGCCCACCCTGCGCGACCAGGTGACCGGCTCGGACCCCTCTGCGCGCCGTCGCCGACCTGGTCGGCGGCAACGCACCCGTGACGCTGGTCGGGTCGGCACGACGTCCGCCTCCGCGGTCGTCGCGGTCCCCGCGACCGAGCCGGACTTCGCGTACATCTCCTCGGGCACCTGGTCGCTCGTCGGCGTCGAACTCGACGCCCCGGTCCTGGTCGGACGCGGCACGACAGGCCAACTGCACCAACGAGGGCGGGGTCGACGGACGGGTCCGGTTCCTCAAGAACGTGTCCGGACTGTGGCTGCTCTCCGAGAGCGTCCGCACCTGGGAACGTGGCGGGCCCGCATCGACCTGGAGGCGCTGCTCGACCTCCGCCGCGGCCGTCACCGCCCCGGTCCCCGTCTTCGACCCCGCGGACGAGTCGTTCACACCCCCTGGCGATAGCTGCCGTCGCGCATCGCGACGTGGTGCACGACGCACGGACTGAGCGCACCGGCCACCCGTGCGGAGTTCGTCCGGTCGATCCTCGAGTCGCTCGCGACCGCCTACGCCTCGACGCTCGACACCATCCGCGACGTCACCGGCGGGGACGTCCGCGTCCAGTGCACGTGGTCGGCGGCGGATCGCAGAACCCGACGCTCTGCCGCAACTCACCGCCGACTGCACCGGGCTGCGCGTGCTCGCGGGCTTCGTCGAGCCGACGGCGCTGGGCAACGTCCTGGTTGCAGGCGCGCGCCGCCTGGACTCGCGCGGGCTCGGAGGGCTTCACCGGAGGCACTCCGCAGGCACCGTCGCACGGACCGCCCGGCCCGCGTGCGGTACACCCCCTCCCCGGCCCTCGCGCGCCGCATCGCCCGCCGATCGAACCACCGTCCAGAACACCCGCATGACCACGACCGACGACCAGCACCGCGTCGACCCCGCGACCAGGGCCCCCGCTGCCTCGACCGGTCCCGCGTCCACCGCGCGTAGCCCGGGTGGAGAAGCGAGCTGCCGACCGTGCACGACCTCGCCCCGCTCATGCAGTTCAAGAAGCCGGACCTCAACGCTCGACGTCGCCAGTCTGGAGTCCGCCCTGACGATCTGGGACCTGCGGAAGATCGCGGCCCGCCGGACCCCGAAGGCGGCCTTCGACTACACCGAGGGTGCCGCCGAGGCCGAATCTCCCTCGCCCGGGCCCGGCAGGCGTTCGAGGACATCGAGTTCACGCCCGCTGATCCTCCGCGACGTCTCGTCGGTCGACACGTCGCGACAGGGGTCCTCGGCGGGAACGTCGCGTACCCGTTCGGCATCGCAACCGACGGGCTTCACCCGGATGATGCAGACCGAGGGCGAGCGCGCCGGAGGCCCGCGCGGCCGGTCGCGCCGGCATCCCGTTCTCGCTCTCCACGATGGGCACCACCGCCATCGAGGACGTCCGCGACGCGAACCCGCACGGCCGGAACTGGTTCCAGCTGTACATGTGGAAGGACCGCGAGAAGTCCATGGCGCTGGTCTCCCGCGCCGAGGCGGCCGGGTTCGACACCCTGCTCGTGACGGTGGACGTCCCCGTCGCCGGGGCCCACCTCCGTGACAAGCGGAACGGCTTCTCGATCCCGCCGCAGCTCGGCGCGAAGACCACTCGTCAACGCGATCCCCCGGCCGTGGTGGTGGTTCGACTTCCTCAATGACCGAGACACCCTGGCGTTCGCCTCCCTCGACCGCTGGTCCGGCACCGTCGGCAGCTCCTCGACCACATGTTCGACCCGACCGTCACCTACGAGGACCTCGCCTGGATCCGCGACCAGTGGAAGGGCAAGGTCGTGGTCAAGGGCGTGCAGTCCCTGGCGGACGCCAAGCGCCTGGCCGACCTCGGCGTCGACGGCATCACGCTGTCGAACCACGGCGGCAAGCAGCCTCGACCGCGCGCCCGTCCCCTTCCACCTCCTGCCCCAGGTGGTGAAGGAGGTCGGGAACGACACCGAGGTGCACCTCGACACCGGCATCATGTCCGGCGCCGACATCGTCGCGGCGGTGGCACTCGGCGCGAAGTTCACTGATGGTCGGTCGTGCCTACCTGTACGGCCTGATGGCGGGTGGCGAGGCCGGTGTCGACCGGATGATCCAGATCCTGTCCGAACAGATCGAACGGACGATGCAGCTGCTCGGCGTCGCGACCCTCGACGAGCTCGAGCCGGGCCACGTGACGCAGCTGCAGCGCTTCCTCCGGGTGGGGAAGCTGGAGAGCTGTTATATTTCAATATCGTATTTCTGCGGTACGCTCCCAGTGCGTGTCCTCCTGACGCGCATCGAGGAAGGTTCACTCACGTGAAGTACACCATCAAGGCCATCACGATCGGCGCACTCACCGCCGGCATGGTGGCAGTCCCGGCCGTCAGTGCGTTCGCCGCGACCACCCCGGTCACGGCCCCCGAGATCACCTCCGTGTACACGGGTGGTGCTAACAGCCTCGCGCGCGAAGGTACATGCTCGGGACCGGACCGCCTACATCCAGAACGGCACCGCCACGATCGGTGGGCAGGTCGAGGTCCTGCACCGCGATCTCCAAGGTCCAGCTGGTGTCCGGCGACAAGACGCTCTGCACCGACACCACCATCGAGGGCACCGCGGGTTCGTACGTGTTCTCGTGTGACGTCGTCGTCAGCCGAAGGGCCTTCACGGTCATCAAGGCCGTCGCGTTCCAGGGCACCGAGCACGCCGCGTCGGACCAGAGCCTGCTGCGCCTGACGAACTGCACGCCACGCAGACGCCGGGCCCGGTCACGCCGGTGGAAACCGGGCGCCGACGTCACCCCGCCGCCCGTCGCGGCCATCGACGCCCCCGAAGGTCTCTGCTCGTCGAGAACTTCGGCCTCAGGCGCCGCGCCTCGATCAAGATCGAGGGCCAGAAGCTCGCCGGCTCCGAGTTCGTCGTCACGCTCAACGGCAAGAACAGCGCCTCGACGCCGCCACCGGCCAGGCCGGATCGGCGTTCGTCGAAGCTCCACGACCTCCGGGCAACCAGTTCGTCGGCGTCAAGCAGGTCCTCCGGATCGACCACCAGCGCGTTCGGCACCCTCCGCGTGACTTCGGCGACACGTCGGGGACCACCACCCCGACCCCGACCCCGGACCCCGTCGCGACGGTCGACCCGACCCGACCGACCGACCCCGGCTTCACCGTCACCCCGCCGCCCGCCGCGGCCATCACGCCCTGGAAGGTCTCTGCTCGTCGAGAACTTCGGCCTCCGGCGCCGCGCCTCGATCAAGATCGAGGGCCAGAAACTCGCCGGCTCCGAGTTCGTCGTCAGCGTCGGCGGGAAGCAGCGCCTCGACGCCTCCAGCGGCCAGGCCGTCGCGTTCGTCGAGTCGCCCTACTTCGGGATCGCAGACCGGGTCCGCGTCCTCCAGGTCTCGGGCAGCACCTCGAGCACCGTGGGCCTGCTCACGGTCAAGTTCGGCGACACCACGGTGACCCCCGTGCAGCCCGTCTCGCCCGTAGTCCCGGTCGACCCGACGCGCCCGACCGACCCCGGCTTCACGGTAACCGCCGCCGACCTCGTCGACGATCTCCGCTCCGGAAGGTCTCGCTCATCGAGAACTTCGGCTTCCAGCGCCGCGCCTCGATCCTCATCCAGGGGCAGAAGCTCGCCGGCTCCGAGTTCCTCGTCACGCTGAACGGCAACACCGAGCGCCTCTCGGGCTTCGACTTCCCGGCCAGGCCGTCGCGTTCGTCAGCTCCAAGACCTCCGGTCCGCAGACCATCCAGCCACTGAGGTCTCGGTGAGACCTCGAGCACCGTCTCCACGTTCTCGGTCAACTTCTTCCTGATCCCCGAACACGCATGAGAGGGGGTCGGGCCATCGGTCCGCCCTCGGCCGGCCAGGCCGCGACCGCTCCTGGTCAGGAAGCGACCCGGAGTGGTGACCGATCGTACGATGAACGCCAGCGGGTCGGCCCGGACGGCGTCGACGGCGTGCTCGACGGCGCCGAGCACGACGACGTCGGCCCCGAGCGACGAGGCCACGATCTCGGGCACGGGGTCGAAGTGGCCGCCGTCGAGCAAGGCGCGTGCACGGTCGATCACCGCGGCGGCCGGCTCGGCGATGGCGCCGGCGACGACCACGCGGTCGATGTCGAGCAGGCTCGCGAGCAGCACGCACACCCGGGCCAACCGGTCGCCGAGCCGGCCGACGATCGAGACCGCGACGGGGTCCCCGACCCGGGCGGCGGCGAACACCGCGGCGGCGTCGGACTCCGGCCCGAGTGGCCCCCCGACGGGCAGTTCCCCCGCGGCCGCCGCCTCGACGACCAGCGTGCGGGCGGTCGCCCCGATGCCGTCGGACGAGCCCACGCCGTCCACGATCTCGAGCACGCGCATCTCGCCGGCGCCGCCGTGGGCACCGCGCAGCAGCACACCGTCGACGACGAGCTCGGCGCTCCGAAGCGCTCTCCGGAGAGCAGCGCCGCGAACGAGGCCTCGCCCGAGGATGGCCCCTCGGCGAGCGCCACCAGGTTCGCGTCGTTCTCGACCACCACGCGGCCGCCCGGCACGGCGTCGCCGAAGCCCGGGTTCATCCGGCCCCAGAAGCCGCCGTCGCTCCGGTGACACTCCGGCGGCGTCGACGAGCGCCGGGATCCCCACCACCGTCACGAGCACCAGGGCGGGGTCGACCGCGGCGTCGGCGAGCGCGGTCGCGATGGTCTCGGCCAGCACCCGCAGGCGGATCAGGCACGTCGAGTCCGGAATCGCCGAGGGTGCCCGTTTCGCAGCGCCCGGAGCACGGCACCGCGGAGATCGGCGACGAGGACGGTCACGCGGTAGCTAGCCCGGCGTCGACGCCGATCACCACCACCGGCGTCGAGTGTCGAGTTCGGCAACCGCCACGCGGGGCGCCCCATGCAGGTACTCCCCGCGGCCCGGGCGTCGTCGAGCTCACGGACCCGGCCGAGACGGACCAGTTCCTCGCACACGCCGAGCGCGGTTTCGAGCGGGTCAGGCCAGGTGGCGTCGATCGCCTCGGTCGCGGTGAAGGCGTGCACGGCGAAGGGCGTAGTCGAGCAGCGTCTCTGCGCTCGTTCCTCCGGTACGACGGCATGTCGTGACCCTATCGCGACGACAATTGCTTGCGCGATTAGATCCTCTCGCTGCGTTTAGTCCTGCGGGCGGCACCGGAGCCGTCCCGCGGTCCGAAAGGCGGGACGCCGGGTCCGGTGTGGACGGGAGACGACGTGCGACCACACGCCACGGAACCCGCCAGGAGCCGCAGCAGCGGTCAGCCGCCGCGGTTTCCTGTTCGGTGCGGGCGGCATCCGGAGCGAGCCTATCCCTCGCGGGATGCGCCCGGCGCCGTGGTCTTCGTCGAGCAGCCGACCCGGAGCCGATCGACGGCCAGCTTCTCGACGTCTCTGAAGCCCGAGGTGATCGGGTACTTCGACGACGTCATCGCGAAGTTCCACGCCACGCCATGGACAAGATCCGGGTCGCCCGCGACTCGACGTCGAGCATGTCCGCGAACTTCGTCCGGAACCGGCCGCCGGACCTCCGGGTGCTGGAACTACAACTTCTCCGTCGCCCCGTTCGTCGAGCACGGCGCGCTCACCGACCTGTCTGACCTGCCCCAGGCGGACACGATCAACCCCGACCTGTGGCCGCTCCCTCGAGCAGACCGCCGACTACCCCGGGCGGGAAGAGCGCCCTGCCGTACTCGGTCACCGCCACGTCGGTGATCTACAACAAAGGGCTCGTTCGCCGGAGCAGGGCCTCGAGGTCCCAACGACGTGGACCGAGTTCGCCGACGTCTGCGGGCGCCTGACGAAGGCTTCGAGCATCGCCCCGATCTACGGCACGTTCAAGGACAACTGGATCGATCGCGCAGGGCATGTTCGACTACTCGATCGGCGGCATGATCGACGTCCCGAAGACGTTCGCGGCGCTTCGAGCGCGAGGGCACCAGCGTCGGGAAGGACTCGTCCGTGTCGTTCGAGGAGGGACTTCGCCGCCCCGATGCAGCGGATGGAGCAGCTCCGGTCAGTGGCACCAGGACGGTGCGGCCAGCCGCGGGTACGGCGACGGGAACCTCGCCTTCGCGCAGGGCAAGGCTGCGATGTACCTGCAGGGGCCGTGGGCACTCGGCGAGATCGCCAAGACGAACAAGGACATGGACCTCGGCACGTTCCCGCTCCCCGTCACCGACGATGCCGCCGACCGGAAGGTTCGCGTGAACGTCGACCTGGCGCTCTGGATCCCGGAGGCGTCCCGCAAGCGGAGGCCGCCCGCGAGTTCCTGTCGTACCTGATGACCCCGAAGGTGAACGACCAGTACAACGCGGACAACAACGGGTTCGGCGTCCGGAAGGACGCTCCTCCCGCAAGCTCAACCCCGCACTCACCGGCATGCAGTCGTACTACGACGACGCGGCCTTCTACCTCGGCGCCTCGCAGCTCATCCCCGCCGAGATCCCCGTCGCGAACTACGCGCGAGTCCGATCGCCTTCGGCGGCGACGGCGCAGCGGCAACCGACACCCTCGACGCCGACTGGGCGAGTCTCTGCGCTCCGCACGGCCGCGTAAGGGAGACCTCGCATGGCCACCACGACCACCGAATCGATCACGACGGCGGACCGCCGCCGACGGGGCGGAGCCGCACCGGCGCCTCCAGTCCGTCACCCCCAAGCGGAAGCGGATCGAACCGCTCTTCCTCGCCTCCCTGCTCCCCACCCTGCTGCTCTTCACGCTCGCCGTGGTCACGCTGCCGGCCGGATGGGCATCGTGCTCAGCTTCACGAACTCCGTCGGCTTCGGCGAGTTCCGCTGCACGTCGGCCTGACGAACTACGTCGCCGTGTTCTCCGACCCGGCGATCCTGCAGGCGTACGTGTTCACGCTCGGCTTCTCGCTCGTCACGGTCATCGTCGTGAACGCGGTCGCGTTCCTGCTCGCCATCGCGCTGACGTCGAAGATCCGCGGGAAGATCAGCGCTCCGCGGGGTGTTCGTCCTGCCATGGTGATCTCCGGCATCGTCATCGCGTACGTATTCTCGTTCCTGTTCGCGAACAGCCTGCCGGCGGCCGCGTCCGCACTCTCGGATTCGCCCCGCTCGAGCAGAGCATCCTGGCGAACCCCGACCTGGCGTGGGTGGCCATCAAGATCGTCACCGCGTGGCAGGCGATCCCGTCGACGCTTCCTCATCTACATCGCCGGGGTCCTGTCGATCCCGGGCGAGGTCTACGAGGCACGCGGCGCTCGACGGCGAGCTCGTGCGCCAGCTGATCTCGATCACCGCGCCCCTGACGGCCGGCTACATCCTGATCAACCTCGTCATCGGGTTCAAGAACTTCCTGAACTCGTACGACATCATCGTCGGCCTGACCGACGGCGGCCCCGGAACGTCGACCACCAGCGTCGCGATGTCGATCTTCAAGGGTTCAACGGCGGCGACTACGCCTACCAGATGGCGAACGCCACGATCTTCTTCGTCATCGCGGTCGTCATCGCCGTGATCCAGCTGCGGGCGACCCGCGGGAAGGCAGCGCTCTGATGTCCCTGCAAGCACCCCTCCCGCCCCGGCACCACGACGACCGGCAGCATCCGGTCCGTCGACGCCGACAAGACCACCGGCCGTCGCGGTAGCCGGTCCAACTGGCCCGTCACCGTCCTGCTGGTCGTCTGCGCCCTGTCCGTCCTCGTCCCGCTCTACGTCACCCTCACGATGGCGTTCAAGACGACCGCGCAGTCGGTCGACGGCAACGCGTTCTCGCTGCCGGCGCCGTTCAGCGTCGACGGCTTCGTGCAGGCCTGGCAGCTGACCGACTTCCCACGGGCGTTCGGCGTCTCGGTGTTCGTCGCGGCCGTCACGGTCGTCGGCACGATCCTGCTCGCCTCGTTCACGGCGTACGCGATCGCCCGGAACTGGGACCGCCGACTCTTCCGCTGGTCGTTCTTCTACCTGCTCGCGGCGATGTTCCTGCCGTTCCCGGTGCTCGCGCTGTCGCGGGTGAAGCTCACCGGCATGGCCGGGCTCGACAACCCGGTCGGCGTCGCGATCCTGCACGTCATGTTCCAGCTGTCCTTCAGCGTGCTCCTCTTCACGGCGTTCCTGCGGTCGATCCCCGCCGAGCTGGAGGAGTGCCCGCATCGACGGTGCGAGCACGGGGCAGGTGTTCTGGCAGCTGGTGTTCCCCCTGCTCGCGCCGATGAGCGCCACCGTCGGCATCTTCGCGTTCCTGCGTCGTGGAACGACTTCGTGATGCCGTCCCTGATCACCTCGAACCCGGCGCTGCAGACCCTGCCGGTGCTGCAGCAGATGTTCCAGACGCAGTTCAGCAACAACTACAACGTGTCCTTCGCCTCGTACCTGATGGCGATGGCCCCGGCGATCATCGTCTACCTCGTCACCCAGCGATGGGTGATGGCCGGCGTGACCCAGGGCGCGATCAAGTGACCACGACGACCCAGACCTCGACGACCCCCACCTCCTCGACCCAGACCCTCCACGACCCCGACCTCCACGACCCCGACCTCGAGAGGATCCCCGTGACCGACATCCTGGTCCAGCCCGCCGCCACCACGACCGACGAGACCTGGTGGCGCCAGGCGAGCGTCTACCAGATCTACCCGCGCTCCTTCGCGGACGCGAACGGCGACGGCATCGGCGACCTGCTCGGCGTGACCTCGCGCGTCGGGTACCTGGCGTCGCTCGGCATCGAGGCCGTCTGGCTCAGCCCGTTCTACCCGTCCGCACTCGCCGACGGCGGCTACGACGTCGACGACTACCGCGACGTCGACCCGAAGCTCGGCACGCTCGACGACTTCGACGCCATGGTCGAGGCGCTGCACGGTGCGGGCATCCGAATGATCGTCGACATCGTGCCGAACCGCCGAGCGACCGGCACGAGTGGTTCCGTGGGGCGCTCGCAGCACCCAAGGGCCCGCCGCCCGTGACCGCTACGTGTTCCGCGACGGCAGCGGGCCCTCCGGCGAGGACGCCCCCGCCGACTGGATCTCGATCTTCGGCGGTCCGGCGTGGCCGCCGTCGGCGACGGCCAGTGGTACCTGCACAGCTTCGCCAAGGAGCAGCCCGACCTGAACTGGGCCAACCGCGAGGTCCGCGACGACTTCCTGCACACCCTCCGCTTCTGGTCCGACCGCGGGTCGACGGGTTCCGCATCGACGTGGCGCACGGGCTCGCGAAGGACCTGGGCGAGACCCTGCCGACGTGGGCCGAGCTCGCCGAGATGCCGAAGGACGGCACGCACCCGCTGTGGGACCGCGACGACGTGCACGAGATCTACGCCGAGTGGCGGCGGGTATTCGAGGAGTACACCCCCGCACGCACCGCCGTGGCCGAGGCCTGGGTCGCCGCCGACCGCCGCGCCCGCTACGCCAGCGCCGAGGGGCTCGAGCGAGGCGTTCAACTTCGACCTGCTCGAGGCCGACTTCGACGCCGGTTCGTTCAAGGAGATCATCGAGTTCAACCTCGGCCTGGCCGAGCAGTCCGGCTCGTCGACCACGTGGGTGTTCTCGAACCACGACGTCGTCCGGCACGCCACCCGGTACGCGCTGCCGCCGCGGAGCGGCGACGCCGACCACGCCCCCACCACCGAGAAGCAGGGCAGCGTGGCGGCTCAGCGGTGGCTCGCAGGACGCGCTCGACCGGTCGCTCGGCCTGCGACGGGCGAAGGCCGCGACCCTGCTCGAGCTCGCGCTGCCCGGCTCGGCCTACCTGTACCAGGGCGAGGAACTCGGTCTGCAGGAGGTCGGCGACATCCCCGATGCCGACCGCCAGGACCCGGCGTTCTTCCGGAACCCGGGCGTCGACGTCGGCCGTGACGGCTGCCGCGTGCCCCTCCGTGGACCCGCTCCGGATCGTCGTTCGGCTTCGGTACCGCCGGGTCGCACCTGCCGCAGCCGTCGTGGTTCGGCGAGTCCTCGGTCGAGGCCGAGGACGCCGACCCCGACTCCAGCTGAACCTGTACCGGAAGGCCCTCGGGCTGCGCGGGCAGCTGCAGTCCGAGGAGCACCTCGAGTGGCTCGAGACCGGACGCGACGACGTGCTCGCCTTCCGCCGGCCGAACGGCTGGACGAGCGTGACGGTGTTCGGTGACGAGCCCTAGCGGACTCCCCGCCGGCGAGCTGCTGCTCGCCCTCGCGCCGGTGGCAGACGGCGCACTGTCGGGTGGGGACGGCCTGGTTGCGTTCCTGACGGAAGGTGCGCGTCCTCGACGTGACCAGGTGCCGGACTGGAGGCGCGGTGCAGGCAGGCACCGCGCCTCCAGTCCGTCAGGCGGTCTCGTTCCCGACCGTTGCGATGATTCCGGAAATCCGTAGGATCGAATCATGACGGACACCGAGGCAGCGATCACCGACCTGCGGGAGCGGGTCGCGGCGCTGGAAGCGGCGCTGCTCGAACACCCCACCCCCGACATCGACCCGCCGTCCGACGCGGATGCGGACGCCTTCTGGGCGCTGACCGGGCTCGAGGCGCGCCTCGGCGACACCGGCGGCGTGCTCTACACCGGCAGCGTCCCGACGGTCGGCGGCCCCGTGCGGTGGCAGTACGGCGCCACCGCGACCGACCTGTTCACCGACGACTGGTCGGCCGGTACCGTGGCGACGTCCCTCTCCGCCCTCGGACACCCGGTCCGGCTGCGACTCCTGCAGGCACTCGCCGACCGGCCCGCCTCGGTGGCCGAGCTGCGCGACCTCCCCGACGTCGGCAGCACCGGGCAGGTGTACCACCACCTCGGGCTGCTGCGGCAGCCGGGTGGGTGCGGCAGACCACGCGGGGCCACTACGCCGTCCCGCCGGAGCGTCTCGTCCCCCCTGCTCGCAACCGTCCTGGCCGGCGGGAGGACCCCGTGACCGCGCGGCCGGTCCGCCGTCGGACGGCGGTCACGGCGGCTGCCGCGGGTGCCGCGGTCCTCGGACTCGGCGCGCTCGGACGCCCGCGGCCGCCGCGTGCCGGCGCCTCCGGACCGGAGACCCGGAGCTCGCCGACCGGCTGGCTGCGATCTGCGCCGGCACCACCGTCGGGAACGTGACGGCGACGGTGGTGGGACCCGACGACACGCGGTTCGCCGGGCTCGGCGCCGACCGGCACACCGAGGTCGAGATCGGGTCCGTCACGAAGACCACGACCGCGTTCCTCCTCGCCCGACTCGACGCCCTCGGGGTGGTCTCCCTCGACGACCGGGTGGCCGACCACCTCGACGTCGGCGCGGGCGAGTACAGCCTGCTCGAGCTCGCCAGCCACCGGTCCGGACTCCCCCGGTTGGACCCTCGACCGGCTGCCGTTGGCCGGATGGTCCTGTCGAACTTCCTGCGTTCCGACCCGTACCAGGCCGACGGTCCCGCCGACGTGGTCGCCGCGGCCCGCTCCGCCGGCGCGACCGACCGCGGCGAGGTGTCCTACTCGAACCTCGGCGTCGCCCTGCTCGGGCAGGCGCTCGCGACGGCGGCCGACACCCGGTGGGACGAGCTGCTCCGGACCCACCTGCTCGAACCGCTCGGCATGGGGTCGACCACCACCCCGCTCAGCCCGGCGGGCCTCGCTCCCGGAGCCCCACGTGGACGGACCGCGGCCGGACGACCCGCAGACCCGTGGACGATGGCGGGCTGGGCGCCGGCCGGCGGGGTCCGCTCGACGGCGAGCGACATGTCCCGGTACCTCCGCGCGCTCCTCGACGACGCGCTGCCCGGCGTCGCCGCCGACGACCTGCTCGAGCCGCGCTTCGACGCCGGCGACGGCAGCCGCATCGGACTCGCCTGGTTCACGGACCGGTTCCGCGGTCGCACGGTGACCTGGCACAACGGCGGGACCGGCGGGTACGCCACCATGCTCGCGATGGACCGTCACTCGCGCACCGGGGTGTTCGTCGCGTCGGACGTCGCCGCCACGGTGGACCAGGTCGGCATCCGGCTGCTGGCGGAGGTCGCCGCGTGAACGCCGGGTGGGTGCTCGTCGTCGTCTCGGTCATCGGCCTCGTCGCACCGGCCGGGGTCGCGCTGGCCGGTTTCCGGGGCCTCCGTGGTCCGGTACCGCGCCGCGCGGGCGCGCAGGACCGGCTCGTCGTGCTGTCCGGCGCGGTCGGAGCCGCCGCGATCCTCGTCGTCGCCCGGCAGCTCGGTGACTGGGACGGCGCGCTGTCCGCAGTGTGGTGGGTGCTCACCGGGGTGGCAGCGGCGTGCGCCGTCGGGATCGCGCTGCGGTGGCCGGACCTGCCGTGGCGGGACCCGCACCGCCGCGGTGGTCCGGTCCGCGACGGTGTCGGGATCGGCCTCACCGTGCTGTTCGGAGCGGTGGCCGCGCTGGTCCTCTGACCGACGGCCCACGCTGCTCAGCCGACCGACGGGCCGTCAGGCGGTCCCGGTAGTGTCGGCACGTCGAGAGGGGCGAGGATGACCGGGGCGAGGATCACCGTGCAGGACTTCGTCATGCGCTTCGGCGACCGGAACGTGGTCGACGGCCTGTCGTTCGACATCGCCCCCGGCGAGACCTTCGGCCTGCTCGGCAGCAACGGTTCCGGCAAGACCACCACGATCCGCGCCCTGCTCGGCATCACGACCCCGACGGCCGGCACGCTCACGATCGACGGGCACCCTTACAGGCCCGCCACTGGCGGCATCGGCTACCTGCCGGAGGAACGCGGGCTCTACCGCAAGGAATCCGTGATCGACGTGATGTCCTACTTCGGGCGACTGCGGGGGCTCCGTGGTCCCGAGGCCACGGCGTGGAGCATGGACTACCTCGCCCGGGTCGGTCTCGCCGACCGCGCGAAGCTCCGGGTCGACAAGCTCTCCGGCGGCCAGCAGCAGAAGGTGCAGCTCGGCATCACGATCATGGACCGCCCGCGACTGCTCATCCTCGACGAACCGACGAAGGGCCTCGACCCGGTGAACCGTCGGCTGCTGCTCGACCTGGTCGACGAGCGGAAGGCCGACGGTGCGACCGTCATCCTCGTCACGCACCACATGGACGAGGTCGAACGGCTCTGCGACCGGATCCTGCTGCTCAAGGACGGCGCCGCGGCCGCCTACGGCACCATCCCCGACGTGCAGGACGCCTTCGGCGGCGCGGTGGCCCGGGTCGGCCTCGACGGCACCGTCCCGCGCTCCCCGCTCTACCGGCTCGCCCGCCACGAGGGGCACGTCGCCTACCTCGTCCCGACCGAGGCCGCCGCGGCCGACGGGTCGGACATCCTCGCGACGCTCGTCGCCGCCGGCGTCCACGTCACCGCGTTCGAGATGCGCCGCATCCCCCTCGACGAGATCTTCGTGCAGGTCTACGGGCACGACGCCGACGCCGGGGTGGCCGCGTGAGCCGCCTCGGGACCGTCGTCCGGTTCGAGTTCGTCCGTGCGGTGAAGAAGCCCGCGCGTTCTGGATCGGCACGCTCGCGCTACCCGTCGTCATCGTGGTCGTCTCGCTGCTCGTCGGCGTCGGGCAGGCCGCCGGCACCGACTCGGTGATGTCGAGCTCCTCGGCGGCACGGACCCCTTCCACTACGTCGACGACTCCGGCCTGGTGTCCGAGCGGGTCGCGCACAAGTGGGGCGGATCACCGTCCAGTGACCCGGCAGCCGACCGTGCGGCGGTGCGCGACGGCCGGCTCGACGCCTTCATCACCTTCCCCGAGTCGCCGTCGACCACGCCGATCCGGGTCGAGGCCGCCGACCGCGGCCTGTTCGGCAACGGCGGCTACTCGTCCCTCGCCACGCAGGTCCTCGAGCAGAGCGTCGCGTCGACGGTCGACGACCCCGAGACCGTCCACCTGCTGCGGACGCCGCCGGACACCGACCTCACCACCTACGCCGACGGCAAGGTCGCGCCGGGGTGGCTGTCGATCGTGCCGCCGTTCGTCTTCGTCGCCGCGTTCTTCGGGCTCGTCATCCTGCTCGCAGCGCGGATGGTGACCGTGGTCGTCGAGGAGAAGGAGAACCGGATCTCCGAGATGATCCTCACCACGGTCACCGCCGGCGACCTCATCCGCGGCAAGGTCATCGCCATGCTGCTCGTCGGGTTCGTCCAGGTCGGGGTGTTCGTGATCCCCGGGCTCGTCGGCCTGGTGGCGCTCCTGCCGCTCATCGCCTCGCGCCTGGGTGGCCTCGTGATCGACCCGTGGCGGATGACCGTCGGGGCGCTGCTGCTGATCGGCGGTGTGCTGCTGGCGTCCGGGCTCTTCGTGGCCGTCGGCGCCGCCGTGCCGTCGATCAAGGACGCCTCGGCGTTGCAGTCCGCGGCGATCTTCGCGCTGATCATCCCGATCTACGCGGCGTTCTTCGTGATGACGACGCCGACGTCGCCGATCGCCGGGTTCTTCACGTACTTCCCGACGTTCACGCCGATCACCGCGATGGTGCGGAACGCCGTCGGTTCCCTCAGCGTGACCGAGTCGGTGGTGTGCATCGTCGAGGTGTTCGTCGTCGCCGGGCTGCTGCTGTGGTTCGCGGAGTACCTGTTCCGGCACTCGGTCGCCCAGTACGGCTCGAAGGTGACGCTGCGCCAGATCGCGTCGTGGCGGCGGACCCGCGCGCGCTGACCGCGCGGTGAGGCGTCGGCCACCAGCGCGGTGAGGCGTCAGCTGCCGGCGATCCGCCGGAGGGCGTCGAGGTGCGCGTCCCACACCGACCGTCCCTGCTTCGTCAGCGTGATCGACGTGCGCGGTGTCTTCCCGACGAAGGCCTTGCCCACCGACACGTACCCGGCGGCCTCGAGCAGGGAGACCTGCTTGCTGAGGACGGAGTCGCTGACCTCGACGGCGTCACGGACCTCGCGGAAGCCGAGGGTCCCCGCCCGGGTCAGCGCTGCGACCACCGAGAAGCGCACCGGATGCTGCAGCAGGTCGTCGAGTTCGTGGCGCGGATGGGTCCGGTCGGTGGTCGTCACGAGCGCGACTCCCACGCGGCACACGCGAGCGCCACGACCAGCACGGCGCCGGACGTCACGCCGGACCACAGCACCGATCCGTGCACCCAGGCGACGACCGCGATCGCCGCACAGTAGGTCACCGTCCAGCTCGCGATGTAGACGGTCCACCGCCGACTCCGCGCGAACGCCGACCGCCCACGGATGCTGATCGCGAAGAAGAGCAGCAACGCGAACAGGGTCGCGAGGGTCCCGACGTAGACGGCCGCGAAGGCATCGCCGGTCGTGAGTCCCATCCCGAGCGTGCCGAGCGCGGTCGAGACGCCGAGCGCGGTGATGAAGGTGACGTACGGCCAGCGGACGGCGTCGTGCGCCCGTCGGCTGATCCGGTCGGCTCGTTCGAGCAACTCCGCCGCCTCGGCGGGTCGCGGTCGTCCTGCGGTCTGGTCCATGGTGTCCCCTCTCGTTGACAACAGTCTGGCAAGTACTTTCCGCATTGGCAAGTACTTTCCAGAGAATCCAGCAGGATGGATCAGCTCGTCAGGACGACCTCGTCGAGGTCCCAGGCCGGGACCTCACGCTCACGCCAGCCCTGGCGGAGGGTCCGGACGGCGCGGTCGTACTCCACCAGCACGTCGAGGTGCGGCCGGACCAGCATCTGGATCTGCAGGCCCTCGTACAGGGCGAGGAGCTGCGTCGCCGCCTGGTAGGCGGGGATCGCGAGGCGTTCGTTCCCGGCGTCGACGTCCCGTTGGATGCCGGTCTCGAGCTGCGCGACGTACTCCTCGAAGCGTTTCCGGAACAGCTCGGCGAAGCGGGTGTCGGCAGCGGCGATCGTGATCACGCCGGCGAGCACCCGCACGAGACCCAGGTCGGCGACGTCCTCGGCGAGGGTCATCCGGACGAACGCGATCGTGCAGCTCGGCGGGTTCTTCCGGCGGGTCCCGCGGAGCTGCGTCCACCGGTCGTACGTCACGAGCAGCAGCGCGTCCCAGGTCGGGAAGAGCCGCTCGACCACCTCGAGCCCGACGCCCGCGACCTCGGCGACCACCGATGCGTCCACGGCGTCGAAGGGGTGCAGGCGGTAGGCGCGGATTGCTCCGCGGACGATGCGCTCGGCGATGGACTGTTCGTCCTCGATGCGCTCGCCCTGCTCGTGGTCCATCCGACCATCCCAGCGGACGGACGGGCTTCTGTCTGCTCCCCGACCGGGGGCCGTTGCGTTCTGCGGATGATCCGCGCGGACCCCGCCCCCGGTCAGCCGACCGTGACGGGCGCCGACGACGGCTTCGTGCGCTGCTGCATCCAGACGAAGAACCCGGTCAGGGTGAACACCCCGTAGACGACGTACATCAAGCCCGAGGCGTAGTAGCCCGCCGAGAACAGCAGGGGGACGCCGACCAGGTCGACGGCGACCCAGATGAGCCAGAACTCGACCCACCCCTTCGCCATGCCGTACGTGGCCAGCAGCGAGCCGACGAAGATCCAGGCGTCGCTCCACACCGGCTCGTAGGAGCCGAGGGCACGGAAGACCGGGGTCAGCACCGCGGTGCCGCCCACCAGGGCGAGGACCAGCAGTCCGCGGGTCTTCCAGGAGGCCCAGCGCGGCTCGATCACGGTCGTCGCGTCGTCGGGTCGGTGCGTCCACCGGTACCAGCCGTAGATGCTGACGATGATGAACATCACCTGCCGGCCGGCCTGGCCGAGCAGGTTCACCGGGTTCGGGGTGTCGAAGAGCGCGCCCATGAAGACGGTGAAGAGCAGCGCGTTGCCGACGATGCCGACCGGCCACGCCCACACCTTGCGGCGCATCCCGCCGAGCGCGCTGAGCAGGCCGAACACGTTGCCGATCACCTCGCGCCAGAGCACCGTCTGGTCACCGATGACGA
This sequence comes from Curtobacterium sp. AC273, assembly GCF_979253735.1. Classification (NCBI taxonomy): domain Bacteria; kingdom Bacillati; phylum Actinomycetota; class Actinomycetes; order Micrococcales; family Microbacteriaceae; genus Curtobacterium; species Curtobacterium sp. AC273. The sequence continues at coordinate 285,315 of NZ_CEEDDU010000005.1, read as the reverse complement.
GCTGCGCGTCGAACAACCACCGCACGATCCCCATGGGGTCCTCCTCGTTCCGGTCGATGCAACTGCATGGGGTGGGCCGGTATTCCGGGCGGGCACCGTGCCTCCAGGCCAGATGCGCACCGCCGCACCGCCCCCACCGGCGGTGACCACGCGACGACCGCCGACACTACGCTCGGGTGACGTGACGGACGGGGTGGAACGAGCCAGGTCGCTGCTCGACGACGCGGCACGGACGCTCCGTGCCGCCGACGTCGCCGACGAGGCACTCGGCGAGTACGTCGAGCCGAAGGCCGTGCTCGGCATCCGGCGCGAGCCCACGATCCGGTCGCTCGGCCGGGTGTGGCGGGTCGGCGCGTTGCTGATCGGCTCGACGGTGGAGACCGGTGGGCGGGTCTGGGCCACCGGACGGATCACCCGGGTGACCGAGGCCGGGCGGTCGCAGTTCGTGTCCGTGTCCGCCGAGGTGCGCCGGGCGTACCGGGCGGCGGCGGCGAAGGGGCACTTCGAGCCGGGCGACACCGTGAACCACGGCGCGACACCGATCCCCCTCGACGAGTCGCTGGTCGGGTCGGACGGGGTGCTCTTCGTCGAGGGCGACGTCCCCCTGGTGCGGTGGTCCCCCACGGCCGGCGCTGCGGTGCCGCTCGAGGAGTACCTGGTCGACCGGGTCGGGCTCCTGGTCGATCCGCCGAGGGGTGCGACGGACTGAGGCCACCGACCGCCGTCGCCGCGAGATGCGGCCACCGCGGGGTACCGTGGCCCCATGGCGAACGACGACGGTCCCCATCGTGGCGGCCCCCTGCTCGTTCCGGTCATCGTGTTCGCACTCGGCGGTCTCGTCGTCGTCGCGGCCGGCCTCGGCGCACGTCCCGTCCTGACCGGAGCACGGTGGTCCCCGACCGTCGACCCGGCCACGGCGCCGCCGGCACCGGACGACGCCTCCGCTCCGGCCACCGCCGGTCCACAACCGCTCGGCGCTCAGGCCGCCCAGCACGTCGACACGACGTGGCTCCTCGTCGTCGCGGTGGTCGTCCTCGTCACGCTCGCCGTCCTCGCGGTGCTGTACGTCCTCCGGCACCGGCGCCGTCGGGTCCGCCCGGAACGGATCGACGTCGCCGGACTCGCGGTCGACGTGACCACGGACCCCTCGGTCGAGGTCGGGCTGCAGCACATCCGCCGCGGGCTCGGTCGCGCGCTCGCGGTGCTGTCGGAACGCCGCGATCCGTCGGACGCCGTCACGGCAGCGTGGCTCGGTCTGCAGGAGTCTGCCGAGGACGCCGGGTTCCGCCGCGGCTCCGCAGAGACCCCGACCGAGTTCACCACGCGCATCCTCCAGCAGCTCGACGTCGACGAGACCGCCCTCGGCACCCTCCGCCGCTGCTACCTCGCGGTGCGGTTCGGCGGCGTCCCGGCCACCGAGGCGGACGTCGACGCGGTCCGTGCCGCACTGCGGACGCTGGAGCGGCAGTGGGCCGTCGCCCCGACGGGTCGATCGTGAACCCCCGCGCCGCCGCCGGCGTCGTCGTGCTCGCCGTCATCGCGTCCGCCGTCGTCTGGTTCTTCGGCGTCGGCGTCCCGCTGTCCCTCGCCGTCGGCGGCGTGGTCGCCGCGGTGGGTCTGACGTGGACCGCGATCCGCGACGGTCCGTCGCTGACCTGGCCCGTGCCTCCCGTCCGATCCGCACCCGGCGCCCGGCGCGGCCTGTCCGAGACCGCCTGGGCGCTCCGGTCCCGCGGCGGCGTGCCGGAGCGCGCGCTCGGCCGCGCCCGCGCGGTCGCGCGGCACCGTCTCCGGCTGCTGCACCGACTCGACCTGGACGACCCGGGCGACCGCGCCGCGATCGAGGCGCTCCTGCCGCCGGACGTCGTCGCCGTGCTGCGGAGCGAACGGCGGCCCGAACTCGACCTCACCGCGTTCGGAGCCGTCCTCACCGCCGTCGAGGCGCTCGCACCCCCCACCGACCGCACCGCGACCGAGAGGCATCCGTGACCGTGACACAGCCCGAGACCGAGGCCCCGATGCCGATCGCTGAGGTCGCCGCGCGAGCTCGTGACGTCCTCGACGCGGTCGGCGCCGTCGTCGTCGGGATGCGCGAACCGCTCGCGCTGGCGTTCGCGAGCATCCTCGCCGGCGGCCACGTGCTCTTCGAGGACGTCCCGGGGCTCGGGAAGACCCTCGCAGCGCGGAGCCTCGCCGCGGCGTGCGGACTCGACTTCCGTCGGCTCCAGTGCACCCCGGACCTGCTGCCCGCCGACATCACCGGGTCGTTCGTCTACGCCCCCGCGACCGCCGAGTTCGTCTTCCGGCCGGGTCCCGTCTTCACCGGGATGTTCCTCGCCGACGAGATCAACCGGACGTCGCCGAAGACGCAGTCCGCGCTGCTCGAGGCGATGGCCGAAGGGCAGGTCACGGTCGAGGGCGAGGGGTTCCGCTCCCGCGACCGTTCCACGTCATCGCGACGTCGAACCCGATCGAGTACGAGGGGACCTACGCGCTGCCGGAGGCCCAGCTGGACCGGTTCATGGTGCGGCTCTCCGTCGGCTACCCGACCCGCGAGGGCGAGCACCGGGTGCTCCTCAACCGGATCGGTCGGCGACGCGAGGTCGCGGAGGTCCCGGCCGTGGTCAGCGCGTCCGAGATGCTCCGCATGCAGGCGAGCGTCGAGGGCGTGCACGTCGACGACGACATCGCCATGTACTGCGTCGACCTGGCGAGCGCGACGCGATCCCATCGCGACGTGCAGGTCGGAGCGTCGCCGCGCGGAGCGCAGGCGCTGATGCTCGTCGGCCGCGCCCGCGCGGTGATGGACGGGCGGGACTTCGTCACGCCGGAGGACGTCAAGCTCACCGCGGTCGCGGTGCTGGCGCACCGGATCTCGCTGACGCCGCAGGCGTGGGCGAACGGGGTGGACCCCGCGGGGATCGTCCGGGGCATCGTCGCGCAGGTGCCGGGGCCGCCGGTGGTCGGCCGGGGTACTTCCGCCACGGCGGTCGCGTCCGGTGTGGTCGACCGGGAGGCGCGGTGAGCGTTCCCGACCCGCCTCCCGCCCGCCTCGCGCCCGGGCCCGACACCACGCCGGTGTGGGCGCGCAACCCGGCGCTCGTGTTCGGGCTCGCCGGCGGCGTGTTCCTCGCCGGTCTCGCACTCGTCACCGGGCGCCCCGAGCTCGCCGTCGTGGCGCTGCCGGCACTCGTGGCCGCCGGGTTCGGTGCGCGTCCACGGCTCGGCGGGGAACGCGTCCGCGTGGTGACGACACTCGCCCCGTCCGACTCGGGCCGCGGGGTCGGCTACCGGACGGAGGTCGCACTGCCGCCGTCCGCCGAGGCCGTCGCCCTCGAGCTCCGCGTCGCGGGTGACCGTCGGCACGTCGTCGTGGTCGATCGCCGGGCGGCGGCGGGGCTCACCGGGACCGTGCCGGTCTCGCACTCCGGACCCCAGGAGATCCTGCGGACGCACGTCTCCCTCCTCGGTCGGGGCGGCACCGCGGTGTCGGTGCCCGCGGCCGGCCCCGTGCGCGAGGCGGTCGTCCCGCCGCCGCACCTCCGCATGCAGCACCTGCCGATGCCGCGGCGCGTGACCGGGATCACCGGTGCGCACGACTCGGCCCGACCGGGTGACGGTGGTGAGTTCCGCGACGTCGCCCTGTTCGCGCCCGGTGACCGGCTCCGGCGGATCGACTGGCGGCGCACCGCACGACGCGCCGAACGCCCCGGGGACCTCTACGTCCGGCGGACCTTCGCCACCGCGGACGCGCTCGTCGTCCTCGTCGTGGACGGCCGCGACGACCTCGGCTCCGACGTCACGGAGTGGGGCGGCTCCCGTCGCCCCGTGCACGAGGCGACGTCGCTCGACCTCGCGCGCGAGGCCGCCGTGTCCCTGGCGACCGCGTACGTCGCCGCCGGCGACCGGGTCGGCTTCCGCGCCCTGGCCGGTACCGCGCGTTCGGTCGAACCCGGCGGCGGCACACGGCACCTCGAACGGCTCCGGTCGACGATCGCCTCGGTGACCCCGACCGGCGATGCGACCGAGGCGGCGCGGATGCCCCTCGTGCCGGCCGCGTCGCTCGTGGTGGTCCTGTCGACGTTCCTCGACGACCAGGCCGCCTCGATGGCGATGACGTGGGCCGCCACCGGCCACCGGGTCGTCGCGGTGGACGTGCTGCCGACACCGGACCTGCGCCGGGCGAGCAAGCACGAGCGCACGGCGTTCCGGCTCGTCGCCCTCGAACGCGAGGACCGGCTCGCCGAGATGGCCGCCACCGGTGTCGAGCAGATCCACTGGCAGACCGGCGACGACGGCTCCCCCGCCGTGCAGCTCCGGCTCCTCGGCCGCCCGCGGCGGGCCGGATGAGGCTCGGTTCGCGAGCGACGCGGACCGGAGCGCCGTCGATCGGCGCGGCGGTCCCGGCGTGGACGATCGGTGCGCTCGGCCTGGTCGCGGGGCTCGTCGGGTCGATCGTCGTCATCGGTGCGAGCGGTTGGCTCGTCGTCGCGGCCCTCCTCGCCGTGGCCGCCGCGGTGCTGCCCCGTGGACCGTTCGCCGCCCTGCTCGTGGTGCAGCTCGCGATCGCAGGGCTCGGCGGGACGGACCTCCCCGTGCTCCTCCTCACCACGCACCTCGTGCTCGCGACGAGCCTGCTCTGGGCGTGGACACCGATGACCGCCCGCGTGCAGCTCCGAGCGCTCCTGCCCTCGGCGCTGCGGTTCGTCGCGGTGCAGGTCGGCACCCAGGCGGTCGCGTTCATCGTGGTCGCGCGGTTCGGCGACGCGGGGCCGGTCGGGGGCGTCTGGCTCGCGGTCGCCGGCGCGGTCGCGCTCCTCGCACTCGCGCTCGGCCTGTTCGTGCCGACGCTGCTGCGCACCGGGGACGACGCCGACCGCTGAACCGTGGGCGGTGGTCGTGCTGCTCAGGTCGACTGCGGCGGTGCGAGCAGGTTGCCGCGGATCACGGAGCCGTGGAACGTGCGGATCGCCACGGTGATCCACGCTGCCACGAGCCCGGTGTAGTACACGACGGCAAGGCCGGAGACGGCGGTGAGGCCCGAGTGCAGGGCGAGCCCGTTGAGCCCGGTGACGCAGGTGCCGACGGGGAACGTGAAGGACCACCACGTGAGGCTGAACGGCAGGTGCTGCCGGGCCGTCCGGACGGTGACGGCGAGGGCGAGAACGGTCCAGAGGAGCGCGAAGCCGAGCATCGCGAAGCCGTACACGAGCGCCACGCCCATCAGCGCACGCGCGGTGTCGGCGTCGACAGCGGTCGGCGCGTTCGACGCCAGCAGGTTCACGGCCGTGATCGACTGCCCGACGGGTCCGAGGACGATCCACAACGTCGGCACCATGCCGGCGCTGCCGATCGAGTGGCGGACGAGCCGGTTCCAGATCAGGGTGATCACGACGAGGGACGTGATCAGGCTCAGGCCGAAACAGGCGTAGCAGCCCCACAGGAGCGTCGCCCGCACCTGCCCGGCGGGCGCGTACGGCAACAGGAGCGCACCGGTGGACGCGGACACCATCGGTGGCACGATCGGCATCAACCAGCCGCCGAACGCGGAGTCCGGCCCGTTCTCGTGCCGGGTGAACGCGAGGTACGGCACGACGACGGCCGTGACCAGGCCGCCGATCGTCCCGACGGTCCACAGCACCCAGTCGACGGTCACGGCGGCCGGCAGGCCGATCCAGTCCCTGCCCAGGAGGAGCGTGCCCGCGCCGACCGTGAGGCTCGCCATCGGTGGGGCGCCGTAGAAGTGCGAGATCACCGGGTTCAGGTGGTGCCGTGCGGCGACGTCCCGGGAGCGCAGCCAGTGCAGGCCGGTCGCGATCGTGAGTGCGACCAGCAGGACCGCGGCGATCGCCCAGACGACGGTCGCGCCGGTGCGCAGGCCCGGGAACTGCACCGGCAGCGACGCGGCGGCGACCGCGACGATGCCCGTGCCCATGATCGACGCGAACCAGTTCGGCGTCAGGTTCGACACGATCTGCCCCGGACGCTCCAGTTCTCGGAACAGCCGTCTCGGGCGGCCCCCGCGGTGCTCGAGGGGATCGGGCGTGGGAGCGATCGCAACGGACATGTGATCAGCCTGCGCATCTGCGGCGGTCCGCGGAACGGCGGTCTGGTTGGCGGGGCACAATGGCTCGTTGTGGCGACGCGGCGACTGACGGACCGGACCCTGGACCTCGACACGTTGGAGGTGCTCGAACGCATCGCCGAGGCCGGCTCCCTCTCCCGCGCGGCGGAGGCGCTCGGTGTCACCCAGCAGGCCGTCTCGGCGCGACTCGCCCTGGCGGAGCGCGCGGTCGGTCAGCCCCTGGTCCACCGTTCGTCGTCCGGCTCCACGATGACGGAGACCGGGCGTCTGCTGCTCGGCCTGGCGGGGCCCGTGCTGGATGCGTCGCGCCGGTTCGCGGCCGGCCTGGCGGCGTTGCAGCAACCGACCGGCGCACTCGTGATCGCTGCTTCCCAGACGATCGCCGAGCTGTTGCTGCCGGGCTGGCTCATCGAGTTCCAGCGCCGCGAACCCGACGTCACCGTGCGGCTCGTCGCCGGGAACTCCACCACGGTCACCGAGCTCGTCCGGACCGGCGTCGCGCACATCGGGTTCGTCGAGATGCCGGCGGAGCCCGCGGGGGTGTCCTCGGTCGTCATCACGGAAGACGAGCTGGTCGTGGTCGTCGCACCGGGACACCCCTGGAGCGGTGCCACGAGCATCGACGTCGAACAGCTGGCCGCGACGCCGCTGCTGCTCCGCGAAGAGGGCTCCGGGACCCGAGCGACCATCGAGGCGTGGTTCCGGGAGGCAGGGGCGACGCCCGCGGTCCCGGCGGCGGTGCTCGAGACGACCGGGATCGTCCGGGCGAACGCCCGTGCGGGGATCGCGCCGGCGGTGATGAGTGTCCGGACTGTCGACGCGGACCTCGCCTCGGGTGCCCTCGTCCGGATCCCGCTCGCGGGGGCACCACTGGTCCGGCCGCTCCGTGCGATCTGGGCGGGCGACCGCACGCCGCTCGCGTCGACGCTGCTGGAGGTCGCGCGCACGAGCCGATGACCCGCGGACCCACCGGTACGGTCGGGACATGACAGAGCGCGACGCAGCCGCCGTGGGGGTCCGACCGGCGACCCTCGACGACGCCGAGGGGATCGCACGCGTCCACGCCGGTTCCTGGCGCGAGACGTACGGCCGCTTCGTGGACGATCCGGACACCGATCCGTGGTTCGACGTCGAACGGCGGATCGCGATGTGGCGGTCGAACCTCGAGCAGGCGACCTTCGGAACGGTGGTCGCAGCGGACGAGACGGGCATCGTCGGGTTCGCCGCTGTCCAGGCCACCGACGAGCCCGGCGCCGTCCGCCCCGAGGAACTCACGATGCTCTACGTGCTCGCCCGTGCGCACGGGAGTGGAGCCGGCCAAGCGCTGCTGGACGCCGTGCTCGGAACACGTCCGGCGTCGCTCTGGGTCGCGGCCGACAACCCCCGTGCCCACGCCTTCTACCGGCGGAACGGCTTCGCACCGGACGGCGCGACCTCGAGCTTCGGTCCGATCTCGGCGACGGTACGACTCGTCCGCTGAACGACGGAGCCGAGGAGGCCACCGTGGATCGCGTAGCCGCAGGCCACGGGACCCGTCCGGCCGATACCCATTGCAGGCCCGTCGTCGACGACCCGAGTTCGCGGCCGATCGTCGGCAGGGCGACGTTGAGCACGGAGTTGTCGAGCATCTCGAAGAGGAACACGGCCGACAGCCCGGCGAGGGCGATCCAGGCGTCGACGAGACGAGGAGGGCGTCACCGGCGGGCAGACGTTCGGTGGAGGACGAGGAACGGGGCGACACGATGGCGCACTCCTTCGGGGAAGAAGTGGCGACTCCGTCGGTCAGGAGGCGCGGAGCCCGTCCACCACCAGGTCCAGCAGGTGCGGCACCCGCCCCGCCGCTGACGACCCGAGCTGCCAGAGGAACGCGACCAGTGCCAGCAGGTCGGCCGGACCGACGTCGGACCGGAGCTCCCCGCGCGGACTCCGGCACCGAGCAGCGCCCCGATCGCGTCGACGATCTCGTCGTACTGCTCGTCGTGTAGTTCCTGCCGCGTGGCGGCGTCGAGCACCTCGGCCAGCGCGTGCTTCTGGTACCCGAACGCGGCGAGCTCGTCGAGCCAGGACCGCAGCGCGCCCGCTGTCGCGACCCGCTGCGAGCGCGCGTGCGGACGCGACCAGTGCTTGGAAGTCCTCGCGGTAGACCTCGGCGAGCAGCGCCTCCCGGCTGGGGAAGTGACGGTAGATCGTGCCCTGGCCGACGCCGGCCAGCCGCGCGATCGACTGCAACGTCGCCTCCGGGTCGGTGGCGAGCGCCGCCCGGGCGACGTCGACGAGGCGGGCGCGGTTCCGCGCGGCGTCGGCGCGACGGGGTGGTGGTGAAACGGACAAGTGTTCGGTAACCTCTCGACGAATCGGACGTGTGTCCGTTTCAGACTAGCGGAAGGGAACACCATGGAGGGGATCCAGGGGAAGGTCGTCGCGATCACCGGCGCATCGAGCGGCATCGGCGAGGCGACTGCGCTGCACCTGGCGGCGCGCGGCGCGAGCGTCGTCCTCGCCGCGCGTCGCGTCGAGCGGCTCGCGTCCGTCGTCGAGCGCATCACCGAGACGGGTGGCGAGGCGATCGCGGTCGAGACCGACGTGCGCAGCCGGGAGGCGCTGCACGCGTTGGTCGCATCGGCCCGGTCGCGCTTCGGTCGCCTCGACGTGCTCCACCAGAACGCCGGCTCCATGGCGGTGTCGCCGTTCGACGCGCTCGACGTGGACGGATGGCAGCAGATGGTCGACGTCAACCTGGTCGGGGTGCTCAACGGGATCGCGGCAGCACTGCCGGTGTTCCACGAGCAGGGATCCGGCCACTTCGTCCACACGGCGTCGACGTCCGCGCACCGCATCGTGCCGGCCCAGGGCGTGTACGCAGCGACCAAGACGGCGGTCCGGGTGCTCAGCGAAGCACTGCGTCAGGAGAGCGGCACCGGCCTGCGCGTCACCGTCGTCTCGCCGGGGTTCACCGCGACCGAGGGCGTCACGAAGACCGACGACCTCGAACAGCGCGCACTGCTGGAGGCGCAGCGGGACGCGATCGCCATGCCCGCCGACGCCGTGGCCGCCGCGGTGGCATACGCGATCGCGCAGCCCGCGGGGGTCGACGTCGGCGAGGTGATCGTCCGGCCGACGGCGCAGCGCTGACGCCACCGCACCCGCACGGGTTCGTTCACCGGAGCGGTGCGGCAGCCCCCGATGCGATCCCGGCGGACCCGCCGTGCTGCTCGGCGTACGTCCGGGCGCGCTGGATCCGACGCACCGTCAGCGGCACCACGATGACGAGGACCACCACCTGGGCGGCCAGGAAGAAGTCCGGCAGCACGCCGAGTTCTCCGCGGATCGCCGCCGACACGAACTGGAAGGCGATCCCGATGTACAGCAACCCGATGTAGGCGAGTTGGAACTGCTGCGTCACCGGCACGATGCGCGCGTACTGCACCGCACCCCGCTCCTCGGCGTCGTCCAGCGGGATCGGCTTGCCCCGGAGCACGACCTTCGCGAACCGACGCAGTCGCCCGATGTCACGCCCGCCCGCGTCACGGAGTGCGGTGTTGAGCGGGAGGGTGACGAAGATCGTCGCCATCGCCGTCGCGGTGAACGTGAGCTGCCCGGCGATGAGCACCGACTGCAGGAGATCGCTCCACGCTCTCCGCCGACGGATGCGAGCAATGCCGCCCCGAGGGTCGCCAGGACCGCGGCGATCACGAACGTGGTGCCGATCGCCCGGACCTTGCCGCGGATGGTGCGTGCGTCCGGGAGCGATCGGTCCGGGTCGTCCGCGATCGGGCGCTCGGTGCGGCGGAACAGCCCGCCGAGGGGCCGAGCGACGATGAGCAGGACCGCGGTGCCGACGATGAGCAGCCCCGGAACCCAGGCCGGCGCCCCCGCCGAGAACGCTGCGAGCACGATGAGGACGGCGGCGACGACGTCCACCACGACCACGCCGGTGAACCACCACGCCAGGTACCGCCGGCTCTCCGGGGATGCCCGGTGGTCCCAGTACGCGGCGAGCGCACCGATCACGAGCGGCCCCATGACCAGGAACGGCGACGTGAAGGCCGTCGCGATGAGCAGTCCGTTCGGCACGTCGTCGAACTGGAGCCCGATGAGGAGTGCCGCTCCCAGGGACAGCGCCGTCGACGCCAGGATCACGAACAGGTAGGCCAGGACTCGCATCGTTGCTCCCTCGGGCTCGGCGGCCCACGGCGTTCATCATGAACCGCCGCGGGCCCCGTTCGTCCGGACCGTGCGGTTCTCCGCAGCCGTGTGCGCGGTGTCGACAGGTCTCGACACTGGTCAGTCACCGCTGTAATGTCAGCTCATGCTGACCACTGCGCCACGCCTGGACGTCATGCACCGGTTGGGCCGGGCCATGGCCGACCGCACTCGCTCCCGCATCTTGCTCGAGATGCTCGAGGGACCGGTCTACCCGGGCCGTCTGGCGTCCGAGTTGACCCTGACGCGTTCGAACGTGTCCAACCACCTCGCCTGCCTCCGCGGCTGCGGCATCGTCGTCGCCGTTCCCGAAGGACGTTCGACCCGGTACGAGATCGCGGATGCCCACCTCACGGCCGCCCTCCGGTCGCTCCTCGACGTCGTCCTCGCCGTCGAGGACGGCGCCGCCTGCGTCGACGAGTACTGCGACGTCCCGCTCTGCTGCAGGCCAGGCGCATGACCGCCGCGGTCGGGGTCGTCGGGACGGACCGGAAGCGGGTGCTCCAGCGTCGGATCCGCTGGGTCGTCGCGGCGACCATCACCTACAACGTCGTCGAAGCGGTCGTCGCCATCGTTGCCGGGTCTGTCGCGTCGTCGACCGCGCTCATCGGGTTCGGCCTCGACTCCGTCGTCGAGGTGCTCTCCGCGGCAGCGGTCGCGTGGCAGTTCTCCGGGCGCGACCCCGAAGCGCGGGAGCGCGTCGCGCTGAAGGTGATCGCCGTGTCGTTCTTCGGCCTCGCCGCCTACGTCACCGTCGACGCCGTCCTCGCCCTCGCGGGCCTGCGGAGCCCCGACCACTCGACGGTCGGCATCGTCCTCGCGGCGGTGTCCCTGCTGGTGATGCCCGGACTGAGCCTGCTCGAGCGGCGGACGGGCACGGAGCTCGGCAGCGCCTCCGCGGTCGCTGACTCGAAGCAGACCCTGATCTGCTCGTACCTGTCCGCCGCCGTCCTGGTCGGCCTGCTGGCGAACACGTTGCTGGGTTGGGCGTGGGCGGACGCCGTCGCCGGGCTCGTCATCGTGGTCTTCGCGCTGCGCGAGGGGCTCGAAGCGTGGCGCGGTGAGACCTGCGCCGTCCCGACCGCTGTCCTCACCGGAGAACGCCCCGGCGAGGAGCCCTTGCGACTGTTGCTGACCAGTCCGGGGACACCCCGCACCGGGGCGGACGACTCAGTGGTGGCCGTGGACGACCGCGTGGCCGCGGCCCCGGCTGATCATCCACCGGTTGACCGGGGTGGTGACGATGAACGCGATCACCAGCGAGAACGCCAGTGAACCCCAGAACAGCCAGTCGTCCAGCTGAGCGTCCAGGGCACCCGGGACGACGACGATGACGGCGTTGTCGATCAGCTCCATGACGGCGATGGAGACCGTGTCCGCAGCGAGGGCGACCGTGAACGCGGCGGCGAAGGTCAGCCCGGAACGGATGACGCCGCGCATGGTGAGCGCGTACCCGAACACGAACGCCAGCACGATCGACAGGATGATCGTCCCGGTGTTGTGCAGGCCCGTGGCGGTGCCGATGACCATGCCGAGGACCTCACCGATCGCGCAGCCGGTCAGGCAGTGCAGCGTCGCCTGCGCGGCCGCGGTCCAGCTCGTGCCGTGGTGCTCGTGCGCGTCCATCGTGTTCCTCCTTGCTCACCGTCAGTACCCCGTGCGGACGTCGGGGTCCCTCAGCCGTGCAACGCGCGACGCCGTGTGGTGTTCCCGGACGAGCACCACGGGGCGGCGTGCAGCCGCGACCGGTGATCAGGCGTGCTCGTCCTCCTCGACGGGATCGTCCGGGGAGTGCTCGGCACCCCACTGCCCGAGCGCGGCGATCGCCGGGCGCAACGCGAGCCCGCGTTCGGTCAACGCGTACGCGCGGGTGTTGTGCCGGAGCGGCAGCCGGGTCAGCACTCCGGCCTGTTCGAGTTCGCGCAGCCGTGTGGCGAGCACGTTCGTCGGCGCGCCGAGCTCGCGCTGCAGGTCGCCGTACCGTTGCGGCCCGTCGAGCAGCCGTTCGACCACGAGCAGCGCCCACCGTGCGCCGACGACGTCCAGCGCGGCGGCGAGGTCGCTCACGCTTCCGGTTCGGCCTCTGGCTTCATCCAGAACGGCGAGTAGTGGTAGCCGTCCGGGTCGTCGAACTGACGCTGGTACATGAACGGGTAGTCGTCGGTGTCACCGATCCGGCCCCCGGCAGCACCCGCGCGTTCGATCAGCTCGTCCACCGCCTCGCGGCTGGGGAGGTCGAACGAGACCGTCACCTTCGACGGGGTGTCGGGCCCGCCGACGAGGTCCTCGACTCCCCCGACGGCGGCGTACATCGCACGGGTGCCGAGCATGACGTACTGCTCGGGCGCGATCGCGAAGCACGACACGTTCTGGTCGGACATGTCCCGGTTGAGGACCCAGCCGAGGGCCGTGTAGAAGGCGGTCGCGCGTTCGACGCTGTCCACCGGACAGGTGATGAAGAGGCTCATGGGCGCAACACTTGCAAAATACAAGTGCCAAGTCAAGGAATTGTGACGTCGTCACCTCAGCGGACCGAGGACGGACGTCGGCGCGCCGTCGTCCGGCACGTCCTTGAGTTCGATCAGGACCGTGTGGGTCGGCGTCGTGCCGGTGTTGCGGCCGGAGTGTCGCTGGGCCGCCAACCAGACGGCGGCGCCCGCGGGCAGCGCGACGTCGACACTGCGGTCGTCGGCTGCGAGCTGCCGCTCGAACGCCGTCAGCGTGACCATCACGCTGTTCGGGTGCCGGTGCGGGTGGGTCTGGTCGCCCGGCTCGTCGGAGTAGTCGAGCACCCGGACGTGCTCGTTCTCCCACAGCAGCCGGTAGTGCTGCGGGTCCGTCTCGATGGGATCGTCTGCGGTCATGGTGGGACTCGCTTCCGCTCGGGTGTCGCCGTGACGGACATGGTGCTCTCGTCGACGCCGGACGGTGCGCCACGGAGGCTGCCACGGGCGCATACTTCCCGCATGGACTCCCCGGGACCGTCATCGTGCTCACCGGACCGCCGGGCTCCGGCAAGACGACGACGGCACGACAGCTGGCCGTGCAGTTCGACCGGGCGGTCCACCTGCACACGGACGACTTCTGGCACGCCGTCGTCTCGGGTGCCGTGCCGCCGTACCTCCCCGCGGCCGACGCGCAGAACCACACCGTGGTCCGGGCGATCGTCGCGGCGGCCTTCGCCTACGCCGAGGGCGGGTTCACCGTGGTGGTCGACGGCATCGTCGGTCCGTGGATGCTCGGCCACTACCGGCAGGCCGTGTCCGAGCACCCGCAGGTCGCGGTGCACTACGTCGTCCTCCGGCCCGCTCGAGCCGTCGCGCTCGACCGCGCCCGACGTCGGAGCGATCCGGACGCCCTGGTCGACGAGGGCCCGGTCCTCGCGCTCTGGGACCAGTTCGCCGACCTGGGCGGGCTAGAGCCGTTCGTGATCGGCACGACCACGCAGTCACCGCCGGAGACCCTCGGAGCAGTCGCGGCGGCGATCGCCAGCGGCCGCTTCCGACTGCCGGTGCACCGACCGGGCGTCACACGTCGGCTCAGACCGGGCCCGGACCCGGACCCCGCGGCTGGCTGACGCCGGACGCCCGCAGCAACTCCAGGACGCCGTCCGGGAACACCGGGACACCCGTGTCGAGCGGCACCCACCGCACCGGGCTGCCCTCGTCCAGCACGACGAGCTCGGCGTCGAGCGGCACGGCGTCGAGCTCGCCGGACCGCACCGCGAAGACGTGTGCGTACTCGTGCCCGGGCTGCCCCTCGAACGTGAAGAGGTTCTCGATGACCCCGAGGAGTTCGACCTCGTCGAGTTCGACGGCGAGCTCCTCGCGGAACTCACGTCGCAGTGCCTGGTCGGCGCGTTCGCCGAACTCGATCCCGCCCCCGACAGCACGGAAGAAGACCAGGTCGCGGACGGCGTCGTGGGACTCGGACACCAGGACGTGGCCGTCCCGGACCGGCAGCCCCACCGCGATGTTCCTGATGCTCGGCATCCGCTCACCCTGCCACGCGCGCCGACGGCGCGGAACCGGCCGGCGCCCGAGACCGCACCGACCAGGGCCTGGAGGCGCGGTGCGGGTTGGCACCGCGCCTCCCGGCCGGCACGCGGTAGCGTGCTGTGACGCTCGGTGCGCGGGACGGCTGGAGGCCACGGTGATGCGTGAACGGTGACGCGCTCGCCCACACCCTGCTCGGCGTGCTGGTGCTCGTCGCGATCGCCACCGGCGTCCTCCTCGCCGCACGGGCGTCGGCGCCGTGGGCCCCGGCGGCCGCCATCGCCCGGGGCGTCCTGCAGCTCGCAGCCATCAGCCTCGTCCTGACCGGCGTCATCCGCTCCCCCGTCCTGATCGGGTTGGCACTCGGCGTGATGTTCAGCGTCGCCGTCGTCACCTCGGCGCGGCGGCTCGGCGGGTTCCGGTCGATGGCGCTGCCGGTCGCGGTCTCGATGGCGTCCGGCATCCTCGTCACCGGTGTCGTGGTGTTCGGCACCGGAGCCATCGAGCTCTCCCCGCGCTACGCCCTCGCGGTGGGCGGGATCGTGATCGGCAACGCGATGTCGATCGCCACGATCGCCGGACGGCGGTTCCGTGAACTCGTCGACGACCGGTGGGACGAGGTCGAGGGCTGGCTCGCCCTGGGCGCGGCTCCGCGTCGGGCGACGACCGACCTGGTGCGGCGTGCGGTGAGCGCGGCGCTCATCCCGACGGTCGACCAGACGAAGACGACCGGCCTCGTGACGCTGCCCGGCGCGTTCGTCGGCGCGGTGTTCGGCGGCGTCTCCCCGCTCGAGGCCGGTCGGTTCCAGATCGTCGTCCTCGCCGCCATCATGGCGACCGGCAGCGTCACGGCCGTCCTGCTCACGCGCTGGCTCGCACCCGTGCAGACGCGGCCGGACCTCGCTGGCGGGCGCTGAGGACGGTCAGCGCCCGGGCAGCGACGCCAGCGCCTGCGACCGCTGCGCGAGCAGGTCGGCGTAGGTGCCGTCCCGCTCGGCCCACCGGAGCGCCTGGGCACGCTCCACGACGATCTCGTCCGGGGTCGGGGTCTGCGTGAGCAGGCCGACGACCTCGTCGAGGAACGCGTCGAGGGGCAG
This sequence comes from Curtobacterium sp. AC273, assembly GCF_979253735.1. Classification (NCBI taxonomy): domain Bacteria; kingdom Bacillati; phylum Actinomycetota; class Actinomycetes; order Micrococcales; family Microbacteriaceae; genus Curtobacterium; species Curtobacterium sp. AC273. The sequence continues at coordinate 269,935 of NZ_CEEDDU010000005.1, read as the reverse complement.
CGCGTTCGGGTTCACCTGCTCCTGGCCGGCGGTCGCGACCGCCGGCGGGACGAGCTCGGTGACGCCGACACCGGTCCCCGCGAGGTGCGCGCGGAGCGCCTCGGTGTACGCGTGCACCCCGGCCTTGGATGCGCCGTAGCTCGCCATGAGCGGGAACGGCAGGAACGCGATCCCCGAGGTGACGGTCATCACGTCGCCGTGTCCGAGTGCGATCAGGTGCGGGGTGAAGGCGTCGAGGACGCGGATGGTCCCGAGCAGGTTCACCGCGATCGTGGTCTCGGTCTGCGCGATGTGTGCCGGGTCGCGGAGGTCCTCGAGCAGCATCACGCCGGACATCGTGACGACGAGGTCGAGGCCGGGGTGAACGGCCAGGACCTCGTCGCGGGCACGGGTGACGGACTCCGGGTCGGAGACGTCGACGGTGACGGTCTCGAGGCCCGCGACCCGGTCGGTGTCGCGACCGCCGACGACGACGGTGGACCCGGCGTCGGCGAAGCGGCGGGCGAGGCCCAGACCGATGCCCGAGGTCCCTCCGACGATGAGGACGGTGCGGTCGGTGATGTCCATGACGACTCCTTCATCCGGCCCGGCGGCCGGTACCGGACGATCGTCCGCCGCCGACCGGACCGCCGGCGAGGCCCCCGTGATCCGGGGAGTGGCAGGGCCCCCTCTCACCGCCGGAGGATCGCTAGCGTGACGGACATGGACGACCGCGCCGACACGAACCGACTGGGCCAGTACCTCGCCGCACGCCGGGCGCTGGTCTCGCCCGAGCAGGTCGGCATGCCCTCCGGCGCACGCCGACGCGTCCCCGGGCTGCGTCGCGAAGAGGTCGCGATGCTCGCCGGCATCAGCGCGGACTACTACCTCCGACTCGAGCGCGGGCGGGACGACAACCCGTCGGCGCAGGTGCTGGAGGCGCTCGCCCGGGTGCTCCTGCTCGACGAGGTCGAGACGGAGTACCTGATCACCCTGGCGAGCGGTCGCCCACGGGCCCGACGTCCACGGATGGCCGAACGCGTGCCGGCGCGCCTCGAGCACCTGCTCGCCACGATCGCGGTGCCGGCCTTCGTCGAGGGGCGGCACTTCGACGTCCTCGCCGCCAACGACCTGGCCGTCGCGCTCTCGCCGCGGCTGACGCCGGGGCAGAACCGGCTGCGCTCCCTGCTGCTCGACCCCGAGGAGCGCGCGTTCCACGCGGACTGGGAGCAGGCGGTCGTCGACATGGTCGCCGCGTTCCGGCGCAGCATCGGCAACGACGTCTCCGATCCGCGGGCGGTCGAGGTGGTCGGCGAACTGAGTCTCGCCAGTGCTCGCTTCCGCACGCTGTGGGCACGTCAGGACGTCCGGAGGCTGGAGGGCAACACGGCGGAGATCGAGCACCCGGTCCTCGGATCGCTCCGGCTGCACCGCGAGAAGCTGCCCGTCGGTGGGCTCATCCTCGTCCTCTACTACCCGGAGACGGGCAGCGACGCGGCGGACAAGCTGCGGCTCCTCGGGTCGCTCGCGCAGCCGACGGGTGACGACGGTCGGCCTGGAGGCGCGGTGCCAGCTGGCACCGCGCCTCCAGGCCCGTGACCTGACGCTGTCCGCCTTTCGTCGTCTTCGCGGGATCGTGCCGGTCGCGTCCGTCCCGACTCGTAGGGTCGGAGGGTCCCGGGTGACCGGGACGACCCACCCTCCGCAGAACAGGACCGCACCGATGCGTGACACGATCACCCTCGAGATGCTCCGAGCCCACCCGACCGAGTGGCGCCGACGGGGCCTGACGCCCCCGGCAGAGCTCGACGCCATGGTCGCCGCCCGGGTCGCGAACACCCCCGGCTCGCGCCTGCCGGTCGACCCCTCGTACGCCGACTTCTTCGCCGGCGCCTAGCCAGTGCTCATCGTGGACCCGCATCCCCTCACCGCCCAGCACCGGGCGACCTGGGACCGCCTGGTGTACTTCCGCACGATCGCCCTCGCCGCTCCCCTGTCGACCGACCGCTCGCAGTCCGACACCGTCGCATGATGCCGGCGACCCTCACCGACGCGGCTCCGGCGCTCTCCGCGGCGCAGGCGGCCGTCGTCGTGAGCGCCGACGCACTCTTCACCGCCGAGGGGGTCGGTTCGGTGCCCATCGAACGGATCGCGTCCGGCGCGGGGATCACCGTCGCCGACGTCGAGGCAGCGTTCCCGTCGCGGCAGCAGCTCGTCGTGGCGGCCCTTCGGTACCGGCACCGCGAGTGGATGGACGGACTCCTGCACGCCGAGTCCCACCAGCAGGACCCGCGGGACAAGATCCTCGCCCTGTTCGGGTACCTCGAGACCTGCTTCACCGACCACGGCTACCGGGGGTGCGCGTTCATCAACGGCTACGGCGAACTCGGTCGTGTCGACCCCCTGATCGCCCGGCTCGCAGGTGAACACCTCGGTCAGTGCGAGCAGCACATCGCGATGCTCTGCGACGCCGCCGAGCTCCCCGCCCACCTCGCGCCGGCCCTCACCCTCCTCGTGCAGGGCGCGCAGGTCGAGGCCGCGATCCACGGGGTCGTCCACCCCGCGCGCACGGCCCGGACGGCGGCCGCGATGCTCATGTCCGTGTACGACGGCGCCGACCGGTTCTGAGCGACGCTTACCGGACAGCCACCGTCCTCGGGTACATCGGGATGTGACACTGATCCGCGGTGCCCGATGACTGACCAACCGCCTGCTCGCATCCGCGTCGACGAACGCGGCGACGACGTCGTGCGCGCCCGCGAGACCCTGGCCACCGCGTACGCGGGCATCTCGTGGACGGCGGACACCACGGACGTGCCGTTCACCTACCGGTACGCCGCGGCCGGCGACGACGCGATGACCCTGCGGGCCGTGCAGTTCGACGGACGCCTGACCGGCGAGATGCCCGCGGGCGAGGACTTCGTCGTGCAGTGGATCACCCGGGGCAGCGGCATCCTCGACCTCGGCCGACAGGAGCTCCATCTGCAGGCGGGTCGGCCCCAGATGTGGCCGAACCAGGCGTTCCGGTTCGACTTCCGGGACTACGACCAGCGGCTCGTCCAGGTCAACCGTCACGCCGTCGACGAGGTCGCCTCCGAGCGCGGCGTCAGCGTCGCCGGGACCCGCTTCGACCACACCGCACAGCCGAGCGACACCGCGATGCGGCAGTGGCGCCAGACGGTGCACCTCATCTCGGCGACGACGATGGACCGCGCTGCCTCGCCGCTGCTGCAGGCCGAGATGGGCAGGCTCGCCGCGGTCTCCTTCCTCGAGCTCTACCCCCAGGCCACCGCGGACTTCCCCTCCGCGCTGCTGCTGCCCCGCAACGCACGGATCCGGCACGTCGTCGAGTACGTCCACGAGCACGCACACCTGCCGATCACGAGCACCGACCTCGCCGCCCTGGCGAACCTCAGCCTCCGCGCCCTGCAGGCGTCGTTCGGGCGGGTGCTCGGGATGTCGCCGAACGCCTACATCCGCGCCGTCCGGCTCGACCGGATCCGCACCGAACTCGTCCACGGCGAACCGTCGGCGACGGCCGTGGCCGACGTCGCGCGGCACTGGGGGTTCGCGCACGCCGGACGGTTCTCGGCCGCCTACGCGAAGCAGTTCGGCGAGTACCCGAGCGAGACGCTCCGGCGGGTCTGAACCGGAGCGCACGTCCACCGCGCGTCCTGACCGCGACGCACGCCCTGCGCGCCTCCTGCCCGCGCATCGACGACGTCAGCGCTCCCCGATAGTGTCGGACCGTGAGCAACGAGGCATTCGACGACCGCTACGACCTGCGCGAGTTCGCGCCCGGCACGGACGACCAGGGGGCGCCGGACGCCGACACCGAGGCCTGGATGCAGGCCGTCGGACTCGGCTTCCACGAGACGCACCCCGGCGACGAAGCGGCGGCCCGCATGGTCGAGCACTTCGTCGAGGACGACAACACCTGGCTGGGCGCCTACGTCCGTCGGCCCGCCCCCGGTTCCGTCGACGAGACCTGGCCCGCGGGCACCTTCGCGTGGTTCCGGAAGCCGCTGAGCTGGGGTGACGGCTCGTCGATCGACACGCAGGCGATCTCCGCCGTGACGGTCCGACCGACCGAGCGCCGCCGCGGCATCCTCCGCCGGATGATGACGCACGCGCTCGAACGCGGCGTCGCCGATGGCTACGCGATCGCCTCCCTCACCGCGTCGGAGGGCACCATCTACCGCCGTTTCGGCTTCGGCAGTGCGATCCGCGAGCGGGCGATCAGCGTCCGCCGCGACCGCGCCCTCCCCTTCCTGGCGCCCACGACCGGCACGGTCAGCGTCGTCACGCCCGCGTGGCTCGCAGGCGGTCCGGCCCGGTCGGTCTTCGACCGCTTCGACGCACGCACCCCCGGGTCGATGGTGCGGAACGCCGGCACCTGGCCCGTGGCCCTGGGGCTCCGCACCGGCGACGGCGAGCCGGCGAAGGACGTCCGCGCCGCCGTCCACCGCCCCGACGACTCGGACGAGGTCGACGGCTACGTCACCTGGCGCGTCAAGGAGAGTCGTGACGGCGACACCACGCTCGAGGTCGTCGACCTGGTCTACGCGACCGACGCCGCCTACCTGTCGCTGTGGGAGTTCCTGCTCTCGGTCGACCTCAACGACGTCGTCAAGTACAGCCGCTCACGCCTCGACGACCCGATCGTCGCGGCGCTCGGTGACAACCGCGCGTACGACGTCGACCACGAGGAGGACCACGTCTGGCTGCGCGTCCTCGACGTCCCGGCCGTCCTCGCGTCCCGCCCGTACGCCGTCGACGGGTCGCTGACCCTCGCGGTCACCGATGCACTCGGGTTCGCCGCCGGCACGTACCGGTTGGACGTCCAGGAGGCACGGGGCCGCGTCACGCGCATTGCCGACGACGCCGACGTGGCAGGCTCCGACCTCCAGCTCGACGTGGCCGACCTGGGTGCGCTGCTCATCGGGTCGGTGTCCCCGGTCACGCTGGCCGCGGCCGGGCTGCTCCGCTCCGCGGACGCGGCTGCGCCGGCGCTCCTCCGCGCGATGCTGACACCGCCGCGGACGCCGCACGGGATCACCTACTTCTGATGGACGTGCAGGACCTGAGCGACGAGGTCGAGGCCGTCTCGGCGTTCTACGCCGAGCGCCACGGCATCGACCGCACCGACGAGTGGTTCGTCCTGAAGCTCGGGGAAGAGGTCGGCGAGCTCACGCAGGCTTTTCTCGCCCGAGCCGGGCAGGCGCGGCGCAAGGGGCGCACCGACGACGAACTCGAGCAGGACTTCCGCGACGAGATCGCCGACGTCCTGGCGCAGGTCCTGCTCGTCGCCCGGCACTTCGAGGTGCCGATCGACGACGCCGTCCGCGAGAAGTGGTCGAAGTGGCACCCCGATCGACTGGCGGCGGGTTCGTGACCGAGCTGCACGAGTCGATCGGGCGGGCACGACAGGCCGTCGCCGTGCTGGCCAGTCCGACGCTGCGCGCGGCGGTCGTGGGCGGCGCGGACCTCGACGACCGGACGCGGGCAGCCATCGCCGCCTTCGACTGGCTCGGGGACGACGGGCCGGACACCCCGCTGCTCGGACGGACCGCGCAGGACCTCCGACGACTGCAGGAACCGTCGGCGCTGCTCGCCTTCGACCGCATCGCGCGCATGCCCGTGAAGGACGTCGAGCGACACCCGCTGTCGGTGCGGATCGTCGGACTCGTGTTCGAGCGCCTCGGCGTCGCACGCACGGTGTCCGAGGCCGTGCTCAACGCGGCGATCGCGATGTTCGCCGACGACGTGGCGATCGTCCGGCGTGACGCGGTCGACCTCGGCGTGCTCGAACGCACGGACGACGGCGCCGCCTACCGGTTCGTCGGTGCCACCGGGGTCCGGCACGATTGACGTCACCCCGAACCGCGCGATCGGACGGTTCGGGGTGACTTCGGTTGTGCTGGCGGTATCCGGGCGCGCGTCCGGCCCGAGCGCTACGCCCGGCGACGCACCCGTGGGTCGACGAACGCGTAGACGACGTCCACGATCACGTTCGCGGTGACGATCAGCAGCGCCGAGAACAGTGTGAAGCCGACGACGACCTGCAGGTCGAGCGTGTGCACCGCGTCGATGAGCAGCGCGCCGAGGCCCTGCATGGCGAACACCTTCTCGGTGATGACCGCTCCGCCGAGCAGCGACCCGAGGTCGAGCCCGAACAGCGTCACCACGGGCAGGATCGCGGTCCGGAGCCCGTGCCGCACGACGACCTGGCGTTCGCGCAGACCCTTGGCCCGGGCGGTCCGGACGAAGTCCTGCGACATCGACTCGAGCATCTCGCCACGGGTCAACCGGGCGTAGATCGCCGCGCTGATGAACGCGAGCACGCACCACGGCAGGATCAGGTGCGTGAACCACCCGACCGGGTCGTCGGCGAACGACACGTAGCCACTCGTCGGCAGGATCCCGAGCACGAAGCCGAACAGCAGGATGCCGAGCAGCCCGACCAGGTACGAGGGCGCGGAGACCCCGGCGACCGCGACGGTCATCACAGCCCGGTCGACGAAGGTGCCACGGCGCAGTGCCGACAGCGCACCCCGGCGACCCCGGCGACGAGCCAGAGCACGGCCGCGCCGACCGCGATCGAGGCGGTGACGGGCAGGCGCGTCAGGATGAGGTTCGTCACGCTGTCGTGCAGCTGGAACGAGTACCCGAAGCACGGTGCGGCGCAGTCGATCACGGACGCCCCGGAACCGAACGTCCGGCCGGCGAAGATCCCGCCGAGGTACGCGCCGAACTGGGCGATCCACGGTTTGTCGGTGCCGAGGAACGCCTGCACCTCGCGCAGCCGGTCGGGCGTGCAGGGCTTGTCGCAGATCGCTCGTGCCGGGTTCGTCGGCAGGAGCATGAACAGCGCGTACGTGATCGCGGCGACGACGAACAGCACGACGACGGCGCCGAGGACGCGGATGGCGATGAAGCGGAAGGTGCTCACCGGTTCCTCCTCGTGGGTCGAGGGCGTCGCGCAGGGCGTCACCGAGCACGTTGAAGGCCAGGGTGATCAGGAACAGTGCGAGGCCGGGGAACAGCAGGTACGCCGGGTCGGTCTGCACCCACCCGACGGCGTCGCCGATGCTGCGGCCCCACGACGGCGTCGGCGGGGTCACCCCCACGGCGAGGAAGGACAGCGCGGCCTCGGCCCCGATCATCGACGGGATCGAGATCGTCGCGTAGACGGTGATCGTCGCGGCGAGGTTCGGCAGCAACTGGGTCCGGATCACGTGCCACCGGCCGGCGCCCATCGCGGTCGACGCGACGACGTAGTTCCGGTGCACGAGCGACAGCGTCTGTCCCCGACGACACGGGCGACGGACGGCCAGCCGAAGAACCCGATGACGAGGACGACCAGCACGGGCTTCGGGAACGACGTCGGCACGATCGCGGTGAGGGCGATCATGAACACCAGCGACGGGAAGCCGAAGATGACGTCCACCACGCGGGAGAGCACGCGGTCGTACCATCCGCCGAAGAACCCGGTGGTGACGCCGACGAGCACGCCGATGACGATCGACACGACGGTCGCCGCGAGCCCGATCCCGAGCGAGGTCCGTGCGCCGTAGGTGACGATCGCGAACAGGTCGCGGCCGGTCAGCGGCTCGACGCCGAACCAGTGCTCGGCGCTGATCCCACCGCCGACGCCCTTCGGCGCACCGAACGAGTTCAGCGCGTCGATGTTGTACCCGTACGGATCCTGTCCCGTCACGGCGGCGATGAGCGGCGCGGCGACGGCCACGACGACGAACACGACGATGACGACGGCGGACGCGACCGCCCAGCGGTCCTTCCGGACGCGGCGCACGACCGGCGCGGAACCCGGTGCTCCGGGCCGCGGCGGCCGACACCGGACGGTCGACGACGTTGGCGGTCACGAGGCCACCCCTTCCCATGCGCGCCAGGCCTCGCGGCGAGCAGCCTGTCGCACGGGGTCGGCGACGGGCGCTGCGGCGAGGAGCATGCGCGTGTAGTCCTGCTGCGGGTCGTCGAGCACCGCGTCGGTCGTGCCGCGCTCCACCACGCGTCCGTCGCGGAGCACGACCACCTCGTCGGCGAGCTGCCGGACGACGGCGAGGTCGTGGCTGATGAGCAGCATGCCGAACCCGAAGTCCTGCTGCAGGTGAGGAGAGCAGGTCGAGCACGGCGGCCTGCACGGTGACGTCGAGCGCCGAGGTCGGTTCGTCCGCAATCACCAGTGCCGGCCGGAGCGCGAGCGCAGCGGGCGACGGCGACGCGTTGCCGCTGTCCGCCGGAGAGCTGGTGCGGGAACCGCTCGGCCCACGACGGGTCGAGTTGCACGGCGGTGAGGAGCTCACGGACGTGGTCGGCTCGGGAGTCTGCCGACGCGGCGTCGTGCACGAGGAGCGGCTCGGCGATGCTCCACCCGATGGTCTGCCGCGGGTTCAGGGACGAGGCCGGGTCCTGGAAGACGATCCCGACGCGGCTGCGCAGTTCGCGGAGGCGCTTGCCACGAGCGGTGCGGAGGTCGCTGCCGTCCACCTCGACCGAGCCCCCGACGACCGGCACGAGGCCGGCGAGGGCACGTCCGATGGTCGACTTGCCGGACCCCGACTCGCCGACCAGGCCGACGGTCCCGCCGGCGTGGAGGTCGAGGTCGATCCCCGAGACGGTCGGCTCGCCGCGACGCCCGTACCGGACGGCGACGTCGCGCAGCTGCGCGACCAGCGGCCGGGAGGCGCGACTCGCGTCCGCAGCGGCGACCAGCGACGGTTCGTTGGTCGCTGTCTCGGACCCGCCACGCGCCTCCAGGCTCGGAACGGCCGCCAGCAGCTCACGCGTGTAGTCGGCCGCGGGGTGGGCGAAGACCTCGGCGACGCTCCCGTGCTCGATCGGGTCGCCGCGTCGCAGCACCAGGACCTCGTCGGCGACGTCCGCCACCACACCCATGTCGTGGGTGATGAGGAGCACCGCGAGGCCGCGCTCGCGGCCGAGCCGACGCCAGCAGGTCGAGGATCCCGGCCTGCACGGTGACGTCGAGCGCGGTCGTCGGCTCGTCCGCGATGAGGGCGACCGGGTCGCCCGCCAGCGCCATCGCGATCATCGCGCGCTGCAACTGCCCACCGGACAGCTCGTGCGGGTACGCCTTCCGGATCCGCTCCGGATCGGTCAGGCCGGCGGAGCGCAGCGGCTCGTCGATCCGCGCCGACACCTCGGCACGGTGGAGGCCCGACGGGTGGGCCCGGACGGCCTCGGCGATCTGGGTGCCGATCGACAGCACGGGCGTGAAGGAGTTCATCGGCTCCTGGAAGACCACCCCGATGCCCGCGCCACGCACGGCTCGGAGCTGGTCGGCGGACGCGCCGACGAGTTCCTCGCCGCGGAACCGGATGCTGCCGGAGACGTGCGCCTCGGGCGGCAGCAGTCCGAGCAGGCTCATGGCGCTGACCGACTTGCCCGAGCCGGACTCGCCGACCAGGGCGAGCACGCGGCCGGGCGTCAGCGAGAAGGAGACGTCACGGACGACAGGCTCCGCGTCGCCGAACGCGACGCGGAGCCCCTCGACCTCGAGCAGCGGAGAACTCACTTCGCGAGCGTGACCTTGAGGTAGTTCGGGTACGCCGGGAAGTCCGCGATCTGGAAGTTCTGCACGTTCGAGCCGGCCAGGAAGGACTGCTTCGCGTAGGTCAGCGGGACGATCGGGGCGTCCTCCATGATCTTCTTGTCCGCCTCGGCCCAGAGCTTCTGCGCGTCCTTCTGGTCGACGGTGCCGCTCGCCTGGTCGATGAGGGCGTCCACCTCGGGGTTGCTGTACTTCGAGACGTTGTAGCCGCCCCCGCCGATCTGCGACGAGTCGTAGAGCGGCTGGATGTTGGCGTTGGCGCTCGGGAAGTCCGGCTGCCAGCTGAACATCGCGAGGTCGAAGTCGGAGCCGTCCGTGGTCGCCGTGTAGAACGAGTCGATGTCGTACGGCTTCAGCGTCACCGTGATGCCGGCGCGCTTGAGACCCGCCTGGATCGCCTGCGCCTCAGCCAGGTTCGCCGAGTCGTTCTGTGTGGCGAGCGTCAGCTTGAGGTCCGAGACGCCTGCTTCCTGCAGGAGCTTCTTCGCCTTGGCGACGTCACCGGTGGCACCGGGCTCGTACAGGTCGTACTGCTGGCGACCGGCGATCCCCGGCGTGATGAGGGTCGAGGCGTAGGTCCCGGCGAGGGCCACCGCCCGCGGCGATCCGGTACGACTTCTTGTCGACCGCGTACTGCAAGGCCTGACGGACCTTGAGCTCCTTGAGCGAGCCCTTCTGCGTGTTGATCGCCAGGTAGTTGATCGGGCCGGCCTTCGACGTGGCGAGGCGGTCCTGCGCGGCCGGGTTCGACCGGACCTGGTTCAGTTCGGCTGCGCCGAGGTAGGTCGCACCGAAGGAGTCCTTCGCGTCGCCGTTGTCCGCGATGAGCGTCTGCGTGACGGTCGACGGGTCCTGGCTCTCCTTGAAGACGACCTTCGACGGGCCGGCGGTGCGGACGTCGTCGGTCTTCGCGCTCCACGACTTGTTCCGGACCAAGGTGATCTGCGAGCCCTGCGTGTTCGACTGCACCTGGTACGGGCCGGACGCGACCGGCTTGGTGTCGTAGGCGCCCGTGTCGGTGCCGTCGCCCTCGGGGACCGGGGCGAACGCCGGCATCGAGACGATCCACGGCCAGTCGCCGTAGGCCGCGTTGAGCTTGAACACGATCGTCGAGTCGTCCGGCGTCTCGATGCTGTCGAGGGTCTTGCCGTCGAACGGACCCTTGTACGAGTCACCGCCGACGAGGAGCGACTTGTGGTAGCTCAGGCCACCGGTGAGGGTCGGCGCGAACGAGCGCTCGATGCCCCACTTGATGTCCTTCGTGGTGATGGCCTTGCCGTCCTGGAACTCCAGCCCCTTCTTCAGGTGGTAGGTCCAGGTCTTGCCGCCGTCGCTCGAGTCGCCGGTGTTCGTCGCCAGGTCCGGGACGACCTTCGCCGTCTTGCCGGGCTCGACGTCCCACGCGGTCAGACGACGCAGCACGAGGCCGAGCGTCGTGATGTTGAGGTTCTGGCTCGTCGCGGGGTCGAGGTGCACCGCAGTGGCGGTCGTCAGGACGTTGAGCGTGCCGCCCTTGCTCGTGCCGCTCGAGGCGTCGTCCGAGGCTCCCCGCCCGAGCAGCCGGTGAGCACCAGTGCTGCTGCTGCGGCGACCGCCGCGGTGATGGTCAGGCGCTTGGGGCGTCTCATGACGATGCTGCTCCTCGTGGGGAAGGGGTGTGGTGTCGACCGGCGACGGTCGCTGCGGGACCGCGGGTTCGGGGGCACCGGGCGGCGTCCATCCTGACACCGCGGTGGTCGCCCGTCCGAATCCCGCGTGCGACGGACGTCGCACCACGTAACGGTCCAAGCCCTGGGCGACGTCCCGCTATTCCCGATGCGTCGACACGCGGATCTGTGAGCGACGAACGGTGAAATACGTCGTACCAGCGGACAGTTGGTCGTAGGCTGCTCGTGGTCGTGTCACCCGCCGGAGCACGACCTGGGCGAATGAGCGAGGCCCGGAACTGCACGAACAGTTTCCGGGCCTCGATTTGCCTTCCGAGTGGAAGCCAAGGGATGCAAACCCATCCCGGAGTCAATCGCTCGGAACCGATGGTAGCCGAGCCCGCTCGGCTCCGCATCCCTTGGTCGAAGCTCCTCGTGTCAGCCGGCGACGACACAAGGAGGTCATCGATGTCGCAGGACAACGACGGCCGGACCAGGCGCCAGGCGCTGTGGTTGGGGATCGCGAGCTTGCTCGTGAACCTCACCCGGCTCCTGCTCGACCTGATCCGCAAGGCCTAGGGACACGGGCGCCCCCACACCGCGACGAGCGATGTGGGGGCGCTCCATCCGCCACCGGAGGTCAACGGTCGAAGAGGCCGCCGAGGAAGTCGCTGCCGAGGTTCGACGCCTGCTCGCCGAGGCCCGACGCCTGCTCCCCCAACCCGGAGAACTGCTCGCCGAAGCCCCCGAGGAGCTGCTCCCCCTCACCCGCCAGCCCCTCGATGCCACCACCGAGGTCGGCGAGGCCGAGGTCGCCGATGCCCGAGGCGATCCCCTCGAAGTCGACGCCGACGTTCGCCGCCTCGGCCAGCACCGGTCCGGCCGCAGCACTCAGGACGGCCCCACCGGCCACGGCGACACCGAGGCCTCCGAGCGCCATCGCTCCGGCGCCGACCGCGGCGCCGCCGGCGAACGCGCCACCACGACCGCCGCCGCGACCGGGAGCCGGAGCCGGAGCCGCCGAGGACCCGTCGGATGAGTCCCGGACGGGAGACCTCGCCACGGGTCATCGCGCGGGCCATCCCGCCGGCCGAGTCGTCGCGGAGGTGCTCGTGCGGCGGGAGCTCGGAGTTGAGCCGGTTCCGTACCTGCTGGCGCTGCGCCGGGGTCAGGCGGGCGAAGGCGTCGTGGTGGACCTGTTCGAGCTGGTCCGGGGACGAGGTGCGGAGGAGGTAGTCGTACTTCGCCAGGGCGACCTTGTCCGAGTCGACGGCCCCACCCGACTGCGGCTGACCGTACCGACCAGACGCGGGCTGGCCGGGCGCCGGCTGGTGGCCCGACATCGGCTGGCCGTACTGCCGCTGCGGCGGCCGCTGCTGCTGCTGCTGCTGCTGCTGCCCACGGTCGTCGCCGGTCAGCCGGTCCGCCGCCGTCCGGACGATGTCCCGCCAGTCGGAGCCACCCTGCTGTGAGCCACCCTGCTGCGGACCGGAGCCAGGCGCGCCGTCACCCTGCCCGCGCTTCTGGAGCTGCTTGTCGATGACCTTCGAGGCCATGCCGAGGATGCGGTTGAGGTTCGCCATGCCCCGACCTTTGCGTCCTCACATGTGGACGCTCAGGGACGACGCGGTGTGCCACCCCGAGATCGCATCCGGATGTGCTGTGAAACGCGCTCCGGCCTCAGGCGAGGACGCGCGCGAGGAACAGGTTCGGAACCGCCCGGTGGGGTCGAGGTCCCGCGCGAGCGCCGCGAACGACGACAGCCTCGGGTACACCTCGTGCAGGCGCTCGACACTCGTCGACGACACCTTCCCCCAGTGCGGCCGGGCATCGAACGGCGCGAGGACGTCCTCGATCCGCGCGACCGCGGCGGCCACGGCCTCGGCGTCCCGGCGGAAGGTGAAGTGGATCCCGACCGACTGCCGGCCCGACGACGGCGCGAGCCACGCGGTGTCCGGCGCGATGGTCCGTACCTCGGCGGCGATGAGGAGCGGGGCGAACAGCTCGCGGAGCGGTCGCAGGGCCTGCAGTGCCGGGACGGCCGAGGCTGCGGGGATCAGGTACTCCGCCTGGATCTCGGCACCGGTCGACGGTGTGAACGACGACCGGAAGTGCGGCAGCCGCTCGGACCACGGCCCGGGACACCGCCCTGCTCCGTGACACCGGCGGGGTCGTTCTCCCCCGGGTGCACCGGACCGGCGGCGGGCCGGGCACCGAGTGCGGCACGAGGTCGACGGCCGGCGCCGGCTCGTCGACGCGGTGCTTCACCCAGACCTGCCGGGCGCCCCGGTCGTCGAACGACGTGAACATCGACACCGAGTAGGCGTCCGACACGATGTCGTCGAAGTGCGCGGCGACGGCCTCCCACGGCAGGTCGAGGTGCACGGTCGTGGCGACCTGGAACGTCGGCTCGATCGCGAGCTCCACGGCGGTGACGACACCGAGCGCCCCGAGTGCCACACGGTGGGCGTCGAGCGCACCGTCCGCCGTCGACGCATCGACCCGCACCAGGTCGCCGGAGGCCCGGACGACCTCGAGGCCGACCACCGCCTGCGCGAGGGACGGGTTGCGCACACCGGAACCGTGCGTGCCGGTGGCGACCGCCCCGGCCGTGGAGATGTGCGGCAGGGACGCGAGGTTCGCGAGTGCCCAGCCACGTGCCTCCAGGCCGGCCGCCACCTGACTGTGGATCATCCCGGCGGCGACCCGGACCACCCGACGCGACGTGTCGATGTCGAGCACGGGCGGCAGGTCGGCCAGGGAGACCTGGACCGCGTCGGTGTCGGCGATGGTGTTGAACGAGTGACGCGAGCCGAGCGCCGTCAGGCGCGGGGTCGACGCGACGAGCTGCTGGAGCGCGTCCACCGAGGTCGGGCGCGCCAGCGCCGAGGCCCGGTAGGTCACGTTGCCCGCCCAGTTCGTCCGCGTGCGCTCGGCCGCGATCACGTCGCTCATCGTGGGGTCCTGACTCCTAGAAACCGCGGTCGAGACGGTGCCACGTCTGCTGGAGACGCAGCTCGTCGCGGAACCCGCGAGCGGTGGTGTGCTCGTCGATGACGAGGAACTCGGTCCCCACCATGGTGGCGAAGTCCTCGACGACCCCTGCAGGCCGACGGCGGTCGTCATCACGGTGTGGTGGGCGGCGCCGGCGGTGAGCCAGGCCTCCGCGGCGACCGGGAAGGACGGACGCGGCTCCCAGACGGCACGGCCGACCGGGAGCTTCGGCAGGGGCCTCGGTCGGGGGCACCACGTCGACGACGTTCGCGGTGAGGCGGAAGCCGTCGCGGGTGTCGGAGAGCGCCACGACGACGGCCTCGCCGGGGTCGGCGGTGAAGACCAGGCGGACCGGGTCGTCCTTGCCGCCGATGCCGAGCGGGTGGATCTCGAGCACGTCGGCTTCGTCGTCGTGAGCGTTGGGCGAGACCTCGAGCATGTGCGCCCCGAGGATCTTCTCGGCGCCCGGGGTGAGGTCGTAGGTGTAGTCCTCCATCAGGGAGAGCACCACCGGGCAGGCCGGCGCCGGCGACGTTCATCGCGCGGACCAGGACCGCCGTCTTCCAGTCGCCCTCGGCCCCGAAGCCGTAGCCGTCGGCCATCAGGCGCTGCACGGCCAGGCCCGGCAGCTGCTTGAGCGAGCCGAGGTCCTCGAAGTTCGTGGTGAACGCGGCGCTGCCGTTCTGCGCGAGCAGGGTGCGGAGGCCGATCTCGATGGCGGCGCCGTCGCGGAGCGCGCTTCGGCGTTCGCCCCCTCCTGGAGTTCCGGTACGAGGTCGTAGGACGCGTCGTAGGTGGCGAGCAGCGCGTCGATCTCGTGGTCCGAGGCGGCTTCCACCGCTGCCGCGAGCTCGTTGACGGCCCACGTGTTGACCTGCACGCCGAGCTCGATCTCGGCCTCGGTCTTGTCGCCCTCGGTGACGGCGACGTAGCGCATGTTGTCGCCGAAGCGGGTCAGCTTCAGCTCGCGGACGGCGGCGGCACCGGCGGCGGCACGGGTCCAGTTCGCGACGCGCTGCTGGACGCGGGGGTCCGACACGTGGCCGACGGCCGTGGCGTGCCGGACGCCGAGGCGCGCGAGGGCGTAGCCGAACTCACGGTCGCCGTGCGCGGCCTGGTTGAGGTTCATGAAGTCGAAGTCGATGTCCGCCCACGGCAGCGTGACGTTCGCCTGCGTGTGGAGGTGCAGCAGCGGCTTCGTGAGCGCCTGCAGGGCGCCGATCCACATCTTCGCGGGGCTGAAGGTGTGCATCCACGTGGTGACGCCGATGACCTTGTCGTCGGCGCTCGCCTCGATGAGGGCGCGGCGGATGCCGTCGGCGTCCTTGAGGACGGGCTTCCAGACGAGCTTCACGGGCAGCGCCGCGACCAGTTCCGCGTGCACCTGCTTGCTCTGCTCCTCGACCTGGCGGAGGGTCTCCTCGCCGTAGAGCCCCTGGCTCCCCGTCAGGAACCAGACCTCGTAGCCCGCCAGTGTCTCGACGGTGGTCTCCTGCGTCATTGCATGGCTCCTTCGGGGTTCTGTCCGTAGACGTTCTGGTAGCGATCGAAGAGTCGATCGATGTCTGCTGGTGCGATCGGGACGACCTCGCCGCCCTGCTTCGCGATGTGCACGGTGCGCGCCACGTCCTCGCACATCACGGCGGCCTTGACGGCGTCCTTCGCGTCCTTGCCGATGGTGAAGACGCCGTGGTTCTGCATGAGGACCGCCCGGCTCCGGTGACCGGCGAGCGTCTCGACGATGCCGTGGCCGATGGAGTCGTCGCCGATGATCGCGAACGGTCCGACCGGGATCGGACCGCCGAACTCGTCGGCCATCGCGGTGATCACGCACGGGATGGGTTCCGCTCGTGCGGCCCACGCGGTCGCGTAGGTCGAGTGGGTGTGGACGACGCCGCCGACCTCGGGCATGTTCCGGTACACGTAGGCGTGCGCAGCGGTGTCGGAGCTCGGCCCGTGCTCGTTGCCCCAACCGTCGGCGGGCACGCCGTCGAGCGTGCAGACGACCTGGTTCTCCGGCGTCAGGTCGTCGCTCGACACCCCGCTCGGCTTGATGACGAACAGGTCCGTGCCGGGCACGCGCTCGGAGACGTTGCCGCCGGTCCAGATGACCAGGCCGTAGCGGACGAGCTCGCCGTGCAGGCGGGCGACGCGTTCACGGGTGGCCGCGACGGCCCGCTGGGTGTCGGGGTCGGTTGCGCTGGTCATCTGGTCACTTCCTGCTCTGCCGGGAGGCGCGGCTCGGCTCCCGCCGTCCCCTCGCCTCGGGTCGTGGTCGCGTCGGCGCCGGCGGCGGCTGCCGCACCGGTTCCGGTCGTCTCGGGTCGGGTCGCCGCTGCCGCCACGGCCTGGACGGGCAGCGCAGCGCGGTACCGGCCGAGGTACGTCTGGAAGCCCTCGACGTCGCGCGGCTCGGGGTCGGCGACGTGGACCGTGCCCCCGCCGAAGACGGTGTCCGCCAGGAAGTCGGCGAGGTGGTGCTCGGTGTGCTCGAGGTACGCGGCGAGCACGGCGATGCCCCAGGCGCCACCCTCGCCCGCGGTCTCCTCGAGCGCGACGGGGGACCCGCAGTGCCGCGGCGAGCAGCTGCTGTGGGGCGCCGGGCGTCCGGAAGAGTCCGCCGTGCGCGGTCATCCGGTCCACCTGCACGTCCTCGCCGTGCAGCACGTCCATGCCGATCGCGAGGGTGGCGAACGCGCCGTGCACCTCGGAGCGGACCAGGTTGCCGAGGGTGAAGCGCGCGTCGGGGGTGCGGAGCAGCAGGGGCCGGCCGTCCTCGACGTGGGTGACGGGTTCGCCCGCCAGGTAGTTGAAGGAGAGCAGCCCGCCGGCGTCGGGGTCGGCGTGTTCGGCTTCGTCCAGCAGGACCCGGAACACGTCGTCCGTCGCCATCGGGCTGCCCGATGCCTCGGCGAAGCGGCCGAAGACCCGTGCCCAGCTCGCGATCTCGCTCGCGCCGTTGTTGCAGTGCACCATCGCGACGGCGTCGCCGGACGGGGTGGTGACGACGTCGAGTTCCTCGTGCGCGGACTCGAGCGGCTGCTCGAGGACGACCATCGCGAAGATGCTCGTGCCGACGCTGACGTTGCCGGTCCGCGGTGCGACGGCGTTCGTCGCGACCATGCCGGTGCCGGCGTCGCCCTCGGGCGGGCAGAGCGGGACGCCGGGGCGGAGCGAACCGGTCGGGTCGAGCCACGCGGCCCCATCGGGGGTGAGGGTGCCGGCGTCGTCCCCGGCGACGAGGACCTCGGGTAGGAGCGCGCGGAGGTCCGGCACGGCGTCGCCCAGCAGGTCCTGCGTGACGGCGAGCATCTCGGTGTCGAAGTCGCGCGTGCCAGGGTCGCCCGGGCCGCTGTCGGCGGGGCTGCTGTCGATCGGGAAGACGCCGCTCGCGTCGCCCACGCCGAGGACGTCGCGGCCGGTGAGCCGACGGTGCACGTACCCGGCGAGCGTGGTGATGCCGGCGATCTGCGGCACGTGCGGCTCGTCGTCGAGGACGGCCTGGTACAGGTGCGCGATCGACCAGCGCAGCGGGATGTTGAACCCGAGCGCGTCGCTGAGCCGTTCGGCTGCCGGGCCGGTCGAGGTGTTGCGCCAGGTCCGGAACGGCACGAGCAGGTCGTCCTCGGCGTCGAACGCGAGGTAGCCGTGCATCATGGCGCTCACGCCGGCGGCGCGGAACGTCGTCGGGGTCACGCCGTACTGCGCCTCGACATCGGCCACGAGGGCGGCGTAGGCGGCGCGGAGTCCGGTCTCGACCGCCTGGAGCGAGTAGGTCCAGCGCCCGTCGACGAACTCGTTCTCCCACTCGTGCGAGCCGGCGGCGATGGGCACGAGGTCCTCGTCCACCAGGCACGCCTTGATGCGCGTGGAGCCGAGCTCGATGCCGAGCGTGGTGCGGCCGTCCTCGACCTGGTGTCGGCGGTCGTCGCTCATGCAGTCCTCCCAGACCTCGTCGTCCCCGTGAGCGCTCACATCCTGGCACGTGAGCGCTCACTCCCGCAACGCGGCTCGCGGGTCGCACGAAGTGCCGCCCACCCGAGCCCGGACGCCCCCTCCGCCGAGATCGCACTTCGTCGGGGTTCATCGCGCGAATCGTCCGCCGAACTGCGATCTCACCGAACACGCCCCGGGCAAGCGCCCCGCCGATATCGCACTTTCGCGGCGACATTGAGGACCGATGGCCGCCGGAGTGCGATCTCGGCGAACCGGCGCGACCCCGCGGCGCGACAGGCGCGACCCCGCGGCGCGACAGGCGCGACCCCGCGCGACCCCGCGCGGCCCCGCGCGACCCCGCGCGGCCCGGCCTAGGCGCCGACGGTGTCTCGCGGACGACCAGGGTCGGGGTGACCGCGGCCGACGCCGCCGGTCCCCCGTCGATGAGACTCAGCAGCGCCTGCCCCGCCACGCGGCCGAGCTCCTCGAGCCGCAGGTCCACCGTGGTGAGCGGCGGACGGCTCGCGAGCGCCATCACGTCCCAGTCATCGAACCCGGTGACGGCGACGTCCTCCGGGACGGACCGACCGAGCTCCCGCAGCCGGTCGCACACACCGCGGGCGATCTGGTCGCTCCCGCACACGATCGCGTCGACCTCCACCGATCCCCGCGCCAGCACGTCGACCGCCTGGCGCCCCCACCGTTCCGTCCACTCGCCGTACATCGGCGGAGCGACGACCCGTGACCCGAGCACCGACACCGCCCCCGCGACTCGGCGTTCGGCGGAACGGTGCCGCTCGGGCCCGGTCACGATGGCGACCCGCGAGCGCCCGAGCGTCAGCAGGTGGGAGGCGACGGCCGCGCTGCCCGCCGAGTCGTCGAGGGTGATCGACACGTCGGACGCCGAGGTCGACGGCGTGAACGCGTAGACGACGGGCATCGCCGCGTCGATGGGTGGGCGGGGGTCGGCCGAGCGTCCGGTGACGATGATGCCGTCGACCCCGCGGGCGGCGAGCGAGCGGAGGTAGTGGGTCTCGCGCACGTGGTCGTCGCGGGTGTCGCAGAGCAGCACGGCCATCTGGCCGGCGGACAGCGCGTCCTCGGCGCCGAGCAGCACCGGGATCGAGAACCGGCCGAACGAGTCGGTGGTGATCATGCCGACGGTGTAGGTCCTGCCCGAGGAGAGCGCCCGCGCCCGGGCGTCGCCGACGAACCCGAGCTTCTCGGCGGCCTCCTTCACCCGGAGTCGTGTGGCGTCGCGGAGCTGCCCGGTGCCGTTGAGCGCCTTCGACGCGGTGCCGATCGACACCCCGGCGAGCGCCGCGACGTCGGTGATCCGGACGGGCTGCGCGGCGCGGTCGAGGGAGCTGCGTTCGAGGGTCACGGCAAGCTCCTTTCCGGATCGAGTGGCGTGTGGATGAGCATACGCACAACAGCGCTCTGACACTTGCGCCCCGGCGGTCTGTGTCGTACTGTCCACCGCAGAAACCGTTTTCCGAACGCTGCACGAACCGCGGACACCGGAACGGCCCCAGTCACATCGCAAGGAGGCGACATGACCACCACGCTCGCGACCGACAGCCGTGCGCAGACCGCGACGCCGGTCCTCCCGACCGCCGACGCCCACCTCACGCTCCGGCCCCTGCCGACCGGCGACGCCCGGATCACCGGCGGCTTCTGGGCCCTCCGGCAGGAGCGCCAACGGCCGTGATGCGGTCCGCGGCGGCTACGCGCTGCTCGAGACGGCCGGGAACTTCCGGAACCTCCGGATCGCGGCCGGGCTCGAGGAGGGCGAGGCCACCGGCCCGATCTTCATGGACTCCGACGTGACGAAGTGGCTCGAGGCCGTGGCGTGGGAGTACGGCCGCGCGCCGTCGGAGGACCTGCTCGACCTCCAGCGCGAGGTCACCGCCCTGTACGCCCAGGCGCAGGCCGACGACGGCTACCTCGACTCCGTGCAGCAGATCCGGGGGGAAGGGCGAGCGGTACACGGACCTCAAGTGGAGCCACGAGATGTACTGCGCCGGGCACCTGTACCAGGCGGCCGTGGCCCAGCACCGTGCGACGGGTGACACCGGCCTGCTCGAGGTCGCGATCAAGAACGCCGACCACCTGGTGAGGACCTTCGGCGAGGGTGACGGCAAGACGACCGACATCGACGGGCACCCCGTCGTCGAGATGGGCCTCGTCGAGCTCTACCGCGAGACCGGCAACCGCGACTACCTCGAGCTGGCGCACTGGTTCGTCGACGCCCGCGGTCACGGCATCATCGAGCGCGCCGGCGGCGAGCCGACGTACTTCTCCGACCGGGTGCCGAGCCGGCAGGCCGCGACCGTCGAGGGCCACGCCGTCCGCGCCGTGTACCTGGCGGCGGGTGCGGTGGACGTCGCGATCGAGACCGGCGACACCGAGCTGCTCGCGGCGAGCGAGCGCCAGTTCGCCGACATGATGGCGACGAAGGCGTTCATCACCGGCGGCCTCGGCGCACGCTGGGACTGGGAGGCGTTCGGCGACCCGTACGAGCTCCCGACCGACCGCGGCTACGCCGAGACCTGCGCCGCGATCGGTGGCGTCCAGTGGGCCTGGCGCCTGCTGCTCGCGACCGGTAAGCCCGTCTACGCCGACGCGATCGAGCGCCTGCTCTACAACGCGTTCCTCGCGGGCGTCAGCCTGGGCGGCACCGAGTACTTCTACGTCAACCCGCTCCAGCAGCGTGACCACGCGCACCAGGACGAGAACCGCTCCCCGCGCATGGGCGTCGCGGCTGGTTCGACTGCGCCTGCTGCCCGCCGAACATCATGCGGACGTTCGCGAGCCTCGACGGCTACCTCGCGACCGCGACCGACGGCGGGCTGCAGATCCACCAGTACGCAACGGCAGACCTCGGGCCGGTGCGCGTCGAGACGGGCTACCCGCACGACGGCCGCGTGGTCGTCACGGTCACCGAGGACGGCCCGCTCGCGCTCGGCCTCCGGATCCCGGCGTGGTCGGACACGACGACCGTCACGGGTGTCGGCGGCGACGCGAGTCCCGCAGCGGGCACGCTCCACGTCATCGACCGCGAGTGGACCGCCGGCGACACCGTCGAGCTCGCGTTCGACACCACGCCGCACCGCTACGTCGCCGACACCCGCATCGACGCCGCCCGCGGGCAGGTCGCGATCGAGCGCGGCCCGCTGGTGTACGCGGTCGAGCAGGCGGACCAGCAGGGTTTCACGGTCGACGACCTGACGGTCGACGCGGACGCGCCGATCACCGAGGAGCGCCAGGACGGACTCCTCGACGGCGTGGTCACGTTGCGGATCGAAGGACACGCCCCTGCCGAGCATGCGCAGGCAGCGTGGCCGTACCGGCGTCTGGACGGGCCGGGAGGCGCGGATCGCGCCGTGGGCGCCACCAGCGTCGACGACGTGGCTGGCGCTTCGGACCCCGCCACGGGCCTCCAGGCCGTCACCGCGACGGCGGTCCCGTACTACGCCTGGGCGAACCGCGGAGCCGCGCCGATGCGCGTCTGGCTCCCGCTGGCGCGGTGACGTGATGCTGCGCAGAGCGTTCCTCGCCGGCGGGCTCGCCGGCGGGGCCGCGCTCACCCTGGCCGCGTGCTCCGGCACGCTGCCCAAGGTGGACGCGAAGGCGGCGTCGTTCGGCCGGAACGCGACCGGCACCGTGCACGTCTGGTGCCGGTCCGCAACCCAGGCCGGCCTGACGGCGGCGGTCGCCGGCTTCAACAAGGCGAACCCGAAGCTGCAGGTCGAGCTCACCCCGGTGCCCGACGGGCAGTACGTGACGAAGCTCGCGACCGCGATCCGCGGCGGTGAGCCGCCGGACGTCGTGGACATCGACGACATCAACTCGCAGCTGTTCATCTTCCGCGAGGCGTTCGCCGACCTGACCGACGTCGTCAAGGGACTCGACTACTTCGACGCGATCTCCCCGGCCACCTGCGGCTGCTCGAGTACCGCGACCGGTACTACGGGCTGCCGTACCTGGCCGACAACTCGCAGCTGTTCGTGAACACCGAGCTGTTCGAGCGGGCGGGGCTCGACGTCGAGGACTCGACGAAGGACCTCGACTCGCTGCTCGCCGCGGCGAAGGCGATCCGGAAGACCGGCGACGACGTCTACGGGTGGTCGATCTCCGGCAACGCGGCGGGCATCATCGGCTTCGTCACCCAGCCGCACGTCTGGGCGACCGGCGTCGACATGATGTCCGGTGAGGTCGGCAAGCAGCAGGCGAACATCACCGGCAACGAGGCCCTCGAACGGATGCTCGAGTTCTACCGCCAGATGTGGAAGGACGGCGTGCTCTCGAAGGCGACGTACTCCGACGCCGGCACCACGTGGGGCGCCGACTTCCGGGCCGGGAAGGTCGGGATCTTCCCCACGTCGTACGGCGCGACCGTGCCCGCCGCCACGAAGGCGATGCGGGCCAAGATGCAGACCGTGCTCATCCCCTCGTGGGACGGCAAGCGGTCGTTCTTCGACGGCGGCGACAACATGTGCATCCCGAACGGGGCGGCGAACCCGTCCGGCGGTTGGGCGTTCATGCAGTACGCGAACGGGCTGCAACGCAGCAGCAGGCGCTGCCGGACGGCGGGTACTTCCCCACCCGCTCGGATGCGGCAACGCCGGCGTACCGGAAGAAGTACCCGCTGGCGTTCGGCCCGCTCGACGCCATCGACAAGGGGTACGCACCGCAGACGCTGGCGTACAACCTGCTCAACAACCAGCCGTCGTCGCCCTACTTCGCGATGTTCCGCGAGGCGGTGTTCGGGTCCGGTACGGCCGCCGCGATGAAGACGGCGCAGGCGGATTACACCCGCATCCTCGACCAGGTCCAGGCCTGACCGTCCGTCGCTCGTTCGCTCGTTTGCTGCACAGAGAGGTGCACGTCATGTCGACCATCTCCACCCGGCGCTCCGCCAGCCGGGCCGCACCCGGCCGGACCGGTGCGGGCCGGCCCCACCGTCGGCCGCGGTCGCGGCCGCGGCCCGTCCGCAACTCGCTCACCCACCCGCCGCGCACCGGGGCGGTCCTCGTCGCGCCGGCGATCCTGTTCGTCGCGGTGTTCGTGCTCGTGCCGCTCCTGTTCGCGCTCTACATCTCGTTCACGAACTGGCCCTGATCGGCCCGTACCGGTTCATCGGGCTGCAGAACTACGCGACGCTGTTCCAGGACCCGACGTTCGTGCACGCCATCGGGTACACGCTGCTGTACACCGCGATCGTGACGGTGCCGATCCTGGCGCTCGGCTACTTCCTCGCCGTGCTCATCCGGGCACGGCGGCGCGGGAGCACCCTGCTGCGGACGGTGTTCTTCTTGCCGTACGTGGTGGGCCTGACCACGCTGTCGTTCATGCTCGTCCTCGAGGCCCAGCCGAACTCCGGTGCCGTGAACATGGTGCTCCGCTGGCTCGGGATCACCGATGGCAGCACGGCCTGGCTCGTCAACGGCCCGCTCGCGACGCTGCTGATCTGCGTGCTGGTCGTCTGGGCGGTCTCCGGGCTGACGATGGTGCTGCTCATGTCGGCGATGCAGGGCATCCCCGACGAGGTGTACGAGTCCGCGCAGCTCGAGGGCGCGTCCTGGTGGCAGACCGAGCGGCTCATCACGCTCCCGATGATCCGGTCGACGGTGGCGCTCAGCGTCATCATCTCGGTGATCGGGTCCCTGCTGGCGTTCAACCAGTTCTACATCCTGACCCAAGGCGGGCCGGGGACGGAGACCACGACGATCGTCAACGCGATCTACAACCGCGGCTTCGTGAACCTGCAGCTCGGCGCCGCGACCGCCGAGTCCATCGCCCTCGTCGTCGTCATCGCCGCCGTCACGGTGTTCCAGTTCTGGGCACTGCGAGAGAAGGACTGAGCCATGAGCACCACGACCTCCCGGGCCGGCCTGGCTCCGGACCTGTCCACCCGCACGCTCACCACCACCGGAGACGGTGGTCGGCGACGCCACCACCAGGGCAGCGTCCGGCACCCGCGGGACACCGCCGTGAAGCGCACGCTCTACGTCATCGCCGGCGTCGGGTCGGCGTTGGTGTTCGGGGTTCCGCTCATCTGGTCGATCCTGCGGGCGTTCCAGTCCGAGGCCGTCATCACGCAGGCCGCCGACCCGGCGACGTTCTTCCAGCTCGGGTGGCAGAACTTCGCCGCCGTGTTCAGCTCGTCGTCGCACCTGCTCACCGGCGTCGTGAACTCGCTCATCGTGTCGATCGCGACCGCCGTGCTCACCGCGGTGATCGCGACGATGGCCGGGTACGGGTTCGCCCGCTTCCGGTTCCGTGGGTCCGGCGTGGTGTTCGGGCTCGTGCTGCTGACGATGATGGTGCCGTTCCAGGCCATCCTCACGCCGCTGTACCTCGAGCTGAACGCCATGAAGCTCACGAACTCGCTGCTCGGGCTCGTGCTCTTCTACACGACGGTGAACCTGCCGTTCGGGGTGTTCGTGATGCGGAACGCGTTCGAGTCGATCCCGACCGAGCTCGAGGACTCGGCGTTCGTCGACGGCGCCTCGCGCTTCCGGGTCGTCGTGTCGGTGCTCCGCCCGCTGCTGCTGCCCGGTGCCGCGACCGCCGCGCTCTACGCGTTCCTGGCGTCGTGGACGGAGTTCCTCGGAGCGCTGACCTTCCTGACGAAGGACTCGCTCTACACGCTGCCGGTCGCGCTGCTCAACCTGCAGACCGGCGCCTACGGGCAGGTGTCGTACGGGAACCTCGTCGCCGGGTCGGTCGTGGCGATGATCCCGTGCATCGCGCTCTACGTCGGGCTGCAACGGTTCTACGTCGCCGGCCTGTCGTCGGGCGCGCTGAAGGGCTGACGGTCGGGTCAGCTCGCCGGCGGCGTCCCTCGCACCGTGCGAGGGGCGCCGCCCTGGTGTTCCGTGTTGTTCCGTGTTGTGCCGTGTTGTTCCGTGCTGTTCCGTGTTGTTCCGTGAGATCGCACTTCGGCGTGGTTCCGCCGGAACGTCGGGCGCCGAAGTGCGATCTCGACGGCGCGGCGGCGCGGCGCGGCGCGGCGCGGCGCGGCGCGGCGGGCGCTACGCGCTCCGGCGCACCACGAGCTCGGGCGCGAGCAGCGTCTCGTCGCGGGGCTCCCCCTCGATGAGCGCCTTCACGGTGTCGAGCACCCGCTCCCCCATCGCCCGGAAGTCCTGCCGCACGGTGGTCAGCGGCGGCGTGAAGTGCGCCGCCTCGGGGACGTCGTCGAAGCCCACCACGGCGATGTCGTCGGGCACCCGGAGTCCCTCGTCGGCGAAGGCGTGCAGCGCCCCGAGCGCCATCTGGTCGTTCCCCGCGAAGACCGCGTCGACGGTGTGCACGTCGATGGTCCGCGCCGCGGCGAACCCGCTCGCCGGGGTCCAGTCCCCGTCGAGCACGACCGGGTCGAGCCCGGCCTCGCGCATGATCCGGACGTAGGTCTCGCGGCGCACCTCGGACTCCTGCGAGACCCCCGGCCCGGCGATGTGCACGATGCGCCGGTGTCCGCGGCCGAACAGGTGCTCCATCACGAGCGACGTCCCGGCGACCTGGTCGATCGCGACGGCGGCGACGCTCGGGGCGACCGGTGCTCGGGCTGCGTCACGCTGCACGGCGTTCGACACCACGACGGGAACGGTCACCGGGACCGTCAACGAGGCGAGGGCGTCGAGCACCCGGTTGTCGGCGGCGACCAGGACGATCGCGGCGACGTCCTGCGCGAGCAGGGTGGTGATGGCGGCGGACAGGTCGCCGGGCCGTGGATCGTCCGGCAGGGTCGACAGGAGCACGTGGTACCCGGCCGAACGGGCTGCCCGCTCGAAGCCGATCGCAGTGCTCGACGGGCCGTACAGCGCGTCGCCGGCGGTGATGATGCCGAGCGCCCGGCTGCGTCCCCGGCGAGCGCCCGGGCGGCGGCCCGCGGGCGGTACCCGAGTTCGGCGACGGCGTCGGTGACCTGCGAACGGTACTGCTCGCGCACCGTGGGGTCGCCGTTGATGACCCGGGAGACGGTCTGGTGCGACACCCCCGCGCGCTCGGCGACGTCGAAGATCGTGGGCGCCTTCCGGCGGTTGCCGCCCTTGCCCCCTGGGGCGGTCGTGGTGGTCACGAGGCCAACCGTACCGCGCGGTCGGTCCGCCGCCGCAAGATCGCGAAACGGTCACGACGAGTTGACACCCCGTCACGGAACCCCTCAGTATGTGAGCGCTCACACGAGCACTCACCGGGGGCACAGCAGCCCCGTCACCCGAGCGCGTCGACGTCGTCGCGCAGGAACAGAGGTACTTCGATGATGAAGCGCAAGATCGTCGCGGGCGTCGCCGCCCTCGGCATCGCCATCGCACTGGCCGGATGCTCGGCCGGCGGACGCGGCGACACCGGCAGCGGTGGCGGCAGCGGGGACAACAAGGGGTGCACTGGTCGGCGTCGCGATGCCGACGAAGGTGTCCGAACGCTGGATCAAGGACGGCAACGCCGTCAAGAGCGACCTCGAGAAGGCCGGCTACAAGGTCGACCTCGAGTACGGGGACAACAAGGTCCAGCAGCAGGCGCAGCAGGTCAGCAACATGATCACGAAGGGCGCGAAGGTCCTCATCATCGCGTCGATCGACGGCGGTGCCCTCTCCGACCAGCTGGACGCGGCCGCGAAGGCCGGCATCAAGGTGATCTCCTACGACCGCCTGCTCACCGGCAACAAGAACGTCGACTACTACGTGTCGTTCGACAACGAGAAGGTCGGCGTCGACCAGGCGAACTCGCTCCTCACCGGTCTCGGTCTGCTCGACGCGGACGGCAAGAAGACCGACGAGAAGGGCCCCTTCAACATCGAGGTCTTCGCCGGGTCGCAGGACGACAACAACGCGACGTTCTTCTTCAACGGCGCGATGAAGACGCTGAAGCCGTACATCGATGCCGGCACCATCAAGATCGGCTCCGGCCAGGACGGCTTCACGCAGGCCGCCACGCAGCAGTGGGACCCGGCGACCGCCAAGGCCCGCATGCAGAACCTGATCGCCAAGTCCTACTCGGGCGGCACCACGCTGAACGGCGTGCTCTCCCCGTACGACGGCATGTCGATCGGCATCATCTCGGCGCTCCAGGGCGCCGGGTACGGCAGCAGTGACCGTCCGCTCCCGACCATCACGGGTCAGGACGCCGAGGCCGCCTCGGTCAAGTCGATCATCGCCGGTCAGCAGTACTCGACCATCTACAAGGACACGCGCAAGCTCGCCAAGCAGTCGGTCACCATGGCCGAGGACCTGCTGACGGACAAGAAGCCCGAGGTCAACGACACGAAGAGCTACGACAACAAGGTCAAGGTCGTCCCGACCTTCCTGTTCCAGCCGACCGTCGTCACCAAGGACAACTACAAGGAAGTCCTCGTCGACTCGGGCTACTACACCGAAGCCGACCTGAAGTAGTCGCAACCCATCGACGGACTGGAGGCGCGGTGCCAGACCGCACCGCGCCTCCAGTCCGTCCCCACCTGCGCGCGCGAGCGTGCACTACGGAAGGCGGTCGACGTGACGGACACCATCCTCGAGATGCGTGACATCACCAAGACGTTCCCCGGCGTCAAGGCCCTCCAGGGGGTCTCGATCGCGGTCGAGCGCGGACAGGTCCACGCGATCTGCGGCGAGAACGGCGCCGGCAAGTCCACCCTGATGAAGGTGCTGTCCGGGGTCTACCCGCACGGCACGTTCGACGGCGAGATCCTGCTCGACGGGTCGCCCGTGCAGTTCTCCGACATCAACGACTCCGAAGCGTCCGGCGTCGTGATCATCCACCAGGAGCTCGCGCTCAGTCCGTTCCCTGTCGATCGCCGAGAACATCTTCCTCGGCAACGAGCAGTCCAAGGGCGGCTTCATCGACTGGAACAAGACGAACCTCGCCGCGGCGGAACTCCTGCCAGCGCGTCGGTCTGAAGGACAACCCGGTCACGAAGATCGTCGACATCGGCGTCGGCAAGCAGCAGCTGGTCGAGATCGCGAAGGCGCTGTCGAAGCAGGTGAAGCTCCTCATCCTCGACGAGCCCACCGCGGCGCTCAACGACGACGACTCCGCGCACCTGCTGGAGCTCATCCGGTCGCTGCAGGCCGAGGGCATGACGGCGATCATCATCAGCCACAAGCTCAACGAGATCAAGGCGATCGCGGACAAGGTCACGATCATCCGCGACGGCCAGACCATCGAGACGCTCGACATGCACGCCGACGAGGTGTCCGAGGACCGGATCATCCGCGGGATGGTCGGCCGCGACCTGTCGAACCGGTACCCGGAGCGCGAGAACCCGGTGATCGGCGAGGAGCTCCTGCGGATCGAGGACTGGACCGTCCATCACCCGCTCGACGCCTCCCGCGAGATCATCCACCACGCGAACCTCGACGTGCGGGCCGGCGAGGTCGTCGGCATCGCGGGCCTCATGGGCGCCGGCCGGACCGAACTCGCGATGAGCGTGTTCGGGCAGTCCTACGGCGCCGGCATCAGCGGCACCGTCTACAAGCGCGGCACCCCGATCAAGACGCACACCGTCACGCAGGCGATCGACAACGGCATCGCGTACGTCACCGAGGACCGGAAGCGCTACGGCCTCAACCTGATCGACGACATCAAGCGGAACATCTCCGGGTCCGCGCTCGGGAAGCTCGCCAACTGGGGCTTCGTGAACGCCGCCGAGGAGACGACCGTCGCGGGGCAGTTCCTCAAGAGCCTCAACATCAAGGCGCCGAACGTGGACGTCATCACCGGCAAGCTCTCCGGCGGGAACCAGCAGAAGGTCGTCCTGTCGAAGTGGATGTACGCCGACCCGGACGTCCTGATCCTCGACGAGCCGACCCGTGGCATCGACGTCGGCGCGAAGTACGAGATCTACACGATCATCAACCAGCTCGCAGACCAGGGGAAGGGGATCATCGTGATCTCCTCCGAACTCCCGGAGCTCCTCGGGATCTGCGACCGCATCTACACCCTGTCCGAGGGCACCATCACCGCCGACGTGCCCCGCTCCGAGGCCACTCCAGAGGTCCTCATGCAGTACATGACCCAGGAACGGGAGACCCTGTCAATGAACGCGCTTAAGTCCGCCGTCGGCTACCTCACCGGGCAGCTCCGACAGATCGGCCTGTTCATCGCGCTGATCGTCATCGTCCTCTTCTTCCAGGTGACGACGAACGGCATCACCCTCGCCCCGATCAACGTCTCGAACCTGATCGTCCAGAACAGCTACATCCTGATCCTGGCGATCGGCATGGTGATGGTCATCATCGCCGGGCACATCGACCTGTCCGTCGGGTCGGTCGTCGCGTTCACCGGCGCCATGGCCGGCGTGATGATCACGCAGTGGGGCATCCCGTGGCCGATCGCGGTCGTGCTGTGCCTGGTGGTCGGCGCGCTCGTCGGGGCCTGGCAGGGCTTCTGGATCGCGTACTTCGGGATCCCGGCGTTCATCGTGACGCTGGCGGGCATGCTCGCGTTCCGCGGTGCGGCGCAGATCGTCCTGCGCAACCAGCAGATCTCGCCCTTCCCGACCGGCTTCCGGTCGCTCGGCTCCGGCTTCCTGCCGTCGTTCGGCACGACCGGGTACGAGCCCCTCACGATGATCCTCGGCTTCGCCGCGGCCGTCGTGATGGTGGTCGCGGCCTTCCGCGGCCGGATCACGCGGCGGAAGTACCAGCTCGAGAGCGAGCCGTTCGTCTGGTTCATCGTGAAGACGGCCTTCGGCGCGGTGCTCGTCATCTACGTGGCGCTCCTGCTCGCCAGCTACAACGGCACCCCGATCGTGCTCGTCATCCTGGGCGCCCTCGTGGTCATCTACTCGGTCGTCATGCGCAGCGCGGTCTTCGGCCGCCACATCTACGCGATCGGTGGCAACGCCCTCGCCGCGCAGCTGTCCGGCGTGAAGACCAAGCGCGTGACGTTCCTGCTGTTCGTCAACATGGGCGTCATCTCGGCGCTGGCGGGCGTGGTCTTCACGGGCCAGCTCAACCTGGCGGCTCCGGGCGCGGGCAACGGGTTCGAGCTCGACGCCATCGCGGCCGTGTTCATCGGCGGCGCGGCGGTCACGGGTGGCATCGGCACCGTGCCCGGAGCGATCGTCGGTGGTCTCATCATCGGCATCCTGAACAACGGCATGTCGATCCTCGGTGTCGGCACCGAGTTCCAGTCCCTCATCAAGGGCCTGGTGCTGCTCGCCGCCGTCGCGTTCGACGTGTTCCAGCAAGCGCCGGGCGGCGTCCGCGCGCAAGTAGGGCGCGGGGCTCGCTTGCCCATCCCATCGAGGGAGCAGAAATCGTCGGGTCGCCTTCGGGCACCCGACGATTCCTGCTCCTCACTTCGTGAGGACGGCCCACCCACCGGCCTGGAGGCGCAGGGTCCCGTCCCCGAGATCGCCGCCGCCCGCCTCCACCTGCGTCGCGTCGGCCGCGGGCAGGTCGACGGGATCGGCCGCCAGGTTCAGGGCGGTCACCACGGCGGCGTCGGAGGTCGCCGTCCGCAGCACGATCGCCGAGTTCGTCAGGTGCACGACGTCGGTGTGCGCCCGGTGCAGCCACGGGTTGCGCCGTCGGAGCGCGACGAGCGCCTCGTGGTCGTGCGTGATCGCCGTCGGTGCCGGCAGGGCGTCCGGGAACTCCGGGCGGACGGCGTCGTCGCCGCCCAGACGCTCCTCCTTCACCCCGGCCCAGCCGTACTCGTCACCGGCGTAGACGATCGGCGTCCCGGCGACCGTGGAACAGGACCGCGGCGGCGTGCGGCGCGAAGCCCTCCCCCACCGCGCTGGCGATCCGGGTGACGTCGTGGTTGCCGACGAAGGTGGTCGGCACGAACGTCTCGAGCAGGGCGTCGTGCCGCTCGACCGCGTGCGCCAGCTCGTGGCAGTTGCCGTCCGCGATGCCGTGCCAGATCCCCTGCCACAGCTCGTACTGCGTCGTCGAGTCCATCGTCGACTCGCGGACGATCGTGGCGGCGTCGCCGTGGATGACCTCGCCGCTGAACCAGGCGTCCGGGAACCGCTCGCGCACCCGCGGGAGCACGCGCGCCCAGAACGCCGGGGCGACGGCGTAGGCCGCGTCGAGACGCCACCCGTCGACACCGCGGCCGAGCCAGTGGGTCATGACCTCGACCACGAGGTCCTCCGTCGCTGACGACCGGTGGTCGAGGGCGACGAGGATGTCGTGCCCCTCGAAGTCCCCGACGCGCACCGGCATGCCGGCCTGCCACCCGTCCCAGTCCACCGCGAACAGGTCGGCGGTCGCCGCGCCCGGCCCGTCGGTGTCGAGCGCGGGGAACGCCGGGTGCTCCCGCCCGACGTGGTTGAAGACCCCGTCGAGCAGGACGCGGACGCCCCGCTCGTGCGCCGCGGCGACCAGGCGGTCGAAATCGTCGTCGTCGCCGAGGCGCGGGTCGATCCGGAAGTGGTCGACGGTGTCGTAGCCGTGGGTCGAACTCGCGAACACCGGACCGAGCAGCAGACCGTTCAGCCCGAGGTCGACGACGTGGTCGAGCCACCCGGCGATCCGGTCCAGCCGGTGCTCGACGGGGCGGTCCGCCACCGCGGTCTCCGGTCGGACCTCGGCGCCGACGAAACCGAGCGGGTACACGTGCCACCACATCACGTGCTGGACCCAGTCGGGTTCGGACGGTCGGACCGGTGCGGTGTCGGGGTTCACCACTGCGATGGTGCCAGCCGTACCTGGGCTGTGTGCTGGCGGCTGCGGTGGGACGAGGATGGAGCCATGGGACGGGCGATCAGGACGGAAGCGGACGCCACGGCGTCGGAGTCGGAGCACGCCGAGCGGACCTGCGCCTCGTGCGGGCGCCGGATGCCGTCGTCGGCCGCCCCCGAGACGAAGTGGTGCTCCCGCGCCTGCCGCAAGCACGGGGTCGACGAGACCGACCGCGCCCTCGAACAGCGGATCGACGAGTTGCTCGCGGCGCGTGCGCGGACGTCGAGCATCTGCCCGTCCGAGGTCGCGCGCTCGCTCGACCCGGACGACTGGCGGCCGCTGATGGAGGCCCGCGCGTCGGGCGGCACGGCGGATGGTCGCGCGGGGCGAGGTCGAGATCACGCAGCACGGCAGCGTCGTCGACCCGTCCACCGCGAAGGGGCCGATCCGCATCCGCCGACCGCGGTGAGGGAACACCGACGGGACGACATGTGTTGGGGAACCCGGATGACTCTCGACGACACCACCCCGCAGTCCACCGACCGCCACGCCCTCGTCGTGGGCGCCAGCGGCATCACCGGCTCGGCCCTGGTCGACCGCCTGCTCGGCGACGGGTGGCGGGTGACGGCGCTCTCGCGACGGCCCGTCGCCCGTGACGGCGTCCGCACGGTCCCCGCCGACCTCCGCGACCCGGAGGACCTCGCCGTCGCCCTGGCGGACGAACGCCCGACCCACGTCTTCTTCACCGCGTGGCAGCGGCTGGACACCGAGGCCGAGAACATCCGCGTGAACGGCGGGATGGTCCGCGACCTGCTCGCGGCCCTCGGGCACGCGCCGCTCGCACACGTGGCGCTCGTCACCGGCCTCAAGCACTACCTCGGCCCGTTCGAGGCGTACGCCGCCGGCGAGATGCCCGACACCCCGTTCCACGAGGAGGAGCCCCGCCTCGACACCCCGAACTTCTACTACGCGCAGGAGGACGAGCTCTTCGCCGCCGCCGAACGGCAGGGGTTCACCTGGTCGGTGCACCGGTCGCACACGGTCATCGGGCACGCGGGTCGGCAACGCCATGAATATGGGACTGACGCTCGCGGTGCAGGCGACGCTCGCGAAGGAGCTCGACCTCGACTTCGTGTTCCCGGGCAGCGAGGCGCAGTGGAACGGCCTCACCGACATGACCGACGCGGGGCTGCTCGCCGAGCACATGGTCTGGGGCGGCGACCTCCCCGGAGGGCGCGGACGAGCCGTTCAACATCGTGAACGGCGACGTGTTCCGGCTGGCGGTGGATGTGGCCGCGGCTGGCCGCACACCTCGGCGGTGGACCCCGCACGCGTCGTCGGCTACCAGGACCGTCCCCGCCCTCGAGGAGCAGATGGCGCCGTACGAGTCCGAGTGGGTGGGCATCGCCGAGCGCCACGGCCTCGTCGAGCCGGACATCGGTCGGCTCGCGTCGTGGTGGCACACCGACGCCGACCTCGGCCGGACGATGGAGGTCGTCACCGACATGGGGAAGAGCCGTGAGGCCGGGTTCACCGGGTTCCGGCGGACCGAGCGGTCCTTCACCGACCTGTTCGACCGGTACCGTGCGGACCGGCTCGTCCCCCTGATCGGCGGCGCACATGTCCTCCTGCTTCGAACGGGGTACAGGGGCGGACGTACTGTCGGGTCCACATCGTCGGGACCACCGGTGATGACCACCGGAAGGAACCCCATGTCGCTCGGAGACAAGGCCAAGGACGCCACCCAGAAGATCGTCGGCAAGGTCGAGGAGAAGGTCGGCTGAGCACATCGGACGACGCCGAACTGCACGCCCAGGGCAAGAAGGACCAGCACATGGGCGAGGCCCGCATGCAGACCGAGAAGGCGAAGGACGCCGTCGACGACAAGTGAGCACCTGCTCGCGGACACCGCAACAGCCCGACGTCTGCTGACGTCGGGCCGTTGCGGTGTTCAGAAGGCGTAGCGGATCCGGCACGACGGCAGGTGCTCGGCGACGAGCTCGCGGAAGCGCTCGACGAGCTGCCCCTTCATGCCGGACCGGTAGCGCACGTTGACGGCACCGTTCTGCGACACCTTCTGCTCCTGCAGGTCCGGGCGCCAGAGGAGGTCCTCGGCCTTCGGGTGCCAGCCGAGGTTGACCTCGTGCAGGGGCTGGTTGTGCGTGAGGAAGATCACCTCGGCCGCGAGCTGCGCCTTCGCCGCCGGCGAGAGCACGGCGTCGACCTGTCCGAGGAGCTCGGCCCAGTCGGACTCCCACGTCGGCGTGAGGATCACGGGCGAGAGTTGAGGTGCACCTCGTACCCGGCATCGACGAAGTCGTTGACGGCGGCGATCCGCTCCGCGATCGGTGAGGTCCGGATGTCGGTGACCTTCGCCGTCTCGTGCGGCATCAGGGAGAAGCGGATGCGGGTGCGCCCCATCGGGTCCCAGTCGAGCAGGTCGCGGTTGACGTACTTCGTGGCGAATGAGGCCTTCGCCGTCGGGCTCATCCGGAAGAGGTCGCAGAGGTCCCGCACGTTGTCGCTGAGCATCGCGTCCACCGAGCAGTCGCTGTTCTCGCCGATGTCGTAGACCCAGGACTCCGGGTCACACTGGTTCGGCTCGGTCTTCGGACCCTGCTTCGCGATGTTCCGTGCGACGTGCTTCGTGGATCTGGTCGATGTTCGCGAAGACCGTGACGAGGTTGCTGTAGCCCTTCCGTCGCGGGACGTAGCAGTACGCGCACGCCATCGCGCAGCCGTTCGCCGTCGAGGGGGCGATGAAGTCGGCGGAACGGCCGTTCGGCCGCGTGACGAGCGACTTCTTCACGCCGAGCACGAGCGCCTCGGTCTTGATCCGGACCCAGCGCTGCACGTTGCGTTCGTCGCCGTGCACCTCGGGGATGTTCCAGTGCGACTCCACCGGCACGACCTCGGCATCGGGCCAGCGCCCCACGACCTCCTGCCCCCGCGCGAGCCCGAGCGCCGCCGGCTCGGCGTAGATGCGGCGGACGTCGAGCATCGGACGCGGACGGTGTTCGCTCATCGATCCCTGTCTACCCGAGACCACCGACGGTGCAGACTCGGTGCATGAGCGAGCCCGACGACCACTTCTTCGTCGTCGACGGCCGACGCTGGCGACGAACGGATCCGGCGTTGCCCGAGGACGTGGCCGCTGCGCTCCGCTCGCACCTCGGCCGGGGTCGGAACGCGGTGAAGCAGGCGAAGCGATCCGGGGACGACGAGGCACTGGCGGCAGCGCGGCACCGGAACGGCCTCGCAAAGCACGGCCTCGGCGAGCGCGGACCCGAGTGGTGGGAGCGCCCCGAGGCCGAGCGCATCGCCGACGCCCGGCAGGCCCTGACGGACCTCGACGCCCTGCCGTGACGACGATCCGCCCGCCCCGCCTCGACCGCATCCTCAACGCCGTCGTCTTCGGCCCCGTGCTCGTGGGTACCGGTGTGGCCGTCGCCGCAGTGGCCTTCGTGCCGGGTGCGTCGGTCCGGGTGTTCGTCTTCGTCCTCGGAGCGGCCTTCGTCGCCGGTGGCATCTGGCGTGACGGCCCGGTTGCCCCGTGTCGCCGTGCACCTCTCCGACGACGTGCTCCGGTACTCGGGCTTCCTCGTGTCGTGGGAGGCCCCGCGTTCCGGGATCACGACCGTGCTCGACGACGCCTTCGTCGAGTGGGACGACCCCTCCGGTGCCCGGCGCCGTCGGCAGATCGGGATGCTGACCCGGGCGTGGCAGGACGACGGCACGAAGTTCGCGCCGCTCTGGCGCTGGCGGCGCGAGGCGCTGCTCCAGGTGCGTGCCTGGGCCGGAACTTCCCACAACGCCCGCGATTGAAAGCGGAATCGGGCGTACCTGGTCGAAACTTCCGACCAGGTACGCCCGAATCGACGCAAGCACGCCCGAAACGACCGAGTACGCGGCAACCGGACCGGGCCCGGCGCCGGCCCGGACCCGGGACCCGGGCCGGGCCCGGCGCCGCGGGTCAGGCCTCGGTGTGGCCGAGCTCCGGCTCGAGCAGCAGGCACGCCGTGCGGACGCCGCGGCGTGGAGCTCGAGCACGACGAGCTCGTTGCGGCCCTCGCGGAGGACGGGCCCGGGGATCGCGAGCGTCGACTGCGGACCACGCGACCAGTACCGGCCGAGACAGAACCCGTTGACCCAGGCGACACCCTTCCGGAACCCGTCGAGGGACAGGTAGCGGTCGTCGGCCACCGGCAGGTCGAACGACCCCGCGGCGAACACCGGGCCGGCGAGCACGTCGCCGTCGGTCGGCTCGATCGCGGCCAGCACCGCGAGGGCGGCGGGGGCGATCGGGTCGAGCGCGATCGGTGACGCGGTCCAGCGGGCGAGCAGGACCCCGTCGACGGCGACGCCGCCGATCAGGCCCTTCGGTTCGCCGATGCGGGGCCCGTAGTCGACCCGGCCCTGGTCCTCGACGAGGAGTTCGAGCGTGCCGGTGACGGGCGGCAGGGCGATCGCCCGGTCGTGGTGTTCGCGTTCGAGGACACCGACGACGGTGCCGTCCACGGTGACGATCGCGCGGTCGCGGACCTCTTCCCCGACGGTGAGGACGCCGCCTGCGGGCAGGTCGACCTCGGCGCGGTACAGCACGAAGCCGGAGGCGGCTCCGGAGGGCGTCGAACGTCGGCGGGGCGTCGTGCGTCGACCAGTCGGTGAGCGCGGGCAGCAGGGACCGGAGCGTCGCGACGCGGTCGAGACGGACGGTGAGGTCCGTGGCGGGGGTGATCCGGGCCTCCCGGTCGCTCGAATGGTCATACGATTCGAGGCGCCCCGACCCACCCGGCTGCATCGACGCCGGCAACGGCGGGACGGGCGCGTAGCGCTCGATGACGGACCGGAACGCATGGAACTTCGCGGTCGGCCGACCGGCCTCGTCGAGGGGTGCGTCGTAGTCGTACGACGTCGAGATCGGGCGGTAGACGCCCTTGTCGTTCGCGCCGTTCGTGAAGCCGAAGTTCGTGCCGCCGTGGAACATGTAGATGTTGACGGAGCCGCCCGCGGCCAGCAGGTCGTCCAGGTCGGAGGCCGAGGCGGCGGCCGGGGTGGTGTGGTGGTGCTCGCCCCAGCTGTCGAACCAGCCGTCCCAGAACTCGGAGCACATCAGGGGTCCGGTCGGCTGCGCCTGTCGGAGTCGCTCCAGACGCGACGCCGAGCGGGAGCCGAACGACCCGGTCTTGTGCAGGGAGGGCAGCGAACCGTCCTCGAGCATGGTGCCCATCGGCTGGTCGACGCTCGTGAACGGCACCGTCAGGCCGATCGCGCGGTGCATCGCCTCGAGCTTCTGCAGGTACACGGGGTCGGAGCCGTACGCGCCGTACTCGTTCTCGACCTGCACCAGCACGATGGGTCCGCCCTGGTCGATCTGCCGCGGGACCAGCACCGGCGCCAACGCCTGCAAGTACGAGGAGACTGCTGCGAGGAACTGCGGCTCGTCGCGCCGGACGCCGACCGTGCCGTCGGCGAAGAGCCAGTACGGCAGGCCGCCGTTGGTCCACTCGGCGCAGATGTACGGGCCGGGGCGGACGATGGCGTGCATGCCCTCCGCCGCGACGAGGTCGAGGAACCGGCCGAGGTCGAGCCCGCCGGTCAGGTCGAAGACACCGGGCGACGGTGCGTGCGCGTTCCAGGCGACGTACGTCTCGATGGTGTTGAGCCCCATCAGCTTCGCCTTGCGGATCCGGTCCGCCCACAGGTCGGGGTGGACGCGGAAGTAGTGGATCGCGCCGGACAGGATCCGGTGCGGCTCGCCGTCGAGCAGGAAGTCGGTGTCGCCGATGGCGAAGCGCATGGTGTGACTCTCCTGATGGCCGGCCGCGGCCGGGCGTGGAGCGGGGCCGTGCGGACGTGTCCGCACGGCCCCGCCGAGGGGTGGGTTGGCTACTTGGTCGAGACCGTGAAGCCCTGGTCCTTGCCGTACTTGGCGAGGGCCTTCTGCCAGGCCGCGAGACCGCTCTCGAGCGAGGTGCCGTTCTCGTACGACTGCCCGACCGTGTCCGCGAAGACGCTGTTCGCGTACACCTGGTACGGCAGGTAGGTGAAGTCGTTGTCCGAGGACTTCGACGCGTCGACGAGCACCTTGTTGATCTGCTGGCCGCCGAAGTACTCCGGCTTCTCGTCGAGGAACGCGGACGAGTCGAGGTCGGCCGTCGTCGACGGGAACCCGCCGGACTTCATGAAGACCCCGGTCGACTCCTTCGAGGAGTTCAGCCACTTGAGGAAGCCGGCGGCGAGGGCCGGGTTCTTCGACTCGCTTCAGCACGGCCTCGGCGCTGCCGCCGTTGTTGGCCGTCTGCGCTGCGCTGCCGTCGTACGTCGGCATCGGGGCGACGCGCCAGTCACCGGACGCGTCGGCGACGCTCGCCTCGAGGTTGCCGGGCATCCAGGCGCCGGTGATCAGCGTGGCGATCTGGCCGTTGCCGAGCTGCTTGTACCAGTCGTCGCTCCAGCCCACGGTCTTCGACAGCAGGCCCTGCTCGACGAGCTCGTTCCAGGTGCTCGTCCACTTCTTGGTGCCGGCGTCCTGCAGGTTGATCGTGACCTTGTCGCCCTTGGTGGTGAAGGGGGTGCCACCGGCCTGGGCGATCATGCTCGTGGTGAAGCCCGCGTCGCCGGAGTCGGCGGTGATGTAGGCCTTCGGATCGGCGGCGTGCAGCTTCTTCGCCGCGGCGACGTACTCGTCCCACGTCTTCGGCACGGCGATGTCGTGCTCGTCGAACACCTTCTTGTTGTAGAACAGCGCCATGGGGCCGGAGTCCTGCGGCAGGCCGTAGACCTTGCCGTCCATCGACACCGAGCTCCAGGTGCTCGCGGCGAACTCGTCCTTCAGGTCGCCGAACCCGTACGACGACAGGTCGAGGAGCGAGTCGGACAGTGCGAACTGCGGGAGCGCGTAGTACTCGACCTGCGCGACGTCGGGGGCGCCCGAGCCGGCCTTGATCGTGTTCTGCAGCTTCGTGTACTGGTCGGCACCGGTGCCGGCGTTGACGAGCTTGACCTTCACCTTGGGGTACTGCTTCTCGAACGCGGCGACCTGGGCCTTGGCGGAGGGGGTCCAGGACCAGTAGGTCAGGGTGCCACCGTCCTTGAGCGCCTTGTCGATGTCGTCCGAGGAACCGCTCGACGACGAGCCGCCGGAGGCGCAGGCCGCCAGGGCGATGGCGGCGGTGACGCCGATGGCGAGGGCGCTGAGCCCGCGCCGGATGCGCTTGTGCATTCGGGTGCCTTTCACTTCTTCGTGTTGGGGGGGGTGGTGGAGCTGCTGCGTGCCGGGCCGGGAGGCGTGTGGCGGGGCCGCCCCGCGCCTCCAGGCCGACGGATCAGGCCTTGACGGACCCGGCCGCGAGGCCGGACTGCCAGAAGCGCTGGAGGAAGAGGAACGCGACCACGATCGGGATGATCGTGAGGAGCGACCCGGTGACGACGAGGTTGTAGATCGGCTGCGCGCCGGAGCCGGTCGCCTGCGCGTTCCACTGGTTCAGCCCGACCGTGAGCGGGTACCACTTCGGGTCGCTCAGCATGATGAGCGGCAGGAAGTAGTTGTTCCAGGTGGCGACGACGGCGAACAGCAGGACGGTGACGACACCCGGTGCGAGCAGGCGGAGCGCGATGGTGAAGAAGATCCGGAACTCACCGGCGCCGTCCATGCGGGCGGCCTCGAGGAGTTCGGCGGGGATCGCGTCGACCGCGTAGGTCCAGATCAGGTACATCCCGAACGGGCTGATGAGCGACGGCAGGATGATCGCCCACGGGGTGTTCGTCAGCCCGAACTGCGAGAACAGCAGGAACGTCGGGACGGCCAGCGCGGTGCCGGGGACGGCGATCGCGCCGAGCACCACGGCGAACACCGCTCGGCGGCCGACGAACTGGAACTTCGCCATGCCGTAGCCGGCGACGGTGGCGAGCAGGGTCGCACCGCCGGCCCCGACGACGACGTAGAGGAGCGTGTTGCCGAGCCACTGGACGAAGATGCCGTCGTTGTAGGTCAGCGTGTCGACGATGTTCTGCCAGAGGTTGAACTTGCCGCCGAACCAGAGGCCGAACGTCGACAGCAGCGACGACTGCGTCTTCGTGCTGTTGACCAGCAGGTAGAACAGCGGCGCGAACGAGTAGACGACGAAGACGACCATCACGGCGGTCAGGAGACCGGAGCGCTTCGGCTTGCGTCCGTCGATCCCGTTGCGCAGGCGGCGGGTCCGTGTCGGCCTGGAGGCGCGGCTCGCCCGGTCGCGCGGGTCGCGTTGCGTCGTGGTCGCCTCGGTGGACCGTGGCCGGCGTGGCCGCCGGGTTGCCGGGGTGTTGCAGGGTGCTCATCGGTTCTCCTGGCGGGTTCCGCGGACCTGGACGACGTAGGCGATCACGGCGGTGATGACACCCATGACGATGGCGACGGTCGCGGAGTAGTTGAACTGCTGGCCGCTGAACGACAGCGAGTAGGCGTACATGTTCGGGGTGAAGGCGCTGCCGATGACGTTCGGGGCGAGGGTCTTCAGCAGGTTCGGCTCGTTGAAGAGCTGGAAGCTGCCGATGATCGAGAAGATCGTGGCGATCACCATCGGGCCGCGGAGGGCCGGGAGCTTGATGGAGAACACCGTGCGGAGGGGGCCGGCGCCGTCGAGCTCGGCGGCCTCGTACAGGTCACCGGGGACGACGCGGAGGGCTGCGTAGAAGATCAGCATGTTGTAGCCGAGGAACTCCCACGTGACCACGTTGCCGATCGACGTGAGGACCCAGTCGGGGCTGAACGGCTGCAGCAGGTCGATGCCGAGCGCGGTGTTCGCGGTGCCCGTCAGGCCGAACTGGTTGCCGTAGATGAAGCCCCAGATGAGCGCGGCGACGACGCCGGGGACCGCGTACGGCAGGAACACGGCGATGCGGAAGAACGACGTGCCCCAGAGCCGGGCGCTGTCGAGCGCGAGGGCGGCGACCAGCGCGAGCCCGAGCATGATCGGCACCTGCACGACGAGGAACAGCGCGACCCGGCCGAGACCCGACCAGAACTTGGCGTCCTGGAAGAGCTGGACGTAGTTGGCGAACCAGACGAACTGGTTGCCGCCGATGAGCTGGTCGCGGAACAGGCTCAGCCAGAGGGCGTACCCGATCGGGACGATGAGCATCGCCACGAGGACGACGACGAACGGGCCGACGAAGAGCCAGCCGGTGAAG
Organism: Curtobacterium sp. AC273; assembly: GCF_979253735.1. Lineage (NCBI taxonomy): Bacteria > Bacillati > Actinomycetota > Actinomycetes > Micrococcales > Microbacteriaceae > Curtobacterium > Curtobacterium sp. AC273. The sequence goes on along the minus strand of NZ_CEEDDU010000005.1, from coordinate 228,971 downwards.
CGGCCGCGCGGCTTGGCGCGGCGGCGCGGTGACGCGGTCGGTGTCGTGGCACCGGCCGGGCGCGCTTCGAGCGTGCTCATGGAACTCCCTTGTCCTGCTGCAGTACGACCGTCCGATGTTGACGTCAACATCGAACGCCGCGACGATAGCATGGCAACGTCAACATGCGCTAGCGTTCGGGGGACGCCGGGTCCGCTGCCCGGCTGGGACCGGGCGGAGCCGCCCGGTCCTCGACGGAAGGGGCGACCGTGACGACCGAGCTGTCCGCCGCAGCGCGTCGCTCCCCTCGATGGCCGCCGTGGCCGAAGCCGCCGGGGTCTCGATGCAGACGGTGTCGCGCGTGGCACGCGGCTTCGACAACGTCTCCCCGGACACCCGCGACCGCGTGCAGCGCGTCATGGACGACCTCGGCTACCGCCCCAACCGCGCCGCCCGCGCGCTGCGGTCCGGGCGCTTCCGGACCATCGGCGTGATCATGTTCACGCTCGCCTCGTTCGGCAACATGCGCACGCTCGAGGCGATCGCCGACGCCGCCGGGGCCGCCGACTTCACCATCACGCTGCTGCCGATGGCCTCGCGCACCGAAGAGGGCGTCCGCTCGGCGTTCTCCCGCCTGCACGAACAGGCGGTCGACGGCGTGGTGATCATCATCGAGTCGCACATCATCGACACCGCCGAGGTCGTCCTGCCCGACGGCGTCCCGATGGTCATCGTCGACTCCACCGGCAGCACCGACCACCCCGCGATCGACACCGACCAGGCCGACGGCGCACGGCAGGCCACGCAGCACCTGCTCGACCTCGGGCACGACACGGTCTGGCACGTCGCCGGCCCCACGTCGTCCTACTCCGCCGCACGTCGGCTCGCCGCCTGGCAGGCCACGCTCGAAGCCGCGGGGCGCACCGTCCCGCCGGTGTTCCACGGCGGGGTGGAGCTCCGAGTCCGGGTACCGCGCGGGCCGTGAGATCGCCGGGCGCCCGGAGATCACCGCCGTGTTCGCCGCCAACGACCAGACCGCGCTCGGCGTCCTCCGGGCCGCACACGAGCTCGGCCGCGCCGTCCCGGAGACCCTGAGCGTCGTGGGCTTCGACGACTCCCCCGAGTCCGACTCGTTCTGGCCGCCGCTCACCACCGTGCACCAGTCCTTCGACGAGGTCGGGCGTCGCGCCGTCACGAACCTCCTCGCCCAGATCGAGGGGCAGCCCGTGCGGGCTACCGCCGACCTCGTTCCCGTGCGCCTGGTCGTCCGGTCGAGCACCGCGGCCCCGCCCGCACACTGACGCATCCAGTCGGACAGGCGTACCGTGGCGGATGTGCCGGTTCGCTGTCCGGCCTCGGGTATGCGACGCCTCCGTGTCTCCGGAGTACGACCCTCGCGGGACGCCTCACTCCTCCACCACGGCTGACGGATCATGAAGAACATCGTCTACGGCCTCACCGCCGTCCTGACCACCGACGAAGCCGCCGAAGCAGTCCTCGACTACGCCGCCGCACTCGCGCACGCCGGACTCGCGGACACCGTGGCCGTCCCGACCGTCGACGCGTTCGGCAGCACGACGACCACCTCGTTCCTGCTCGCCCCCGCCCTCGGCATCCTCGTGGAGGACGCCCCCGACGATCCGCTCGGCCCGGACACCGCCGCCTTCGTCGAGGAGATCACCTGGCGCGCACGCGCCGTCCGGAGCACGCCGCCGCCGACCTCCTGACGGACTGCCCCTCCGTGCGGGCCTGGCGCGGCGACTCTTCGCCCCCACCGACACCTCACGCGCGATCCGACCCGTGAACTGTCGCCCAACCCGTGCGGTCAGCCCGCGCCGTGGACGCAGCGGCCCGCCGGACAGGAGGCGCGGTGCCAGCCCGCCAGGCGCCTCCCGGCGGTCCCGCGCGCCGGCCCGCAGCGCGACTCTTCGCGCCGACCGACACCTCACGCGCGATCCGACCCGCGAACTGTCGCCCACCCCCGTGCGGTCAGCCCGCGCCGTGGACGCAGCAGACCGCCGGACAGGAGGCGCGGTGCCAGCCCGCCAGGCGCCTCCCGGCGGTCCCGCGCGCCGGCCCGCAGCGCGACTCTTCGCGCCGACCGACACCTCACGCGGGATCCGACCCGTGAACTGTCGCTGAGCGCGTGACGAGCACGCCCCCACGGACGGCGCCGCCGCGGACGGCGCCGCCGCGGACGGCGCCGCCGCGGAGAGAGGGCGCCGGAGCCGCTGCGCGGACCCGACGCCCTCTGTGCTCACTCGACGCCCGCCGCAGCGTGCGCCGAGGCGCCTCAGCCGATCGACACGGCGGTCCAGGAGACCGGCGGCAGCTCGATCGTGATGGTGTCGCCCTCGCGACGGACGGTGTCGTTCGTACGGAGGCCGACGCGCTCCGTGTTCGACAGGTCGTTCACCGCGTGCAGGTCGTCGTCCCAGACACCCTCGGCGCGGACGTCCCCGTCAGCCGACAGGCCGGCGAGGTCGATCGTGACCGTGGTGCTCTCGGACGGGTGCCGGTTGACCAGGAACACCGCGGCGCCGTCGTCGGAGACCGTGGCGGCCGAGTCGACCACCGGGACCTCGCCGTACTTGCCGCCGTCGACCGTGTCACTTCCGAGGCCTTCACCTGCAGCGACGTGCCGTTGGCGAGCCGCGAGGTGAGCGAGAACGGGAAGAACGTGGTCTGGCGCCAGGCCGGGCCGCCGGGCTCGGTCATGATCGGTCCGATCACGTTGACGAGCTGCGCGATCGACGCCGAGGCGACGCGGTCCGCGTGGCGGAGGAGCGAGATGAGCAGACCACCGACGACGACGGCGTCGGCGACGGTGTAGACGTCCTCGAGCAGACGCGGGGCGACCGGCCAGTCCTGCGGCCCGAACGTCTTCTGCTGCTCGTTCCACTTGCTGATCGACCAGACGTTCCACTCGTCGAACGAGATGTCGATGCGCTTGTCGGACTTCTTCTGCGGCCTGCACGTGGTCGGCGGCCGTCGTGACGGTCTTGATGAAGTGGTCCATGTTGACGCCGGACGCGAGGAACGACGACAGGTCGTCGCCCTCCTCGTAGTAGGCGTGCGCGGAGATGTAGTCGACGTCGTCGTAGGTGTGCTCGAGGACGGTGCGCTCCCACTCGCCGAACGTCGGCATCGACGCCCCGGAGGAACCGCAGGCGACGAGCTCGAGGTCGGGCTGGATCTGGCGCATGGCCTTCGCGGTCATCGCCGCGAGCTTGCCGTAGTCCTCGGCGTTCTTGTGACCGAGCTGCCACGGGCCGTCCATCTCGTTGCCGAGGCACCACATCTTGATGGCGAAGGGCTCCTGGCGGCCGTTCGAGCGGCGGTACTCGGACAGCGCGGTGCCGGCGTCGATGTTCGCGTACTCGAGGAGCTCGATGGCATCCTGCGTGCCGCGGGTGCCGAGGTTCACGGCGAGCATGAGCTCCGAGCCGACCTGGTCGAGCCAGTGCTGGAACTCGTGCAGGCCGACCTCGTTCGTCTCGGTGGAGTGCCAGGCGAGGTCGAGACGGCGGGGGCGCTGTTCGACGGGGCCGACGCCGTCCTCCCACTTGTAGCCGGAGACGAAGTTGCCGCCGGGGTAGCGGATGGCCGAGACGTTGAGCTCCTTGACGAGGTCGATCACGTCACGACGGAAGCCGTGCTCGTCGGCGGTCTCGTGCGCGGGCTCGTGGATGCCGTCGTAGACGTGGCGTCCGAGGTGCTCGACGAACCCGCCGAAGAGGCGACGTCGCACCGGCCCCACGGTGAAGGCGGCGTCGAGGACGAGGTGTGTGCGGGGCATGGATCTCCTTCGATCGTGCGGTGCAGCGGAGCGAGCGGCCCCTCGTCAAAGTGAGCGCTCACGTCCCCGAAACGCTAGCGGCTTTCCGCGCGACACGAAAGGGGCCGTGCACGAAGGTCACAGATCGGGTGCGACGTCGGCGAAAACAGTGGCGGCACGTCGGGGCGCGCGCTAATGTGAGCGCTCACGGAGCACCGACCCTGCTCCGACTCGGCCCGTCCCGATGGAGTGATGCCATGCCGAACCGAATCGCTGTACCCACCCCGCAATCCCGAGGCGGCGCCTTCACACGGCGAAGCCTCCTCGCCGCAGGAGCAGCCGCCGCCACGGTGCTGCCGCTCGCCGCCTGCTCGAGTCCCTCGCCGCCGGCGTCGCCGGCGCTCCGCTCAACCCCGAGACGCTCGTCTTCTGGAACCTCTTCGGCGGCGGCGACGGACTGCGCATGCAGGACATGGAAGCCGGCTACGCCAAGCAGCACGGCGGATCGTCCCCGCTGCAGGCGACGACCTTCGCGTGGGGCAACCCGTACTACTCGAAGGTGACACTGGCCACCGTCGGGAACAAGCCGCCGGACGTCGCGGATCGCCCACCTGACCCGGGCGAAGCCGCTCTGGGACGGCGACCTGCTCGACCCGATCACCAGCGACGACCTGGCGAGCGTCGGCCTCAGCGCCAGCGACTTCAACCAGAAGGCCTGGGCGGCGCAGAAGACCGACGGCAACAACATCTGCGTGCCGCTCGACACCCACCCGTTCGTGCTCTTCTACAACGTCGACGTCTGCCAGAAGGCCGGCCTGATCGACTCGGACGGCAAGCTCAAGGACCTGACCGGCATCGACGCCTTCGAGAAGGCGCTCGCCGCGGTCGCGAAGGTCACCGGGGGCACGGCCCTCAACGTCGCGAACGTCAGCGAGATCGCGACCCCGTGGCGCTTCTTCTGGACGATGTACAACCAGATCGAGGGGTCGACCCTGTTCATCAGCGACGGCGGCTCGAAGCTCACCGTCAACGAGGACGCCTACACGAAGGTCACCGACATGACCCAGAAGTGGGTCAAGAACGGCTGGCTGAACAAGGGCCTCGACTACGCCACCGCACAGACGCTGATGTTCACCGGCAAGGCCGGCTTCTTCATGCAGGGCGAGTGGGAGATCAGCACGGCGCAGTCGATCAAGGGCCTGCAAGTTCGGCATGGCGCCGATCCCCCAGCTCTTCGACAAGCCGGCGACCCAGGCCGACTCGCACACGTTCATCCTGCCGCGGAAGGACCGGACGCCCGAGCAGCGCAAGGCGCACATGCTCTTCATCAAGCAGATGCTCGAGCAGAGCCTGACGTGGGCGCAGGGCGGACACGTGCCGGCGTACATGCCGACGTTCGACAGCACGGCGTACAAGAAGCTGACGCCGCAGTCGAACTACGCCTCGGCCGCCGAGACCGCGGTGTTCGACGACCCGGCCTGGTACGGCGGGTCCGGCTCCACGTTCGAGAACACCGTCGGCGCGCAGCTCGCCCTCGTGCAGCAGGGCAGCAGTTCGCCCGCGCAGGCACTCAGCGCGATCAAGGACCAGCTCGCGACCTACCTCAACACCCCGAGCCCGCTGTGACCAGGCACCAGACCAGGCACCAGAGCCGGCACCAGGACGCCCGGCACACCGACGTGAACACCGCGCGAAAGGCACGATGACGTGACCACAGCACCTGTCCTCGACCGCCCCACGGACGCGGCCGCGCCGCCCCGGCGGGCCCGCACCTACCGCACCAGCCTCACCCGCGGCCAGGGCCGCAGCGGCTGGCTGTTCCTCGCCCCCTTCGGCCTGTTCTACCTGGCCTTCCTGCTCGGCCCGACGGTCTGGATGATCGTCTCGAGCTTCTTCAACACCTCGACCGTCCGCACCGGGCTCGGCAGCTTCGCCGGGTTCGCGAACTACTCCGAGATGCTCGGACGCGCCGACTTCTGGTCGTCGCTCTGGCACACGCTGCAGTTCACGCTGTACACGACGCCGCCGCTCGTCATCCTGGCGTTCGTCTTCGCCGTCCTGACGAACCGGATGAACCGCGGCCAGTGGTTCTTCCGCCTGGCGTTCTTCCTGCCGTTCATCCTGCCGTCGGCGACGATCTCGCTGATCTGGGTGTTCATCTTCACGCCGTCCACCGGCCTGTGGGCGAGCATGCAGTCGCTGATCGGGCTGACCCCCGGGGCCGGCATGCTGGCGAGCCCGAACACCGCGATGATCGGTGTCGCGATCGCCACCGTCTGGTGGACGCTCGGGTTCAACTTCGTGCTGTACCTGGCCGGTCTGCAGGAGATCCCCCGCGAGCTGTACGAGGCGGCCGCCGTCGACGGTGCCTCGAGCTGGCAGCAGATCAAGTCGATCACCCTGCCGCTCCTCGGCCGCACGACGACCCTGGTCATCCTGCTGCAGGTGATCGCGAGCCTGAAGATCTTCGACCAGGTGTACCTGATGACGAACGGCGGGCCGGGCATCTCGACCCAGGTCTCGCTGCAGCTCATCACCGGCGTCGGGTTCACCGACAACCGACTCGGAGCCGCATCGGCCGCGTCGGTGCTCCTGTTCATCGTGATCGTCGCGATCGCGGTCATCCGGCAGCTCGTCGAGCGCGCTGCCGCCAAGCGTGAGATCGGGGCCTGACATGACCACCACCGAGAGCATCACGACGCCCCGTGCCAAGCTCCGCAACGGCGTCTCGGCCGCCGCACCCGCGAACGCCGCGAAGATCGGCGTCTCGGGCCGGGGCTTCAACACCGTCGCCGCGATCATCCTCACGGTCTTCGCGATCATCTGGCTCATCCCGAGCGTCTTCGCGCTGAAGACCTCGCTGTCGGACAACGGTGTCGCCGCCCTGGGCGCGAACTCGATCCTGTCGAACTGGAACCCGACGCTGCACTCGTACGCAGCACTGTTCGGGGCCGGCGACATCTGGAACTGGTACCTCGCCAGCGCCATCACCAGCGTGATCACCGCGGTGCTCACCGTGCTGTTCGCGTCGATGGCCGCGTTCGCGCTGTCCCGGCTCGTGTTCCGCGGCCGGAACGTCGCGTTCCTGCTCATCATCCTCGGGATCATGATCCCGACGCAGGTGCTGATCATCCCGATCTTCCAGGAGCTCAACGCCGTCGGCCTGCTCAACACCTACTGGTCGGTGATCTTCCCGCAGGTGCCGGCCGTGATCGCGGTGTTCATCTTCAAGCAGTTCTTCGACGGCATCCCGAAGGAGCTGGAAGAGGCGGCGCGCATCGACGGTGCGGGCATCTGGAAGGTCTACTGGTCGGTCATCCTGCCGCTGTCGCGTCCGGTGATCGCGGCGGTGACGATCCTGACCTTCGTCGGGGTCTGGAACAACCTGCTGCTGCCGCTGTTCGTGCTGTCGAACCCGGACCTCATGACGATCCCGGTCGGGCTCGCCACGGTCCAGGGCAGCTTCGGTCAGCGCTACGCGGACATCCAGGCCGGGGCGATCCTGGCGGCGCTGCCGCTGATCATCCTGTACCCGATCTTCCAGCGGCAGATCGTCGAGGGTGTGACCGGGTCCGGTCTGAAGGGCTGACGCCACCCACGACGGACTGGAGGCGCGGTGCCAGCCGGCACCGCGCCTCCAGTCCGTCTCCCTGTCGTTTCGAGGACGCGAGGTCGCAGTCGAGGAGCAGGAATCGTCGGGTCCCGCCCCGGGAGTCGACGATTCCTGCTCCCTCGACGAGGGTCAGGCGTGCGCGTGCTTGCGCACCTCGTGCTTCCAGAAGCCCGAGAACGTGATGCGCGACTTCGGCAGGCCCGCACGGTGCAGGTGTCGGCGCCCCTCGGTGGCGAGCGTCGACTCCCCCACGACGAAGGCGTAGCACCGGTCGTCGGCGGGGACGTACCGCTGCAGCTCGGCGAGCGCACCGCTGCCGGGGACCGTGCCCGGCTGCCGGACGATCCACGTCACCTGCACCCCGGTGGGGGCGTCGAGGTCGCGGATGTCCGCGGCGGTCGGGACCTCTTGGATGATGCGGCCGACGGTGTGGCGCGGCAACGAGGCGGCGATGCCGACGACGCCGGGCAGCCCGGTCTCCTCGGCCGCGACGATCACCTCGCTCGTGCCGTCCGGCACGTCGAAGATGCAGCCCTGGTCGAGCAGGGCGAGCTCGTCGCCGGCACGGGCGGCGCAGGCCCAGATCGCGGCGCGGCCCCTCGGGTTCGCCGTCGGCGTCGGTGTGCACGACGAAGTCGATGTCGAGCTCGGCGGTGCCGTCGGGCAGCAGGCGGTACGCGGCGACCGTGTAGTTCGCGCAGTGCGGGCGGACGTCCTCGGGGATCGTGAGGAACGTCGGCCACCACTTCTTGCCGTCGAGGTCCGGCATCCGGAAGGCGTCCTGGTCGGGGCGCTGGACGAACAGGCGGAACCAGTGGTCGAACCCGAGGAACGGGAACTCGTGCAGGTCGTCACCGGTGACCGTGACGCGCTGCATCGAGGGGGCGGCCCGCGCGCTCCGGAGGACACGTGCGCGGAAGAGCCGGGGGTTCTCGGGCAGGAGCCGCGGGGTCTTCGCCATGAGGCAAGGCTAACCCAAGATGTCCTGCGTGCCAGCCCCTCTCCCGCCCTGGCGTCCGTCCCGCAGCCCCGCGAGACCGACCCGATCGCCGCGCTCGGCGTCCACCGCGCCGCGGTCCGTCGCCGGGTCCTCGTGATCGTCGGGCTCGTCGTGGCGCTCGTCCTGGTCGCGGTCGCGAGCATGCTCCTCGGCAGCAACCGGATCGGTGTCGACCAGGTGGTCGCCGGCCTGTTGCGGACGGGGAGCAGCACGGACGAGGCGATCGTCTGGGGCTCCCGGGTCCCGCGCACGCTCATCGGCGCCGCGGTCGGTGCGGCCCTCGGCATCGCCGGGCTCCTCATGCAGGGGCACACCCGCAACCCGCTGGCCGACCCCGGCCTGTTCGGCGTCTCGTCGGGTGCCGGACTGGCCGTCGTGGTCGGCGTCTACGTCTTCGGCGTGACGAGCACCGGCGCCACGGTCTGGTTCGCGCTCGTCGGGGCGCTCGTCGCGAGCGTCGTCGTGTTCTCGGTGACGATCGCGGGCAGCGGCACGGCCAGCCCGGTGCCGCTGGCCCTGGCCGGGGCGGCGGTCTCGGCACTCCTCGGCGCGCTGACCTCGTTCGTGGTGCTCACCGACCAGGCCTCGCTCGACGCGTACCGGCTCTGGGTCGTCGGGTCGCTCGCCGCGCGGCAGCTCGACGTACTCGGCGCGGTGTGGCCGTTCCTCGTCGCCGGGCTCGTCCTCGCCGTCCTCAACGTCCGGGCGCTCGACGCCCTGGGCCTCGGCACCGAACTGGCGAAGGGGCTCGGCGAGAACGTCCTCGTCGCCCGGCTGGTCGGACTCGGTGCGATCACGCTGCTCGCCGCCGGTGCCACCGCGGCCGCCGGCCCGATCGGCTTCGTCGGCCTGACCGTGCCGCACGTCGCCCGTGCCCTCGTCGGGACCGGCACCGCTGGACGCTGCCGGTGTCCGGGATCGTCGGCGCCGCGCTCGTGCTGCTCGCGGACGTGGTCGGTCGTCTGATCGGCGGGTTCTCCGAGGTCGAGGTCGGCATCGTCCTCGCGGTCATCGGCGGTCCGGTGTTCGTCGCCGTCGCCCGACGCCGGTCGCTGGTGTCCCTGTGAGCGCGGCGGACACGACGCGTCCGGGCAGCCGTGCGAAGGCCACGGACACCACGGCCGCGACGAGGACCGCCGCCGGTCGCCGCGGCATCGTCGTCGGCCCGGTCGGGCTCGCCTCGGCGCCCGCGGGTGTTCTGGTACACGGTGGGGTCGCTCGGCGCCGTGGTCGTGCTGGTCGTCCTCGGGGTCGCCATCGGGTCGACCTGGATCGCCCCCGGCACCGTCGTCCGCTCCCTGCTCGGCCTCGAGTCGGGGCCGGACGCCTTCATCGTCGAGACCCTCCGACTCCCGCGGGTGCTCACCGGCGCGCTCGTCGGGCTGACCCTCGGGGTCGCCGGCGCGCTGACCCAGACATTCACGCGGAACCCGCTCGGTACCCCGGACATCATCGGCGTGACCGCCGGCGCGAGCGTCGGAGCCGTGGCAGCGATCGTGTTCGGTGGCGGGACGTACTCGGTGTCGTCGATCGTGCTCGGCGGCGGCATCCCGGTCGCCGCGACGATCGGTGCCCTCGTCGCCGCCGTCGCCGTGTACGGGCTCGGGTGGCGCGGCGGGGTGCAGAGCTACCGCCTCGTCCTCGTCGGCATCGGGGTGAGCGCCACGCTCGACGCCGTCACCAGCTACCTGCTCGTCCGCGCGAAGATCACCGTGGCGGCCGCCGCGTCGCAGTGGCTCGTGGGCAGCCTGTCGAGCACGTCGTGGTCGAGCGTCTGGCCGCTCGTCGCCGTCGCCGTCGTCGCGGTGCCGCTCGCCCTCGCGACCAGTGCGGCCCTCGGCATCGGGCAGCTCGGCGACGAGGTCGCGACGGGCGTCGGTCTGGCCGTGCAGCGGCACCGGCTGATCGTCATCGCGCTCGCGGTCGTCCTGACCGCCGCCGCGGTCGCCGCCGCCGGCCCGGTCGGGTTCGTGGCGTTCGTGGTCCCGCAGATCGGGCTCCGGCTCGCGGGGACGAACCGGCCGCCGCTGCTCCTCGCCGGGGCGCTCGGTGCGGTGCTCGTGCTCGCCGCGGACCTCCTCGCCCGGTCGGCGTTCCCGTGGCAGGTGCCGGTCGGCATCATCACCACCGTGATCGGCGCCCCGTACCTGATCTGGCTCCTCATCCGTCACCGCAAGGAGATGTCCCGATGACCACGAACGCAGCAGGACCGGACGGCGGTGTGCCCGTGCTCGAGGCCCGCGGCCTGTCCGTCGGCTACGACAAGCACCCGGTCCTGGTCGACCTCGACCTGCGCATCGAGCGCGGCACGGTGACGACGTTCCTCGGCGCGAACGGCTGCGGGAAGTCGACGCTGCTGAAGGCCTTCGGCCGGGTCCTGAAGCCCCAGGCCGGCGAGGTCCACCTCGACGGCGTCCCGATCCGCAAGGAGCACAACCGGGCCGTCGCGCGGAAGCTCGCGATCCTGCCGCAGTCCCTCGTCGCACCGGCCGGCACGAGCGTGCTCGACCTGGTGATGCGCGGCCGCAACCCGCACCAGTCGTGGGCGAAGCCGTGGACGGCGGACGACGCCGACGTCGCCGAGCAGGCCATCGCGGCGACCGGTCTGACCGAGGTGGCGCACCGCGACGTCGCGAGCCTGTCCGGCGGTCAGCGACAGCGCGCCTGGATCGCCCTGGTCGTGGCGCAGCAGGCGGAGACGCTCCTGCTCGACGAGCCGACCACGTACCTCGACCTGGCGCACCAGCTCGAGGTCCTCCGGCTCGTCCGTCGCCTCAACCGCGAGCAGGGGTCGACCGTGGTGATGGTCCTGCACGACCTGTCCCTCGCGGCGCGGTACTCGGACCGGCTCGTCGTCCTGCACGACGGCGGGGTCGCTGCCGACGGCACCCCGGCCAAGGTCCTCACGCCCGCACTGCTCGAGCGCGCCTTCGGTCTGCACGCCCGCGTCCTCGCCGACCCGGTCACGGGCGCGCCGATGATCGTCCCCGAAGCGGACGAGCACGACGCCACCCGAGCCGGAGAAACCGAACGAACACTGGCGACCGCTCGGAACTTAGGGTTAGCCTCTCCTAACGTGAAGATCCCCCGCCGCGGCTCCCTCCGAGCCGCCCTCGTGACCTCCGTGGCCGTCTCGGCCCTCCTCCTCACCGGCTGCTCCGGCGCGAACGGCCTCGGACGACGGCGACCGCGCCGGCAACGGTGACGCCGCCGCGGACAAGGCCTGGTCCTACGAGGACGCCACCGGCACCACCGTCAAGGTCGACCACACCCCGAAGCGCGTCGTGGTCCTCAACGACATCGCGATCTCGTTCGTCGAGTACGGCCTGAAGCCGATCGGCACCTTCGGCCAGCTGACCATGGCGAAGGACGCCCGCTTCACGGGACTCGACACCGACGGCATCACGCAGCTCGGCACCGGCTACGGCGACATCGACCTCGCGAGCAGCTCGCGGCCCTGAAGCCCGACCTCGTCGTCACCTCGGTCTACCCGACCGACGAGCAGGGCACGCTCGACACGACGCAGCCCGGCTACGGCTTCAAGGACAAGGAGCAGGAGCAGCAGATCGAGGCCATCGCGCCCGTCGTCCAGGTCAAGTGGGGCGGCAAGGGCGAGGACGTCATCGAGAAGATCGCCGATCTGTCCGAGTCGCTCGGCGCGAAGGAGTCGACGATCGAGGCCGCCGAGAAGCGCTTCGACACCGCCGGCGACGAGCTCGAGCAGGTCGCGAAGGAGAAGGACCTGTCGGTCGTCTCCATGTACGCCGACGGCGACGGCGCCTACGTCACCCGTCCGACCGACGAGCCGCTGCTGCAGATGTACTCGTCGTTCGGCGTCGACTTCGTGAACCCGAAGCCGAAGGGCTTCTACTGGGGCATCTACTCGTGGGAGAACGCGGGCCAGATCAGCGGCGACGTGCTGCTGCTGTCGCAGCAGGGTTACCAGGTCGCCGACCTCGAGAAGCAGCCGACGTTCGCCGACAACGCCGCCCTCCAGGCGGGCCAGGTGCACAGCTGGACCTTCCCGGCGCTCGACTACGCGTCGCAGGCGGACTACATGCAGAAGCTCGCGGGCTGGCTCGAGGACAGCAAGCAGCTGTCCTAGACGCAACCGTCCGACGGCCTGGAGGCGCGGTGCCAGCCGGCACCGCGCCTCCAGGCCGTCCGCCGTTGCGTCTGGATCGTCAGCCGACCGGCACGGCCGCGTTCACCGCCGTCTGCGCCTGCCGCCAGACGGCGGCCCGGGTGCCGGCGTAGGTCCCCTCGCCGTTCGAGTAGTGCCGGAGGTTCGTCTTCCCGCCGTCGGTGTTGCCCTGCCAGTACGCGGTCACGGCACGCGAGGTCCCGCCGACCAACCAGATCTGGTCCGCCTCGTCGGTGGTGCCGGTCTTGCCGAACAGCGTCGCCCCGTCCGGGGTCTGTCCGCCGCTCGCCGTCCCGCCGCGGAAGGCGCCCTGCATCACCTCGAACGCGGTCGCGGCGACGTCCGCGGGCACCGCCTGCCCGCACGCCTTCGCCTGACCGCCGAGCTGCTCGCCGTCCGGACCCGTCACCTGGTCGATCACGACGGGCGCGCAGTACACGCCACCGTTCGCGACACCGGCGTAGGCGGCCGCCATCGTCAGCGGTGCGATGCTCGTCGTGCCGAGCACGGCTGCCGGGTTCGCCGGCAGGTCGCCGCCCCGCGCCGGGTGCACGCCGAGTCGCGCGGCGACGTCGCGGATGTCGCACAGGTCGAGCTGCGCCGCCATCGACGAGTACGCGGCGTTCACGGACTGCGCCGTCGCGTTCCGCACGGAGTACATCCCCCGCTGCCCCGGGGAGTCGTTCTTCGGCGTCCACGCCCGCTCGATGGTCTGCCCGCACTGCGTCCACGTCGTCTGGGTGTGCCGCGTGCCGTTCACCATCGCGTCCGGGCTCCTGCCCGACGCGAGCCACTGCCAACAGGGTGAACATCTTGTAGGTCGAGCCGACCTGGAACCCGCTCGAGCCGCCGTACGCCCGGTCGGTCGCGTAGTTGAGCGAGGTGGCGGTCGCCGGAGCCCGTTCGGACCGGTCGTAGTCCGTGTTCTGCGCCATCGTCAGCACGCGGCCCGTGCCGGCCTCGACGGTGTCGAGCGTCGCCCCGAGCGCGAACCGCGACTCGGTGTTCGGGTCGTACTGGTCGAGCAGCGCCTTCTGCTGCGCGTTCAGGTCGAGGTCGAGCGTGGTCTGGATGCGGTACCCGCCGGTCCGCCAGGCGTCCGCGCGGCGGTCCGCGGTCGGGCCGAGCTGCTGCAGCTCCTTCGCGACCCGGACCGCGTAGTCGCAGAAGAACTCGGCGCCGTGGGCGACCGCCTCGCACCCCTGCTGCGGGGCGGTGAGCCGGACGTAGTCGGTCGGCTTCGCCGCGAGCGCCTCGGTGAGCTCGGCCCGGGTCAGGTGTCCTGCGCGTGCATCGAGCGCAGGATGACGTCCCGCCGGGCGACGTTGTCGTTGTAGTGGGCGGGCTTCGACAGGTCGCGTCGCTCGGGCCACTGCACGATCGCGACGAGGGACGCCGCCTCGGCCGGGCTCAGGTCGGTGGCGTCCTTGCCGTAGTAGCGCTGCGCCGCGGCCTGCACGCCGTAGGTCTGGTCGCCGAAGTAGGCGATGTTGAGGTACGCGGTGAGGATCTCCTTCTTGGAGTACTCCTTGGCCAGCCCGATCGCGAGCTTCATCTCGGCGAGCTTGCGGTCCGGGGTGCGCTTCGTCGCCTCCTTGAACGCGGCGGCGCGCTCCTCCTCGGTGGGCAACTCGCTCGCCTGCTGGATCTTGATGTTCCGGACGAGCTGCATCGTCAGCGTCGAGCCGCCGGAGCCGCCCTTGCCCTTCGCAGCCACCACGCTCACGAGCGACCGGACCATCGACGTCGCGTCGATGCCGCCGGTCTCGTAGAAGCGCTTGTCCCCGCCGTCGACCGCGGCGTGCTTCAGCTGGTCGCTGATCTGGTCGAACGAGAGCTCCTGGCGGTTCTGGTCCCACACGTTCGCCAGCCGCACCGGCTTGCCGCCGCGGTACGCCCAGACCTCGTTGCGCTGCGGCAGGTCGCCGATCCGGATGTACTCCGGCAACGAGTCGAACACGCCGATCGCCGAGCTCGTCCCGACCCCGGCGACCGCGAGCACCGGTGTGACGCCGACCCCCACCAGCAACCCGGCGAGCACACTGCCGCCCACGAAGCCGAGCGCGGCTCCCCCTGCTCGTCTGAATGCCATCCCGTGGGCCTCCCCCGTCGTGTCGATCCACCGCCCTCGCGGTTCCCGGAGCGTCCCAGCCCTGTTCGGACAACCGCCGGGACTTCTCCGGAGAAGTCCGCCACGTGCGCTGGGAAAGGCCCGAGACGGTACGGATCGTTACCCGCGGACGGCGTGGACCCCGGCGGATACGCTCGACCGATGGCGGACCACGGCTGGCGCGAGGACGTCCTCGGGGCGGCGTTCGAGCGGCTCGAGCTCCCCCTCGGCGAGGACTCCGAAGGCCCCGTGGTCGCGACCCTCGTCCGGCGTCGACGCTCGGCGGCCGACCTGCTGCTGCACGCCCACGGCCCGTTGCACGGCGTCGACGTGCTCTACGTGCACGGGTGGTCGGACTACTTCTTCCAGGTCGAACTGGCCGAGCGACTCGAACAGCTCGGCGCCCGGTTCCACGCACTCGACCTGCGGAAGTACGGCCGGAGCCTGCAACCCCGGCAGACGCCCGGTTTCGTCGACGACCTCAGCACCTACGACGAGGACATCGCCGCGGCGCTCGACGTGATCACCGCCGAGCACCGCCGCGGGGACACGGGGCGGCGGCTCGTGCCGATGGGGCACTCCACGGGCGGACTCACCCTGTCGCTCTGGGCGGCCCGGCACCCGGAACACGTCGCCGGGATCGTCCTGAACAGCCCGTGGCTCGAGTTCCAGGCCAACGCCGTCGGCCGCGCGCTCGTGACCCCGGTGATCAAGCTCGGCGCCCGCCGGAACCCGCTCGCGCCGATGCCCGCGGTCGACCCCGGCTTCTACACGCGCACCGTGTCGAGCGCCGGCGAGGGATCGGACGTACGACCAGCAGTGGCGGCCGGACCGGGGCTTCCCGCTCCACCCGGGCTGGCTCGCCGCGGTGTTCGACGGGCAGGCGACGGTCGAGGCCGGGCTGGGTCTCGAGGTCCCGGTGCTCGTGATGCTCAGCGACAAGAGCATGCTGCAGCCCACGTGGGACGACGGCATGGCCCGGGCCGACGTCGCGCTCAACGTCGACGTCGTGGCGCACCGGGCGCTGTCGCTGGGCAGCGAGGTCACCGTCCGGCGGCTGCACGGTGCGCTCCACGACGTCGTGCTGTCCGTCCCCGAGGTGCGCGAGCACGCGTACGACTCGATCGCCCGGTGGGCCGCGACCCTGCGGCACTGACGACGGCTGCCCTGTGGCGCGGGCGGTCACACCGCTACTGTGAGCGCCATGACCGCATCGTTCAACCACACGATCATCGCGGCGAAGGAGCCCGCGGTGTCCGCGGCGTTCTTCGTCGACCTCCTCGAAGCAGCCGAGGCCCCGTCGTGGGGCCCGTTCACCAACCTGCAGCTGCCCGACGGCGTCCTGCTGCAGTTCGCAGCGGTGCCGATCGACTTCCCGCCGCAGCACTACGCGTTCCTGGTCGACGACGACCACTTCGACCGCGCGTACGCCCGCATCACCGCCGAGGGTCGGGAGCACTGGGCCGACCCGCAGCGGCAGCGCCCCGGCGAGACGAACACCGAGCACGACGGCCGCGGCGTCTACCTGCTCGACCCGTCGGGCCACTACGTCGAACTGCTGGACCCGAGGCCGTACCTGTGACGGTCACCCTCGTCCGGCTCGACCCGACCGGCGCCGACCGTGCGGACCTCGTCGCGTTCCTGACCGGCGAGGAGTTCCCGTTCCACGTCCGCCGCACGATCGCCCACGCAGACGCCGAGGCCGCGATCGACGCCGGCGCCTTCCGCGACGACGAACACGACACGTACTGGTTGCAGCACGAGGACCACGGCCGCATCGGCATCGTCCGGCTCGAGGACCTCGCCGATCCCGTTCCGCTCTTCGACCTGCGCATCGCCGGCCGGTTCCGCGGCCAGGGCATCGGTCCCGTCGGCGCTGCGGGCTACGACGGACCACGTGTTCCGCACGATGGGCGAGGTCACACGCTTCGAGGGACAGACCCGCGAGGACAACACGGCGATGCGCCGCGTCTTCGTGCGGTCGGGCTGGGTCAAGGAGGCGCACTACCGCGAGGCCTGGCCGGTCGAGGGCGCCGCGCCCGTCGCGTCCGTGGCCTACGGGATCCTCCGCCGCGACTGGGTGACCGGCTCCGTGACGCCGGTGCCGTGGGACGACGACGTGGCGGCTGCGGTCGGCGGCTGAGCGCACACCCTCAGACCGCGACGGCCTCCCACACCAGGACGTACCGCCAGAAGGGTCCGCGGCGCATCCGCATGCCCGGCAGGTACCGGGCGGCCAGCGTCCGGATCTCCTCGAACGTCTCGGTGGCGGGAGCGGTCGGGGCCTGCGCGCGGGCGGGACCACTGCGTCGACGAGGGTGCCGGAACACTCCGACGACGGGGTTGACCACCGTGGAGAGCACGGACCAGCCGAGGTCGCGTCGCGTCTCCGCCGCCACACCGACGACGACGAGCCGACCACCCGGACGGACGAGGTGCCGCAGTCGGCGCAGCGCGGGGTCGAGCGGGAGGTGGTGCAGCACGGCGACCAACGTCACCAGGTCGAACTGCTCGTGCCCGACGGCGTCGAGGGACCCCTCGACGATCCGCACGGCAGGCAGGTGTGCCGCCGTGCGTCGCGCGATCTCGGCCGTCGGCGCCGACGGTTCGAGCCCGACGACCTCGTCGAACTCCAGGGCGAGACGGCTCGCGAGCACGCCGGTCCCGCACCCGACGTCGAGCGCACGGAACGGGCCGCCTCCGACCCGTGCTCGACGGCCGTGGGTGAGCACGACCCGGCTGTAGGCCTGGTTGTGCGACCAGGGGTGCCGGGCGTTCCACCGGTCGAGCGCCGCGAGCATCCCGGACATGTGGTCGACGCTAGCGCAGGACCTCGATCGGCGGATCGTGTCGGAGCGGTCAGGCCGGACGGCTGAACAGGTTCACGAGGTTGCCGTCCGGGTCACGGAACAGCGTCGAGCGGTTCCCCCACGGCATCGTCGTCGGCGGCAGCACCACGTCGTCGAGCCCCTCGTGCAGACCCTCGAACGTCGCGTCGACGTCGTCGACGAGGAACTCGACGATCACGCTCCCGTTCGCCCCCGCCGTCGGCGCTCCCGCTCCGAGCGCTGCCACGGTCGCCGGGGTGCCGAGCGCGAGGACGGCACCGCCGGTCACGACCTCGGCGAACACCGGGGCGGGCCGGCGGGCGACCGACCCGGTGACCCGCTCGTAGAACGCGACCATCCCGTCGAGGTCGTCGGTGATGATCCGGATCGATGCGAACTCCATGGTGTGCCTTCCCGGGCGGCCTCCGTGACCTCCCGGGTCGAGCATCCTCGGGTCCCGCGACACCGTCCTGTCGGGGTTTCCGCGATCAGGCGCCGAGCACCGGCCGGAGGACACCGTGCGGGATGTCGAGCTCGTCGATCCGGACCACCCGCTGCGGCGCGACCTCGTCGGTGACCACGACGTCGAGCACCCGGTCGCCCCGGAACGCACGCACGCCGTCGCGCAGCCGGCACCAGGCGATGAGGTACCAGTCCTCGCCCTTGCCGATGTACCCGAGGGGCTCGACCGCGCGCTCGGTGTCCGATCCCCCGGCGTCGCGGTACCGCATCCGCACGACACGGCCGCCGGTGAGGGCGCTCGCGAGTGCCGTCGGCGCGGGCTCCCGTCCACCGGACTCGAGCAGGTGCACGCGTCGCGCCAGCGTGGTGGTGCGGCGGGCATCGTCCTCCGTCAGGACCGCGGTCACCTTCCGCGCAGCGCTCTGGGCGGCGTCTCGGAAGGGACTCGAACGGAGCGATGCCGAGGCCGATCGCGACCGCGAGGGCCTCGTCGACGGTGAGCCCCAGCGGCGGCAGCGTCGCCCGGGCGTCCATCGCGTACCCGCCGGTCCGGCCGGGCTCGGCCCAGATGGGCACGCCGGCGTCCTGCAGTGATCGGAGGTCACGCTCGACGGTGCGGACACTGACGGCGAAGCGCTCGGCGAGACTCCTGGCGGTCCGGCGGCCGGGCGCCGCCGCGCGGAGTTCCTCAACGAGCGCGTACAGGCGGTCGGTCCGGTTCACGACGTGACCATAGCGCCTGGGGCGGCATCGGTCGCGTGGCGTGGCTCACTTCTCCGTGGCCGCTCGCGACCGGTGTCGGCGTTTGACGACGAGGGTGCCGATCCCCTGCACGATCAGGACGACTGCGGACACGGCCAGCAGGAGCGTCACGATGACCGACCCGGCGGAGGCGCCGGCGGCGACGAGTCGCACGATGCCGAACACGAGGAAGATCCCACCCATCACGATGACGACCACCGGGTTCTGCGCAACGAAGAAGCGCCGCCCGCCGTTCGCGTCGGCAACGGCTTGCGATCGGGCCTTCGCGACCGCGTCCGGGGCGCGTCCGACGCGACGGTCCGCTGCCCGGCGGCGCGTCCGGACGGTGAACCAGACTGCGGCGCCGATCACCACCTGCAGCCGGGTACGCGAACAGCTCGGCCACGCCCAGCAGACCCGACAAGAACAGCACGGCGACGCCCGTCACCACGCCCGCGACCGCCGCGGTCGTCCACGTGTCGGTCCGGCCGTCCGCGCCGGTGACGTACCCGGGTCGGCGCGCGTAGGGGTCGTGCGGTCCCCGGTCGGTGTCCTGGTCTGACGGTCTCGAACGCTGGCGATCCCCCACGGACGTCAGCGTACGCCGACACCGCGTCGGCGGTCGCGGTCAGCTGCCGACGGGTGCACCGGCCACGACCGGGGCACGACGCCGTCGCGGAGGCGCTGCACCCACCGGTCCGACACGTCCGCCACCGGACCATGCTGCTCCGATCGGCTGCGTCGCGAGGGGAGCAGGGCCGGTATCGGTTCGCGCGATGTCGGATCCGGACCGGGATCCGCGGGATCCGCCGTCCGGATCCGACATCCCTGCGGACGGGATCCACCGGGCGTCCACCGCCGCCGTCGGACCCGACCCGATGACGGACTGGAGGCGCGGTGCCAGCTGGCACCGCGCCTCCAGGCCGTCGTGGCGAGCGTCTCAGGAACGGGACAGGCGCGTCACGGTGGCGTGCGCGCCGTCCGTGAGGAGCCCGTCGAGGGCGTCGCGGTACGCCGCGACGAACCGCTCGTCGTCGACGAGGTCGCCGAACACCTGCCGGTTCCGGATGAAGGCGAGCCGGTCGTCGCGCTGGGTCCTCGCGGCGGCCGTGAGCGACTCGGCCAGGCGGTCGACCACCGTGATGGGCTCGCCGGACTCGTCGGTGCCCTCGGCGTACCGCGCCCACGACGCGACGATCCCGGCGGACAGTGCGACGGGGCGGTCGGCGGCCAGGTTCTCGCGCACGACGGGCAGCAGCCACTTCGGGATCCGGTCGCTCGACTCGGCGCAGAGCCGGGCGAGGGTGTCGCGGACCTCCGGGTTCTGGAACCGCTCGATGAGCGTGGACTTGTAGTCCTCGAGGTCGATGCCGGGCACGGAGTGCAGGGTCGGCGTGCCCTCCTCGTCCATGTAGCGACGCAGGAACGTGGCGATCGCGGGGTCCTGCGTGGCCTCGTGGGCGTACCGGTACCCGGAGAGGTACCCGAAGTAGCAGAGTCCCTGGTGGCTGGCGTTGAGGAGCCGGAGCTTCATGAGCTCGTACGGCTCGACGTCGTCGACGATCTGCACGTCGGCCTGCTCGTAGGGCGGACGGCCCGCGGGGTGGTCGTCCTCGAGCACCCACTGGAAGAACGGCTCGGCGACGACGGGCCAGGCGTCCTCGATGCCGAGCTCGTCACGGACCCAGGCGCGGTCCTCGTCGGCGGTGACGGGTGTGATCCGGTCGACCATCGAGTTCGGGAACGAGACGTGCTCGTCCATCCAGTCGGCGAACGCCGGGTCCTGCAGCCGGGCGTAGGCGGTGAACATCTCCCGCGCGACGTGCCCGTTGCCCTGGATGTTGTCGCACGACATCACCGTGAAGGGCGGGAGGTCGCGATCGCGTCGCCGGAGCAGCGCCTCGACGACGAGCCCGAACACGGTGTGCGGCGGGCCGTCGCCGCGCAGGTCGGCGGCGACCCCGGGCTCGTCGGCGACGAACTCACCGGTGACGTGGTCGAAGTTGTACCCGCCCTCGGTGATGGTCAGGCTGACGATCCTGGTGTCGGGGTGCGCCATCTTCTCGACGACGGCGTCGGGGTCGTCGACGGCGAGCAGGTAGTCGACGATGCTGCCGACCACGCGGGACTCGCGGGTGCCGTCCGGGTGCTTGAGGACGAGCGTGTACAGGCCGCCCTGCTCAGCCATCGCCGTCGCCATCCGGCGGTCCTGCTCGAGGACGCCGACGCCGCAGATGCCGTACTCGCGGGCCTCGCCCTGCTGGAGGAGCCGGTCGACGACCATCGCCTGGTGTGCACGGTGGAAGCCGCCGACGCCGAAGTGGACGATGCCGGCCGTGATCCCGTCGCGGTCGTAGGTCGGGACGGCGACGCCGCTGGCGGCGATCTCGTCGAGGGTCTCCGGGGACAGGCGGACGGGCATCGGTACTCCTTCGTACGGCGGACGGGCTCGGTCCAGTCAACCATGCACAGGTGTGCTGAACCGAGTTTCCGGGCGCGGGTGGATCGGGTGCGCCAGTGTGGACTCGTCGGGGGACGAACCTGAAGATGCACTCGTAGAAGATGCACCGAGTGCATCGATGCACCTAGTGTTCGTACACGTGACCCTCTCGATCGACCGCCGTGCCGCCCTCAAGGCGAAGCACCGTGCGGCGATCCTGCAGGCCGCCCGCGACCTCGTCGAGGAGCGCGGCGGCCGCGAGTTCAGCGTCGACGACCTGGCCGCCCGCGCCGACATCGCCCGACGCACGGTGTTCAACCACTTCGGATCGCTCGACGAGGTCCTGCTGGCCGTCTGCGAGCAGGAGCTCTCCGTCATCATCGACCGGTTCCTGGCCGACATGGCGAAGACCCCGGTCGGCGACGGCAGCCGCGCGTCCATGTTCGACGAGCTCGAGTCCGCGGCACGCGGAGCCGACCTCGCCTCGGCGATCTCGAGCATGTACCGGATCCTCGGCGACCCCGGCAAGGACGACCCGAAGGCCGCGGTCCTCACCCAGACGGCGTTCGCCCGGGTGACCGAGCGGCTGCGGGACGAGGTCGCGCGACGCTACCCGGCGGCCGACCCCTCGACGCCGCCCTGCTCGTCGAGTCACTGATGAGCGGCATCGTCGTCATCGCGGAGCACTGGCTGTCCACGTCCGGACCGGCGATCGACACGCAGTCGGTCGCCGCCTGGGATGCCCTGCTCGCGCGGCTCGTGCACAGCGTCCGCAGCGGCTACCTGCCCACCGACTGATCCACCCCCAGGGGTCCACCGGCGCACCCCACCGCAACAACACCTGACACGAAAGGAACGGGGCAACCGCATGGCCGGTCTCCTCTACCGTCTCGGACGGTTCTCCGCACGACGCCACTGGCTCGTGATCATCACCTGGGTGGTGATCATGGCGGTCGCCGGCGTCACCTACACCCTGTTCGCGGGCACGATCTCGTCGTCGATCACGATCCCGAACACCAAGACCAGTCAGGTGCAGGACGAGCTGGCCGACAAGTTCCCGTCCGCGAACGGCGGCAACGGGACGATCGTCTTCGAGACGAAGGACGGCAAGGCGTTCACGGACGCGCAGAAGTCCGACGTCGCCGACTTCCTGAAGGACATCGAGAAGCTCGACGGGGTGAAGGGCGCGACGAGCGGCTTCGACACCCAGCAGCAGCTCGACGACGGCCGGCAGAAGATCACCGACGGCCAGTCGAAGATCGCCGACCAGGAGACGACGATCTCCGACAGCCAGAAGCAGATCGACGCGGGCAAGCAGCAGATCGCGACCGCGCAGGCGCAGATCGACGCGCAGAAGCAGCAGGTCAGCGCCCTGACCGGTGCTGCCCAGAGCGCCGCGCAGGCCCAGGTGGACGCGGCGCAGCAGCAGCTCGACGCGCAGCAGCAGACCCTCGACGCGTCGCAGCAGAAGCTCGACGACGGCAAGACGAAGCTCTCCGACGCCAAGCGGCAGCTCGACGAGAACGCGCGCCTGCTCGACCTGTCGAAGGACATCCGCTTCGTCTCGTCGAACGGCAGCGCCGCGATCGGCACCGTGCAGTTCACGAAGTCGACGTTCGAGGTCCCCGCCGACACGAAGACCGCCATCGCCGACGACGCCGACTCGGCCGACATCAGCGGTGTGAACGTCTACGTCTCGAACGACATCGCCCAGGGCGTGCCCTCGATCCTCGGCCCCGGTGAGATCGTCGGCGTGATCATCGCCGCGCTCGTGCTCTTCCTGATGCTCCGCACGATCATCGGCGCCGCGATCCCGCTCGTCAGCGCCGTGCTCGGCGTGGGCGTGGCCTCGCTCGCGTCGCTGTCCTTCTCGGGCCTGGTCGAGTTCATCTCGGTCACCCCGGTGCTGGGGGTGATGCTCGGCCTGGCGGTCGGCATCGACTACTCGCTGTTCATCCTGAACCGACACCGGACCCAGCTGAAGCAGGGCATGCAGGTGCACGAGTCGATCGGCCTGGCGAACGGCACCTCCGGCAACGCCGTGGTCTTCGCCGGCGCGACCGTCATCGTCGCCCTGCTCGCGCTGAACATCACCGGCATCCCGTTCCTCGGCCTGATGGGCACGGTCGGCGCCGTCGCGGTCTTCTTCGCCATCCTCATCGCGACGTCCTTCACCCCGGCGCTGCTGTCGCTCATCGGCATGCGGATCCTGCGGAAGAAGGAGCGGTCGCGGATCGGCAACACGGGGTCGACCCGCGTGCCGAACAAGCCGATGTCGACCTGGCGCGCGGTCATCACGCTCGTCGCCGGCGTCGCGGTGCTCGGCACGATCGCCCTGCCGGCCACGCAGATGCGCCTCGGCCTGCCGAGCGGTTCGTCCGAGGCCGTCGACTCCAGCCAGTACAAGGCCTACAAGGCGCTCGACCAGGAGTTCGGTGCCGGCCAGAACGGGCCGCTGCTCGTCGTCGCGACCCTGCCGAAGGCGGTCAGCAAGGACGACGTCACCGCGACCGAGGTCACCATCGGCGAGGCGATCGCGAAGAACGACGACGTCAAGGCCGTGCTGCCGATCGGTGCCTCGAAGGACCGCGACATCATCGCCTTCCAGGTGGAGCCCGCCGGTGGCCCGGACAGCGTCTCCACCGAGGAGCTCGTCAAGGACCTGCGGTCGCAGGGTGTGACCGTCGACGACGGCACGGCCACACTCGGCGTCGCCGGCAACGCGTCCGCGAACATCGACGTGTCCGAGAAGCTCGCCAACGTGCTGCCGCTCTACCTCGTGGTCGTCGTCGGCCTGTCGCTGATCATCCTCATCATCGTGTTCCGGTCGTTCCTCGTGCCGATCACCGCGACGGCGGGCTTCATCCTGTCCGTCCTGGCGTCGTTCGGTGGACTGACCGCGATCTACCAGTTCGGCTGGCTCGGCAGCGTGTTCGGGGTGCACGACCCCGCACCGATCCTGAGCTTCCTGCCCATCATCGAGATCGGCATCCTGTTCGGTCTCGCGATGGACTACCAGCTGTTCCTGGTGTCCGGCATGCGCGAGGCCTACGCCCACGGCGCTTCGGCGAAGGTCGCGGTCCAGCGCGGTCTGCACGCCGGCCGCGCGGTGGTCACGGCGGCCGCGATCATCATGATCTCGGTCTTCGCGGGCTTCATCTTCCTCGGACTCGTCGACCATCAAGCCGATCGGCTTCGGCCTGGCGTTCGGTGTCCTCATCGACGCGTTCGTGGTCCGGATGCTGCTCATCCCGGCCGCGATGCACCTGCTCGGCCAGAGCGCCTGGTGGTTCCCGAAGTGGCTCGACCGGATCGTGCCGGACGTCGACGTCGAGGGTGCGAAGCTCGAGCGGTCGCACCCCGTCGCCGGCCACGAGGGTGCGGGCAGCGGCGACCACCACGGCTCCCACGCCGCGGCCGTCGAGCCGGACGCGAACCCGCACGAGGGGCACACGCCGACGCACCGCGCGTAGGCACCAGCGCACCCGTCCCGGAGGCGCGGGTCGACCCACACGGCCGACCCGCGCCTCCAGGCGGTTGCGGCCGGGCGCGCGCTGCCGCACCCGGGCTGTCGGCTGGCGGTGCGCACGGCGCTGCCGGCGGTCGGGCGGTCGACTCGCGGTGCGGGCGGCGCTGCCGGTCGTCGGCTCGCGGTGCGGGCGGCGCTGCAGGTCGTCGATCGATGCGCGTGCATCTCGCGACGTCCCACCTGTCGATCGACTCGTGGAACGTCGAAACATGCACACGCAGAAGATGCACGTGCATCTGCGACAACCCACGCGTCGAACGACTCGTGGGATGTCGAAACCCGCGTGTACATGTTTCGACCGAACCGGCGCACGACCGCACCCCTGCCGACCATTCGCGCACGAACGGTATGGTGGACGGATGACCGAGACCGACGTGGACCCGCTCGCCCTCGACCGGCAGCTCTGCTTCGCGCTCGCGGCGACCAGCCGGAGCGTCATCGGGCTCTACCGCGACCTGCTCGAGCCGATGGGCCTGACGCACCCGCAGTACCTCGTGATGCTCGCGCTGTGGGAGCACGACCCCCGCTCGGTGCGCGAGATCGCCCGTGAGCTGCGGCTCGACTCGGCGACCCTCAGCCCGTTGCTCAAGCGGCTCGAGGCGTCCGGGTACCTCCGCCGCTCCCGGAGCACGACCGACGAACGCCAGCTCGAGGTCTCGCTCACCACGGCCGGCCGGTCCCTGCGTGAACGCGCTCGTGCCGTCCCCCTGGCCGTCGCCGACCGGTTGGGGTGGCCGCTCGAACGACTCGAGGCCCTCAAGGACGAGCTGACCGAACTCCTCGAACGAGTCGACGGCGTCGACCGGGTGTGATCCGCGATCGTTCGTGGCACAATGGTTGGTGCACGAACGAAAGGACGGACCGTGGGTCGCTTCGGACAGTGGTACGAACGGTGGAACAGCACGCTCATCGCGAAGATGGGTCCCTCGCAGATCGGTGCCGGCCACCCCGAGGGCGTCGACGACCGCACCGTGGACCGCGGGTGCCCGATCTGCGGCAAGCCGCTCTCGCGGCACCAGGTGATCCGGCCCGAGGGACAGGTCCGCTCCTCGACGCTCGTCTGCCCGCGCGACTGAATCCCTCCCGAGCAGGAATTGCAGTGCGCAACACCGCGTTGCACGTGAGGTGAAGCTCTTCGAACCCGCCACCCTCGGCGCCCTGCCCCTGTCGAACCGCATCGTCATGGCCCCGCTCACGCGCACCCGCGCCGGCGAGGCCGGGATCCCGAACGACCTGCTCGTCGAGCACTACCGGCAGCGCGCCGGCCTCGGGCTCATCGTCACCGAGGGCACCTGGCCCGTGCAGGAGGGCCGTTCGTACCCCGGCCAGCCCGGCATCGAGACCGACGAGCAGATCGCCGGCTGGCGCCGCGTCGCCGACGCCGTGCACGCCGAGGGCGGCACCATCGTGATGCAGCTCATGCACGGCGGTCGCGTCTCGCACACCGACATCTCGCAGACGCCGCGCATCGTCGCCCTGTCCGCCATCGCCGCTCCCGGCGAGACCCACACCGCCACGGGCAAGGCCGCCATGCCGGTCCCCCACGCGCTCACCACCGACGAGGTGCAGGACGCCGTCCAGGGCTTCGTCCAGGCGGCCCGCAACGCCATCGCCGCCGGACTCGACGGCGTCGAGGTGCACGGTGCGAACGGCTACCTCGTGCACGAGTTCATGTCGCCGGTGTCGAACACCCGCACCGACCAGTACGGCGGCTCCCCCGAGAACCGCGCCCGTTTCGCCGTCGAGGTCACCACGGCCGTCGCCGAGGCCATCGGTGCCGACCGCACCGGCATCCGCCTCTCGCCCGAGCACGGCATCCAGGGCGTCATCGAGGACGACCCGGCGGACGTCCACGCGACCTACACCGCCGTGGCCGAGGGCCTGGCCCCGCTCGGCCTCGCCTTCATCGACGTCCTGCATGCCGACCCGACCGGCGAGCTCGTCCAGCACATCCGCCGCACCGCCCGCGCACCGTTCGTCGCGAACTCCGGCTTCAGCTCGCTGACCACCCGCGACGAGGCCATCGCCCTCGTCGACGGCGGCCACGCGGACGCCGTCGGCGTGGGCCGTGCAGCGATCGCGAACCCCGACCTGGCGCACCGCTGGGAGCACGACGCGGAGCTCAACGAGCCGCGGCCGGAGTTCTTCTACGGCCAGGGCGCCGAGGGCTACACCGACTACCCGACGCTGGCCGAGGTGCGCACGCCGGTCGCGTAGTCGACGGAACCACAGACGGACGGGAGGCGCGGTGCCAGCTGGCACCGCGCCTCCCGTCCGTCGTCTGCACGACCGGTAGATTCGTCTGGCCGCGATCCAGGGGGGAACCGTGCAGGCACTGCCGACACCATCCTCGACACCACCGCGCTCACCGAGCGTGTCCGCCGCCGGGACGTCCGTCGCTCGTGGCGGTCGCTCGTCCGCGCGCACCCCGGAGCGCGTGACACCTCCGGGCTCGCGCGCCGGTTAGTGCTCGGCTTCGCGATGTGGACCGTCCCGCTCGGCTTCCTGGCCCTGGGCATCGGGATCCCGGAGACCATCGCCGAGGGCGCCGACGACGTGGTCACCGCCGTCATCGTCCAGAGCACCATCGGCGCGTTCATGCTGCTCGCCTGGGTGCTCTGCGGCTGGGCGTGGTTCCGACTGCACCGACGACGCCCTCGGAAGCGTGTGCACCACCGGCTGGCGCGTTTCGCGGCCGCGAACGGGATGACCTACGAACCCGGTCCGACGGGGCCCCCCGGGGTGCCCCGATGCGCCGTCGCGGGTCACTGAACCTGTACCGCGTGCTGCGGACACCGGGCCCGCGCGGGTTGGAGTTCGCGAACCACGAACTCGTCCGGTCGACGATGGACAACACCTCGCCGGCCTTCGGCGGGTACTGCGCGATGCGTCTGCCGGTGGCCCTGCCGAACATCCTGCTGCGCTCGGAGGACGGCCCGAAGCGGCCGCTGCACACCTCGTCGGTCGTCCGCGACTCGCAGGTGCTCTCGCTGGAGGGCGACTTCGACCGGTACTTCCGGCTGTACCGCCCGGCGGGCTACGAACGCGACGCGCTGTACCGTCTTCACCCCGGACGTGATGGCCCGGCTCGTCGACCACCTGCGCGGCCTCGACGTCGAGATCATCGACGACTGGATGTACCGATCATCAGCGCCCGCGACCTCGTCACCGACAGTGCCGAACGGCGGCAGGCGCTGGCCGCGGTGGTCGACGCGCTCGACGACCGGGTCGAGCGCTGGGGTCGGTGGCGTGACGAGCGGGTCGACGAGGTCGTGCCCGCGCACGACGAACCGGTGGTGCGGGTCCGCGAGGTCGCACGAGCCGGTCGCCGACCCCGACCACGTGGGGTGCCGGCACGATCCTGATCGTCGGGACGGTGACACTCGGCTTCGTCGCCCTCGTCGTGGCGGTCAGCCTGCCCTGAGCACGTCCCACTGCCGAGCCACCCGCCTGCTCGGCGACACGGGTCCGACGTGTGCGACACTCGGGCCATGACGGGGGCGGATGACATGGTGGGTGGCGACGTCGTGCGCGGCGATGACGCGCGGGGTGAGCAGCGACGGCGGCAGTGCGCAGCGCGAGCACGACGAGCGCCGCATCGCGTTGGTCGCGGTGGTGGTACTGTGCGCCGTCCCGTTCGTGATGTTCGGGAACCTGGTCTCCACCTTCCGCCTGATCGGCGGCAGCGAAGAGGGTCTCGCGTCCATCCGCACCTACGAGGTGCTGCTCGTGCTCGCGCCGATCGCGTTCCTGGTCGCGATGATCCTCGGGGCTCGCACCGGACGGCGGGGCGTGCTGCTGCTGGCGCTGACCATGGTGCCGATCGTCCCGATCACGGCCTACGTCTTCGCGGTGCCGCAGGGCCGGTGGCACTCCCCGGACGGCTTCCAGCTGCCGGGCCGCGACGTGCCGGCGTGCTACAGCGGGACCGACAGCTGCGCCGAGTACGGCGGCTGACACGGCGGGTGCCGACACGAAGGGCGGTCGGAACGAAAGGCTGTCGAACGAACGAAGCCCCGTCGCAGTGCGACGGGGCTTCGTTCTGTTCGGTGTCGTACCGACCTGTCGGTACTGTGCGCTCGAAGGGACTCGAACCCCCAACCTTCTGATCCGTAGTCAGATGCTCTATCCATTGAGCTACGAGCGCGTGGCCTTGCGGCCTGGAAGACTCTACAACAGCTGCGGCCAGGGCGCCAATCGAGCAGGCTCGAGCGGCCCGCTCGGCGTGTCGGCCTCAGAGCCCGGCGAGCTCCTCGTCGAAGACCTCGGCGAGGAACACCTCGAGCGCCTGCCACGACCGGCGGTCGGCGCGCTCCTGGTACTGCGCGCCGTGGTCCGGCGCATCGGTCCCCGGCACGGCGAACGCGTGCATGGCTCCGGCGTAGGTGACGAGCTGCCAGTCGACGGACGGTGCCGCGCGCATCTCGTGCTGCCACGCGACGACCTTCTCGTCCGGCACGACCGGGTCGGAGGCGCCGGTGAGGACGAGGAGCTTCGCGCGGATCTCCGACGCGTCGGAGGGGTCGTGCGTGATGAGCCCACCGTGGAACGAGACCGCCCCGACGAGGTCCACCCCGGTCCGCGCGAGCTCGAGCGCGGTCGAGCCGCCGAAGCAGTACCCCATCACGACGATCCGGGTGTGGTCGACGTCGGGGTCCTGCCGGAGCCGTTCGAACCCGGCGAGCGCCCGTGCCCGCAGCAGCGGGAGGTCCTGGTAGTACGACCCCGCGACCTGCCCGGCGGTGTCGTCGCCCGGACGGACGCCCTCGCCGTAGATGTCCGCGCCGAAGGCCACGTACCCGAGTCGGGCGAGCATGGTGACCCGCGCCTCGACGTGCTCGTTCACGCCGTGCCAGTCGTGCACCACCAGGACGGCGGGACGGGCCCGGACACCGCGGCGTCCTTCGCCAGGACACCGAGCAGCGCGGTGCCGTCGTGGTCGTAGCGGACGGACTCGACACGGATGTCGGAGCCGGCGGGTGCGGGGACGGTCTGCAGGACGTCGTCGATGGTGGTCACGTGGTCAGACGTTACGCGGTCGACGTTGTCCCAGGCATCGGGGCCCTCGGACCCCGGCGGCGTACTCGTCGAGCGGGGTCGTGCCGGCACGCCAGGCGTCCAGGAACGGCTCGACGACCTTCCAGCCCTGCACGGCGCTGTCGCCGCGGACGGAGAGGGTCGCGTCGCCCTCGAGCACGCCGGCGAGGACCTCGCCGTAGGCGCTGAGCCGTCCGGGGTTGAAGGACACCTCGAGCGCGGTGTGGTCGATCGTGTACGGGTCGCCGGGGCCGTTGACGTTCAGCTCGAGCTGCATCTCGTCGGGCGCGATCCAGATGCAGAGCCGGTCGGGCCGCTCCGCTCCTGTCAGCCCGACGGGCACGTGCGGGGAGTCCTTGAACGTGATGAGGATCTCGCGGCGCTGCTTGCCGAGGGCCTTGCCGGACCGCAGGGTGAACGGCACGCCGGCCCAGCGCCAGTTCGCCACCTCGAGCTTCAGCTGCGCGAGGGTCTCGGTGCCGAGCGACGGGTCCACGCCGTCCTCGTCGACGTACGACGGCATCGACCGGTCGCCGACGGTGCCGGCCGTGTACCGCGCGCGCTTGCCGGCCGTGACGACGTCGCCGCCCCAGGGCCGCACGGCGCGCAGCACGAGCTCCTTCTGGGTCCGCAGGTCGTCCGCGTCGATCGAGGCCGGGGCCTCCATCGCGACGACGGCGAGCACCTGCAGCAGGTGGCTCTGGATCATGTCGACCAGGGCGCCGGCCTTGTCGTAGTAGCGGGCGCTGTCCCTCCAGGCCGAGGGTCTCGTCGGACACGATGTCGACGCGCTCGACGTGCTGCGACGACAGCAGGGGTTCGATGATGCGGTTCGCGAAGCGCAGGCCGAGCAGGTTGAGCACCGTCGAGCGGCCGAGGAAGTGGTCGACGCGGTGGATGCGCTCCTCCGGCAGGAACGAGTGCAGCACGTCGTTGAGGTGCTCGGCGCTCTCCGCGTCGGTGCCGAACGGCTTCTCGAGCGCCAGGCGGGTGCCGGCCGGCAGCGGCAGGTCCTTCAGGACCTCGCAGCTCTTCTCGGTGACGGCCGGCGGGAGCGCGAAGTAGATCGCCGGGTCGCGCCGGCAGTCGGCCAGGAGGGCCTTCAGGTCGTCGGCGCTCGTGACGTCGGCCTTGCGGTAGCTCGACGCGTCGACCACGGCCTGCAGCCGGTCCGACAACGTGGTCTCGGCCTCGGCGCCCTCGTCCTCGTTCTTCGACGCCTGCGCGTTCTCGAAGGACTCGCGCACCTGCTGCTTCCAGTCGGCGTCCGAGATGTCCTCCACGCCGGCACCGACGAGCTGGACGTCCCAGTCCTCCTTCACCTCCAGCAGGGTGGGCGAGGCCCGGCAGGAGCAGACGCTTCGACAGGTCGCCACTGGCACCGAGGATGAGCAGGAGGTCTGGAGGCTCGGACATGCCCCAGAACGTACTCATGCGTTCCGGCACGTGGCCGGGAGACGCCGATACGGTGGGACCAGTTCGGCGCGAGGGAGCACCATGAGCAGTGGGTACGGAGGGCGACGCCTGCGCGTCGTCGTGGTCGGCACGGGCATGATCGCCGGGTCCATGCGCGCGCTGCGCGCGCGGCCGGCGCAGAGGTGCTGGGCGTGCTCGGGCGGAACGCGACCCGGTCGGAGCAGGTCGCGACGCAGCTCGACCTGCCGCGTGGCTACGCGTCCCTCGACGAGGTCATCGCGGACGCCCCGGACGTCGTCCACATCTGCACCCCGAACGACCAGCACCACCCCCAGACGCTCGCGGTGATCGCCACCGGCATCAACGTGGTGCGCGAGAAGCCGCTCGCGATCGACGCGGCACAGGCCTTCGAGCCCGTCGCGGCCGCAGCAGAGGCCGGTGTCGTCGCGACGGTGCCGTTCGTCTACCGCTACCACCCGATCATCCGCGAGATCCGCGGGCGCATCGCGGACGGCGACCTCGGCCGGGTGCTCGCCGTGCACGGTCACTACCTGCAGGACTGGATGCTCGACGAGGACGCCTCGAGCTGGCGCGTCGACGCCGGGGCCGGTGGGCTGTCTCGGGCGTTCGCGGACATCGGCTCGCACTGGTGCGACCTCGTCGAGTTCGTCACCGGTGACCCGTTCGCGTCGGTCTCCGCGGTGACCGACATCGTCTACCCCACCCGTCCCGCGGCGTCGGGTCCGTCGTTCTCCGGCTCCCCCGACCCGGACCCCGTCCTCGACCCGAGCTCGCGCGCCGAGGTCACGACCGAGGACACCGCGGTCGCCACCTTCCGGACGGGCACGGGCCGGACCGGCAACGTCGTCATCTCGCAGGTGTCGGCCGGCCGGAAGAACCGGCTGTGGTTCGAGGTGGACGGCTCCCGCGGGTCGGCGGCGTTCGACCAGGAGCAGCCCGGAGTCGGCGTGGTTCGGCAACGAGCGCGGCGCGCAGATCGTCGTCCGCGATCCGTCGCTCGGTGTCCCCGACCAGCGCCGGCTCGCCCTCGTGCCGTCCGGCCACCCGCAGGGCTACCTCGACGCGTTCGCCGCGTTCGTGGCGGACACCTACGCCGCCGTTCGGGCCGGCGACGACCGGTCGGCGCGGCCCGAGGGGCTGCCGACCTTCGCGGACGGTGCACGGGCCGCGCACATCATCGACGCCGTGATCGGCAGCGCCGCCGACGGTGGCTGGAGGGAGATCCAATGAAGCTGGGGATGCTGACGGCGTGCCTGCCCGGGTGGTCGCTGGACCGCATCGCCGGGTTCGCCGCCGAGCAGGGGTACGAGCGGCTCGAGGTGGGCGTGTGGCCCGGCACCGGCGGCCGCGACTTCGAGGCCGCCTACCTGCCGGTGGCCACGTTCACCGACGAGGACGCGCAGGCGACCCGCGCCCTGCTCGACCGCACCGGGCTCGAGATCAGCGCGTTCGCCTACTACGAGAACAACCTCCACCAGGACCTCGACCGCCGCGCCGAGATCAAGGAGCACCTCTTCCACGCGATCGACGCGGCGCAGCGCCTCGGGGTGCCGTACGTCGGCACGTTCATCGGTCGCGACAACTCGAAGTCGGTGCGCGAGAACATGGCCGAGGGCGACCGGGTGCTGCCGGAGCTCGTCGACTACGCCGGTGAGCGGGGCGTGCGGCTCATCATCGAGAACCGCGTCATGGAGGGCTGGCACCCCGACGGCTACCCGGGCAACCTCGCGTACTCGCCGGAGCTCTGGGGCTGGGTGACCGGTCTCGGCTTCGGCCTGAACTGGGACCCGTCGCACCTGACCTGGATCGGCATCAACCCCGTCGAGACGATCCTGCCGTTCGCCGAGCACATCGTGCACGCGCAGGCGAAGGACCTCGAGCTCTTCCCCCGGAAGCGGAACGAGTACGGCTTCTTCGGCAAGGTCGACAAGGGCGACGACCCGTGGGACATGGGCTGGTGGCGCTTCCGGGTGCCCGGCCGTGGCGTCGTGGACTGGCCGCACGTGGTCGACCGGCTCTACGAGGCGGGCTTCGACGGCACGCTGAGCGTCGAGCACGAGGACCCGCTCTGGGGCGGCACCGACGAGAAGGTCCTCGAGGGGCTCCTGAATCGCGCACCGCACCCTCCGTCCCCTCATCGCCGAAGCCCGAGAACGCGGGGGCCGCAGCCCGCGCACGCTGGTGCCATGAGCACCACCGTGAGCGACTTCGTCATCGACCGCATCAAGGCGTGGGGCGTCTCCCGCGTGTTCGGGTACCCCGGCGACGGCATCGGGGCCTTCGACGGTGCCCTCGGCAAGGCGGACGGCAGCGAGCGAGCGCTCGAGTACGTCCGTCCGACGCACGAGGAGATCGCCGCGCTGATGGCGACCGCCCACGCCAAGTTCACCGGCGAGGTCGGGGTCTGCGTCGCCACGTCGAGCCCGGGTGCGTTCCACCTGCTGAACGGCCTGTACGACGCGCAGATGGACAACCAGCCGGTCGTCGCGATCGTCGGGCAACAGGGTCTGGCGTCGATCGGCACGTTCACGCAGCAGGAGTCGAACCTCGAGCGGGTGTTCGCCGACGTGGCCTGCTACGTCGAGACCGTCGCCACGCCGGACGCCGTCGGCGTGGTCGTCGACACCGCGTTCCGGACGGCGATGCTCCGGAAGCAGCCGGCGGTGGTGGGGTGCTCCCGCACGACGTGCAGGCGATGGCCTACGAGGCGCCCGCGGCCGAGCACTGGGTGTCCCGGTCGAGCGACGTCGCACCGTCCACGCGCATCACGCCGCCCGCCGACGAGATCGCGAAGCTCGCCGAGATCGTGAACGCCGGAGAACGCGTCACCTTCCTGGTCGGAGCGGGGCCCGCGGTGCGACCGACCAGGTGCTCGCCGCCGCCGAGAAGGCCGGCGCGGGGATCATCACGGCGCTGCGCGGCAAGGACGTCGTGCCCTCGGACGTGCCCTGGCACACGCAGCAGGTCGGGCTGCTCGGCTCGCGACCGAGCCTGACGCAGATCAAGGAGTGCGACACGATCGTGCTCCTCGGCACGAACTACCCGTACGGCGAGTACCTGCCGGCGACCGGTCAGGCGCGCGGGGTGCAGGTCGACATCAAGCCGGAGCAGATGGGCCTGCGCTACCCGACCGAGCTCAACCTCTGGGGCGACGTCGGCGCGACGCTCGACGCCGTGCTCCCGCTGCTCACCGAGAAGACGGACAAGTCGTGGCAGGAGCAGCTCGCGGGCGAGATGCGCGAGTGGGAGGCCGAGATGGCCCGCCAGGCCGAGGTCGCCTACGACGACGGCGCGAACCCCCGCCGGGTCATCCGTGCGGTGAACGAGCACCTCCCCGAGGGCGTCACCGTCACCTGCGACGCGGGCACCACGGCGGACTGGTACGGCCACCACACCCGCCTGCGACGCGGCATGCACGGCGACATGTCCGGGCGGCTGGCGACGATGCTGGCGGCGATGCCGTACGCCGTCGCCGCGAAGTTCGCGTTCCCGGACCGGCCCGCGGTGTGCACGATCGGCGACGGCGCGTTCCAGATGCTCGGGATGAACGAGCTCATCACCGTGAAGAAGTACATGGCGGCGTAGCCGAACCAGCAGCTCGTCATCGTGGTCATGCACAACGACGACCTCGGCCAGGTGTCGTGGGAGATGCGCACCGAGGACGGCAACCCGATGTGGCGCGGTTCCCAGGACGTCGAGTCGATGGACTACGCCGGGTACGCCGAGCCCTCGGGTTCACCGGCATCGCGGTGCACGGTGACGACGAGGTCGAGGCGGCCGTCGAGCGGGCGTTCGCGAACCCGGGCGTCACGCTCATCGACGCGTACGTCAGCCGGAACGTCCCCCCGCTGCCGCCGCACATCACTGCCGAGTACGCGATCAACACCGCGAAGAGCCTGCTCAAGGGCGACCCGGCGGAGCTCGGCGTCGTGAAGGACTCGGCGAAGGCGATGGCGGCCGAGGCCGTCGAGCGGGTGAAGGGCGCCCTGGGCCGCGACTGAGCCCCGCGCCGGCCGTGTGAACAACACGTGACGTGTTGCGGCACACCCTGGCGGGTCTGCTGTGCGTTCTCATAGGTTCGACGCCGATGAACGCTCACACTCCCCCGCGCCGACGGCGGCGTCTCTGCCGGCGGCGCGGCACTCGCCACCGCCGGTGTCCGCGTCGCCCTGTCCCTGCCGTCCGGAGCCGCCGCGGCCGACGGCGACACCACCATCGACCTCTACAACGTGAACGACTTCCACGGTCGGATCGCGCAGTCCATCTCGCAGACGAACGGCGCGCCGACGCCCCGCGACGGCGACGCCGCGGGCGCTGCGGTCCTGGCCGGCGCGCTCGACGAGCTGCGCGGCGAGGACCCGACCACGTCGGCGTTCGTCAGCTCCGGCGACAACATCGGCGGGTCGACGTTCGAGTCCTTCATCCAGCAGGACCAGCCCACCATCGACGTGCTGAACCAGATGGACCTGTCCGTCAGCGCGATCGGCAACCACGAGCTCGACAAGGGGCAGGACGACCTGCGCGACCGCGTGATCGGCCCGGATTCCGACCCGAACGCGAAGTGGGACTACGTCTCCGCGAACATCCTCGACGAGGCGACGGGCGAGCCCGCGTTCGACCCGCACGCGGTCGAGGAGACCAGCGGCCAGCGCGTCGCGTTCATCGGCGCCACGGTCGACCTGGTCGGTCAGGGCCACCGTCAGCCCGGACGGCATCGAGGGGCTCGTGATGGGCGACATCACGACCGAGGTCAACAAGGTCGCCGCGCAGATCGTCGCGGAGGACGCCGCCGACGCCATGGTGCTGCTCGTGCACGACGGCGCCGAGACCTCCGCGGCAGCGGGACCTGGACCGCGACAGCGCCTTCGCCCGTGCGGTCCACGGCGTCACGCCCGACGTCGCCGCGATCCCCTCCGCGCACACCCACCAGACCTACGTGCACTCGGTCGTCCCCGAGGGCGGCACTGGCTCGCCCGACCGGTGATCCAGACCGGCTCGTACGGATTCAACCTCGGTCACGTGCAGCTTCGCCGTCGCCGAGGACGGCACGGTCACCGCACCGATCGCCGAGAACATCCGGCTCGTCGACGGCACGTACGGACCGGACGCGGCCGTCGCCGCAACCGTCGGCGCGGCGGTCACCGAGGGCGATCGCCTCGGAGCCGTCGAGCTCGGCACGGTCGACCGCGACCTGCGCCGCGCGGTAAGCAGGACGGCTCGGAGAACCGCGGCGAGTCGACGCTCGGCAACTTCGTCGCCGATGTGCGGCGTGCTGCGACCGAACGTCAGGGGTCGCAGATCGCGTTCATGAACCCCGGCGGTCTCCGCGCGGACATCACCGCCGGTGCGGTCACCTACAAGGAGGCCGCGGTCGTCCAGCCCTTCGCGAACACGCTCATCGTCCTCGACCTGACCGGCGCGCAGATCCAGCAGGCGCTCGAGCAGCAGTGGCAGCCGTCGACGGCCAGCCGCCCGTTCCTCAAGCTCGGCGTCTCGGACGGGTTCGCGTACACCTACGACCCGAAGGCCGAGGCGGGCTCCCGCATCACCTCGATGACGCTGGGCGACGAGCCGATCGTGCCCGGCAGCACCTACAGGGTGACGGTGAACTCGTTCCTCGCGGGCGGCGGCGACAACTTCGCGGCCTTCACGGCCGCAGCCACGAAGCAGGACAGCGGCAAGGTCGACCCCGAGGCACAGGTCGAGTACTTCGAGTCGGACCCCGAGGTCCAGGTCCAGGAGGACCAGCGCTCGATCGGCGTCCGCGTGACGCCGACCCCGACGGGCGGCTTCCAGCCCGGCGACGCCGTCACCGCCGACCCGTCGTCCCTGGTCTTCAGCAACGTGCCGGGCCAGGGCGGCGAGGTCGCGGTCAGCGCCGGTGAAACGGAGCTCGCCCGGTCGGCGGTCGACACGACGATCGTCGACACGACGGACGAGCAGGGTCAGGCCACGCTCCGGTTCACGGTCCCGGGTGCGGCACCCGCGCCGGAGACGCAGCCGGTCGCCCCCGCCGCCGCCGCCACACCGGCCGCGACGACCGACGAACCGCTCGTCGTGACGCTGCCGAACGGCCGGACGATCACCCTCGCGGTGACGATCCCGCTGCCCGCCGTCGTCGACCCGGGCACCGACCCGGACGACGGCGACCCGAACACCCCCGTCGACGAGGACCCGACCACACCGGGTGCCGGGAACGGAGGGGTGGGCGTCGACCTCGACGGCGACGGGGTCGTCGACGGCACCGTGCCGGTGCTGGGCGCCGACGGCGAGCTCGCCTTCACGGGTGCCGAGATCACCGGTCCGGCGATCGCCGCGGGGCTGCTCCTCCTCGCCGGGCTCTCGACCGCGCTGCTCGTCCGCCGGAACCGGGCGACGTGCGACGCGACGGTCCTGACGGACCGACACCGCGCCTCCAGGCCGGCAGACGGGCCGTCTCACCATGGTGGGACGGCCCGTTCTCGTCCTGCCTGAGGCGCGGTGCCGGCACCGGTCCGGCCCGCGTCGGCGGGCGGTCACCATCACTGTCCCATCCCGGTACCTCCCTGCGGGTCCGGCGATGCGCGGGGTACGCTCGGCCTGCCGGACCGCGACGCGTCGTGCTGGGTCACCTCTCGTCCGGACGGTGGTTCCGCCCGGCGGACTCCGCGACGCGGGTGCTCTCCGTCTCCAGGGAAACGACGGAGGGCACCCTCTCCACGTCAGTCCGGGCGTACCTGGTGAATCCGGGCGTTCTCACCCGGAAGTTCGGACCGGGTACGCCCGATTCCACCGGGTTCGACAGGAGCGCCGGCGGGGAGCGCCGACGGGTCAGGAAGAGCTGCTCGCCGATGTACGACCCCTTGCGCGGGGCCGGCGGGACGGCGAACACCGCGGACCCGATGTGCGAGATGTACTCGTTCAGCCGGTCCGACGCCCCGAGCTTCCGCTGCAGCCGCGTGAAGTGCTCGGGGTCGTTCATGTACGCCGTGAAGAGCAGTCCCCGCGTCGAGCTGCCCGTACTGGTTCAGCCCGTCCGTGTAGTTGTACGGACGACGGAGGATCTTCACGCCGTCGTTCGCCTCGTGCGCGGCGAGGGCGATGTGCGACGTCGGGTCGATCTTCGTCCCGCCGCCCGTCGCCTTCGCGTGAAGTCCGGTGTGGTGTGCTCCGAGCCGCCGGAGAGCGGTGCGCCCTCGATCTTGGTCCGGCCGAACACCCGCTGCTGGTCGCTGACGACGTCGGCGTCCCAGATCTCGATGTTCATCCGGATCTTCCGCGTGACCTGGTACATGCCGCCGGTCATCCACCCCGGCGCCGTCACCCGCGTCGTCGACCCAGACGAACCGGTCGTAGTCCTCGTCGGTGCTGATGTTGCGGGTGCCGTCCTTGAAGCCCATCAGGTTCCGCGGCGTGGACTGGTCCGGCCCGGCCGACGCCCGCCCGAACCCGAGGACCGTCCAGCGGACGGTCGCGGTGCCACGGGCCATCCGAGCGAGGTCACGGACCGCGTGGTACGCCACCTGCGGGTCGTCCGCGCACGCCTGCAGGGACAGGTCGCCGCCGGTGAGTCCGGCGTCGAGGTTGTCGCTCGGGCAGGGTCGGGATCGCCGCCAGGTGCGCCGGCTTCTTCGACGCCAGGCCGAAGCGCTCGTCGAAGATCCCGGGGCCAAGGCCGACCGTGACGGTGAGCGAGGCGGGGCCGAGGTCGAGCGCCTCCCCCGTGTCCGCGCCGACGCCGTCGCCGTGCGCGGGTTCGACGCTGCCGACGGTCTTGCCGGCCTGCAGCTGCGCGATCGACGCCGACCAGCGGGCGAGGAGCACCTGCAGGTCGGTCGTCACCGTCGACGACATGTCGAAGGTCACTGAAGACGCAGTACCGCTGCGGTGCGGTGCGCACCCCGCCCTGCGGCTGCCGGTCGGCGGTGGCGTAGAACGGGTGGCTCTGCGAGAGGTCGATGGACTCGTCGCCGTTCGTCGCGGCGGTGAGGGGGTTCACCCCGGTCGCGGCGGCGGCTCCGGCGATGCCCGCGACAGCACCGACGCCGGCGCCGGCCGCCGCGACCCCCGCGCCGAGGAGCCCGCGCCGCGAGACGCCCGCGGTGCTGGTCCGCGGGCACCCCGTCGTCGTGCGGGTCGGTCACGCGGTGGCGACCTTCTCCGGCGAGGCGGGACAGGGGGTCCTGCAACGCCTGGACCTGCTGCGAGATCGTGTTCGCGGTCGGACGCCTTCGTCGCGGCGTCCCACGTCGCGAACCCGCCGAGGTCGTCGGCGTCGCGGTACCCGTCCATCAGGGTGTTCGTCGCGTCGAACTGCTTCGCGATCTGCTTCGTCAGCGTCGGGTCGAGCTTCGTCAGTCCGGGCTTGAGGTACGCGAAGGCCTGCCGGGCCCCCTCGACGTTGGCGGCCAGGTCGACGAGGTCGATGTGGCTGTAGGCCTCTTCCTCGCCGGTGATCTTGTTCGACTGGACCTCCTCGAGCAGCCCTGCGGCGCCGTTGGCGAGGTCCTCGGGCTTGTAGTCGAGGGTCGGCACGAGCTTCGCCAGCAGTTCGACGTTCTCGGTCAGGTCCGCAGCGGTCTTCTTCGTCGAGGCGGTGATCGCGCCGGCCTCGAACAGGTCCTTCTCGACCGCGTGGAACCCGCTCCAGCCGACGGCGTCGTCGAGGTTCGACGCCCGCATGTCGATGAGGTAGTCGAGGTTGCCGGCGTTGTCGGTCGCCTTGTGGCCCTGCTTCACGAAGCCGTCGACATCGCTCTCGACGTGCTCGTAGAACGGGCGGGCGTTCGCGTAGTCGGTCTTCGCGGCAGCGAGGTCGCCCTTGTCGACGTCGGCCTGCAGCTGCTTGACCGCGGCCACCATGTCGGTGACCTGGCCGTCCACGTACTCGGCGTAGCCCTTCGTGCCCTCGTCGAGCAGGGTCGCGGCGCTGCTGTTCGCGGTCGAGGTCACCTTGCCGGTGACGGTGAAGTCGGTGAGCTCGCGGTCGGCGCCGGGGCAGTAGACCTGGTACTTCCCACCGGTGAGCGTCGCGGTGAACCGCACGGCGTCGAGGCCGGGTGCGAGGTTCTCCTTCTCACCGAGGATCCGCTGGTCCTGCAGGAGCTCGACCTCGGTGATGGCGGTCGACGACTCGTTCTTGACGGTGAACGTGACCGGGCCGGCCGGGACCTTCGTGGTCGAGACGGAGCACGTGTCCGAGCCGTCGTTCGTCAGCGTCACCGACACGCGCGAGACCTTGCCGGAGCTGCTCGCGCCACCGCCGGTCGACGGGGACGCATCCGCGCAGCCGGTGAGCGCGAGGGCGGCCACGACGCCGAGGGCGCCGAGGGTGAACAGGGGGCGGGCAGTCCTAGCGGAGGGCATACTCGGGGCTCCTTGTGGGGTCGTCGGCGGGTGGGCCGCGCGACGGGTCGGGGTCGGGTGCGGTGGTCGAAACGAGGGGGCGGCGACGTCGGTCGCGCAGCGCGAGCAGCACCTGGGCGGCTGCGGTGACGCCGAGGGCGATCGGCAGCCAGGCCTTCCAGAGCAGGAGCTCGGCACCGCGGGTGTCCGCCGCCGAGACGGCGGCTGCGGACTGCTGGACGGTGGCGCTCGGCACGGCCCAGACGGTGCGGTCCAGCGTCGTGGTGCGGGCAGCCGGGAGGCCCCCGCCACCGAGCGTGAGCACCGTGCGTTCCGTGCGGGTCGCGTCCAGGACGCCACCCCGGACGGTCCACAGCGTGACGGTGTCACGGACGGCCCAGCGCGCGGTGAAGGGGCCGGGGTTCGTGCTCGGCGAGATCCCGACGGGCACCCGGCCGAACAGGGCGACCAGGTCGTCGAGCGTCAGGGTGGACGGCCGCCGTGCAGCCGAGCCGTCCTGGGTGAGCCGCCAGCGGTCGGCGGTCACGCCCGCGCGGGTCGCGCGGCGGTGAGCCGACGTCGGCAGGGTGATCCGGGCCTCCTGGCCGTCGCCGGCGGTGCGCAGGACGGCTGCCGCGCCGTCGACGGAGGCTGAGACGGACCGGGCGTCGCCGGTCACGGCGGTGGAGCGCGGCAGGTCGGTGCCGCCGGTGGCCACGGCGATCGCGAGTGCGGCGGCCGCGACGGCGAGGACACCTGCGGTGACCAGCCGGACCACCGGCACGCGCGCCGGGGACGGACGCCAGGCCCGGGGCCAGAGCGACAGGGCGAGCACGGGGATGACGTAGAGCACCCAGCCGAGGACCTCGATGACGCGGGGGTCCGGCGGGATGCCGAGCACGCCGGTGACGAGTGCGCCCTGCACCGAGCCGTTCGGGGCGAGCCAGGAGAGGTCGACCGTGCGCTGCTGGCCGATGACGATCCAGCCGGCTTCGTGGGCCCGGCGGAGCACGGTCAGCACCAAGCCGCCGGCGACGAAGACCAGGAAGACGCCCGTGCCGGTGAAGAAGCGCGACAGGTTCAGCCGCACGCCACCCGTGTAGATGCCGTAGCCGACGACGACCGCGGCGGCGATCCCGATCACGGCGCCGAGTGCGGCGAGCCCGGTGTCCGACGACGCCTGGAAGGTCGCGAGGAGGAAGACCGCGGTCTCGAAGCCCTCCTTGAGGACCGCCAGGAACGCCATGCCGGCGAGCGCCCACGCGGTGCCACGGCCGAGCGCGGCGGTCGCGCTGGCCTCGAGCTCCTTCGTCAGGGTGCGCGCGTGCGTGCGCATCCAGACGATCATCCCGGTGACGAAGACGACGGCGACGATGCCGATGACCGCCTCCATGCCCTCCTGCTGGGCCTGCGGGAGCGCCTGCTCGACCACCTGCAGACCGAAGCCGACCGCGACGCTGAGCACCACGGCGACCCCCACGCCGAGCCACATGGGGGCGAGGGGGACACGGTTGCGACGGAGGAACGCGGCGATGATGCCGACGATGAGCGTCGCTTCGAGGCCTTCACGGAGGCCGATGACGAGGGTGGCGAGCATGACGAAGGTGAGGCTAACCTAACCGGCGCTCGGCCCGCCAGTCGTGCGGCGTGGGGTTTGATGGTTCTCATGAACCTGCTGTCCCCCGAGGGCCTGACCTCCGTCACGAGCGTCCTCGACCTCGCGGGGGTCTTCGCCTCGGCGCTGCTCGGTGGATCGATCGCCCGGACGATGGACTTCGACCTGTTCGGGTTCCTGGTCGTCGGGTTCGTCTCCGGCCTCGGCGGCGGCATGCTGCGCGACACCCTGCTGCAGGACGGGCCGCCGGTCGCCCTCGTGGACCCGCTCTACGTGCCGGTCGCCATCGCCGGCGCGCTCATCGCCTTCTTCGTGTCGTTCTCCGAGCGCACCTGGGACCGCCTGTTCACCGTGCTCGACGCCGCCGTGATCGGGTTCTGGGCGGTCGTCGGCGTGCAACGCACCTTCGACGCCGGACTCGAGTGGCCGGCCGCGATCATCATGGGGACGATCACGGCGGTCGGCGGCGGTGCGATGCGAGACCTGCTGCTCCGGCGCGTGCCGGCCGTGTTCGGCGGGAACGCGCTGTACGCCACCGTCGCCGTCGCCGCCTCGGCCGTGATGGTCATCGCCTCGCACCTCGGGTCGCCGACGAGCCGGGATCGTCGCCGCGATCGTGCTCTCGCTCGGCCTGCGGTGGGGCGCGGTCCGGCGCGGCTGGGGCCTGCCGAACGGCCGCGACTGGCAGCCGAAGTCGACCCTCGGTTCGCCCTGCAGCGCGGGCGGCGACCCGTCCGGACGCCATCCGCCTGCTCCGCCGACCCGGGCGCCGCTCCGGTGCCGGCAGCGTGCGGAGCGAGCACGACACGCCTGAGGACGACCTGGGGGTGTGATCTCGTCGGTGCCCGGGCGTACCATCGGTACCGCCGGGTATCGACTCGGCGCACGTCGTCCGCTCACGCACCGACGCGACCCGAACGCGGCGGTTCCGAGCAGACGTGTGGATGGGGGCTACGGCTGATGCCGCGCGGGATCAGACGAGCGGCGCGGCAGGTCTCCGCCACCGATCTGCCCGCGACAGAATGGTGACCGACCACCACCACGCCAGCCCGACGCAGCTGGACCCGACGGACCGCGACGGCCCGCCGAACCAGGAACGATGAGCGACGACGCCTCCGACTCCCCCACCCCTCGGACCCCCGCGCCGAAGTCCGCGAACGTCTGCTGAACGCGGGCGCCGAGGTGCTCGCCGAGTACGGCGTGCACGAGGCCCGGCTCGACGAGGTCGCCGCCCGCGCTGGTTCAGCAAGGGTGCCGTCTACTCGAACTTCTCGTCGAAGGACGACCTGGTCGCGCAGGTCATGCAACGCGCGACGAACCTGGTGCTCGGCGCGCTGCGGGAGCTCGTCAGCGCCGACATCGCCGCCGTCGAGATCGGGGACGTCGTCCGGGCGGCGTTCGGGCGGCACGACCAGAGCGCACAGTTCGCCCTGCTGTCGGAGTTCCGCGGCTACGCGATCCGGCACCCCGAGTTCCTGCCCGAGTTCGTCCGGCAGCGCC
This sequence comes from Curtobacterium sp. AC273, assembly GCF_979253735.1. NCBI lineage: Bacteria > Bacillati > Actinomycetota > Actinomycetes > Micrococcales > Microbacteriaceae > Curtobacterium > Curtobacterium sp. AC273. The sequence continues at coordinate 185,434 of NZ_CEEDDU010000005.1, read as the reverse complement.
GCGAGTTGCAGGACGGTGCGGCTCGAACTCATCCGGCTGTGGTTCGGCGCCCACCCGGAGATCGACCCCGGCACGCCCCTCGAGGACCTGACGACCGTGCTCGTCGGGGCGAACGTCGGGATCATGTTCGACACCGCGGCGCTTCCAGGGGTCAACCCCGGCGAGGTCGTCGCGACCCTGGTCGAGGCGGTCATCCGGCGCCGCTGACGGGGCTGCTCCGAACCGCTACGACCCGCTGCGTCGCCGACCCGCTCCGCAGGGCTGCGGCCCCGACCCTCTGCGCGGTGCTGCGGCGCCGACCGCTACGCGGGGCGGCGGCGCGTCCGGCGTCCCTCGTGGGACCAGGCCGACGACGGCAGCAGGCTCGGCGGCAGCAGGCGCGACCGGACCACCTTCGCACCGACACCGACGCGTCGAGGGCGACCCGGGCCTGCCGGACGGCCACCTGCAACGCGGCGACGTCCACCGATGCTGCGCCACCGGCGGCGAACCGCTCCCCGGTCGACGGCGTCGACCACGGCGTCCAGGTGTGGCAACACGGCCGGCGGCAACGATGGCCGAAGCCGACCGAGCACCGCGCGTGCCGTGCGTGCCGCAGCGGCCGCGTCGTCCGGTGGCGCGAGCCCCGGGGCGTACCCGTGGTCGGCGACGTCGTCGAGGACCTCGCGCCAGGCGTTCACCGCCGGCGACCGGCCCGAGCGGATCGCACCGAGACTGCGATCGTCTCGCGGATCGCCCGGACGGCAGACGGTGCCACCAGCAGGGCGAGCGCGAGCAGGATCCCGACCCCGAGGCCGAGCGGACCGTTGGCACCACCGCTCGTCGACCCTGCGGCCCCGGGACCGGCTGGAGGCGCTGGGGTCGGGGTCGCCGAGGACGGCGCAGCCGAGGCCTCGCCGGGTGCCGGCAGCGGTGTGTCCGGAGCGGCGGGCGACGGCGTGGCGGTCGCTTCGGTCGACGAGGTCGCGGCCTGGTCGGAGTCAGGGGTGGGCCTCGAACGCGACCCAGCCGGCGCCCTTGATGTACAGCTCGGGCCACGAGTGCAGCTGCCGGTTGGAGACCGTGTACTCGCCGTCCGCCTGCGTCGAGCCGGCCCGGTAGCCGACCGCGATGCGCGACGGGATGCCGAGCGTGCGGGCCATCACCGCCATCGCGGACGAGAAGTGCACGCAGTACCCCTCGCGCACCTGCAGGAACTTCGCGACGACGTCCATGCTGCCGCCGTCGTAGCCCTGCTCGACGGGCGCGGTCTCGGAGTAGGTGAACAGGTCGCTGCGGAACCACTGCTCGAGCGCCCGGGCCTCTTCGTAGTCGCTGCCGGCGCCACCGGCGACGCGCTGGGCCGTCCGCGCGATGCTCGCCGGCAGCCGCTTCGGCAGCTCGCGGTCGGTCCGGAGCTCCGCGTTCGACGGGCGCGCGAACCCGCGGCCGTCGGCACGGCCGAGCAGCCCGGACTGGGCGATGGCGTCGAGGTACTCGCCGGACCACGTCGATGCGCCGTAGACCTCGTAGGTGGCACCGCGCGGTGTCGCCGGGCCGGTCGACCGGACGGTGCCCGAGTTGCCCATCCAGCGCCACTGCGCCAGGTCGAAGTTGGTGGAGCGCGACTCGATCGAGACCGCGCCGGCCGGCACCGGCAGGTAGTTGCTCGACAGCCCGGTGATCCGGATCGTCACATCGCCGCGCGCCGACAGCCGTGGGTTCACCCCGACCGCCCACTGCTGCGTGTCGGCGGTCTCGGAGGTGCTGGCGTCGGTCGTCGTCGGGACCCAGTCGCCGGTGCCGAACTCGTCGAGGTCGGCGAGCTTGAGGTACTCCGGCTGCCCGTCCGCCGAGCGGTACCGGAAGACCTCGAGCTCGTTCGGCTGCCGCAGGTCCTGCCCGAGGTTCAGCAGCGTGCCGGGGCGTCCGGGCTGCACGGGCGACTGGATGGCCCCGGTCACGCCGGACAGCCAGCTGGCGTTGAGCGGCACGATCGCCGGTAGGCCCACCGCGACGACGAGGCCGATCGCGCCGACCACGGCAGCCGGTACGGCGCGTTGCACGGGTCGGACCGACAGCCAGAGCAGGGCGAGGAACGCCAGCCCCGTGGCGATCACCAGCCCGGGTGCGGCCGGCGCCCCGGTGACGATGCCCGGGACGATGAGGATCACGAGGGCGGGTACCGCGGCGAGGGCCGCGGTCGGGGCGACGGCGGCGAGGAACAGCGACACGCCGGCGACCCACCCGATCGCCACCGTGACGATGAGCCGGATCGAGTCGGTCTGCGGCAGCGGCGCGGGGTTGAGGCGGATGGCGGCCAGGGTCTCACCGAGCGCGCCGTCCTTGTCGAGCCAGCCGAGCGGCTGGACGTCGTTGACCACGGCGGCCGCGCACGAGCAGACGATCAGCGCCGCGACGAGGGCCACGAACCGGACGCCCGGTGCACGGCGACGGAAAGCGAGCATCGTGCCGACCAGCACGGCGGCCATCAGGACGCCGGACACCCACCAGGCGGCACCCTGCACGAGCGGGCGCATCGCCAGGGCGGCGATGAGCACCGGCACGGGTGCGAGGGCGACGACCCAGGGGTTCGGGGAGTCCGGACGCTCCGCACGCGCGGCGAGGGCACCGTCGTCCGCACCGACGCGGACCGCCACCGCGTGGGGCGCTGCCGGGCACGACGGGACGCGCGGAGACGCCGCTCACCGGATGCTCCCCGCGGTGTGCGCGCCGGCGACCGGCACGACGAGGGTGCGCCAGCCGCCGCGGTCGAGGATCCCACGCACGACCGGGTCCGGCGGGACGATGGTGGCGAGGATGCCCCGGCTCGACCCGGTGGTCGCGGAGACGAGTTCGGCGGCCTGCTCGGTGGTGCAGTGCCCGGTGACGACGGCCGTCATCCCGTGCACGTCGCGGCCGCGGACGTCGGGCAGCACCTCGGTGACCTCGCGGGCGTCCGACCGGACGCGAACGTCGGCCAGGCCGACGAGCACGTCGGTCAGTCCACCGGCATCGCCGGCGTGCCGGGTGCTGCCGGACGGCCCGTCGCTGACGAGGAGGACGCGCGAGGTCCGTGCGGCGAGGGCGCGGGCGACGCTGGCGGCCACGACGACCGCGTGCTCGAAGGCCGCGTCGCCGCCGAGGTCGGACAGTTCGGCGAGGTCGTCGCGGCTCGAGGCGCTGGTACGACTCGCGCCGCACGTCGAGCGCGATCACCGCCTCTGGTGGCTGGGCCTGCGTGGTTCTGCCGGACGTGGAGTTCGCCGCGGCGGGCGCTCTGGGCCCAGTGCACCCGACGGATCGGGGTCACCCGGACGGTAGGGGCGGAGTTCGCTGTCGTCCGCCGATCCGCCCCGGCCGACCCGGCCCTCGTCGGCGGAGACGGCTCTCGGCCAGCGCACCGGTGTCGAGCGCGGCGAGCGGGGTGGTGGCCGGCACGACCACGACCTCTTCGGCCGGCACGACCGGACGGTCGATGCGGAGCAACCCGAACGGGTCCTCGACGCGGATCGTCACCGGCCCGACCAGGCTGCGGCCACGGTGCATCGCCAGGGCTCCTCGACGTCGAGGACGGCCGGCGGGACGTGCGGCCCCACGGTCGCGTACGTCTCGGCGGTGGACATGCCGACGAGCCCGTCGTCGAGCTGTTCACGGACGAGCAGCGTCGAACGCGGTCCGATCGGCAGGTTCGTGCCGCCCAGGGTGATGCGTTCGCGGTACACCTCGCCGACCTGCACGATCGCCTCGTGTCGAGCTCGGGACGACCCCGCAACGGCGCCGCGACGACGAACGCCATCACGACGCCGAGCACGACGAGCACGAGCAGCAGGAGTCCGGCGGACACGGCGACGCTCGTCGTGCCCACCAGACCGCCACCGACCAGCCCGATGCCGACCGCGATGACGGTCCAGCCCCGAGCGGTCGGCCGCGGGAACGGGAGCGGCGCAGCAGGGACAGGCCCACGGCGCCCGTACCGGACGGCGAACGACCGCGCGGCACCCGTCCGCAGGGCGAACGACGACGGTGCCGGGGAGCCGGGCACTAGGAGCGGACGGCGGTCGCGGTGAAGGGCAACGACGGTGTCGGAGACGATGCGCACCACGATCTCGCGCGCGGTGTCGTCGCCGGTGGCGCCGCCGAGGCCGCGGGCGACGGGCACGAGGCGGTGGGCGAGGATCAGCGGGCGCGAGCGTCGCGACGTCGTCCGGGGTGACGAAGGGACGACCGAGCAGGGCGGCGTGGGCGCGAGCGGCCTGCGCGAGGTGCAGCGCGTGGCGCGCGGGCTGGCGCCGAGCACGATGTCGGGGTGGGTGCGGGTGGCCCGGACGATCGCGACGATGTACGCCTCGACGTCGGCGGCGACGTGCACCGTGCGGACCGACTGGATGAGGTCGCGGAGCGTGTCCACGTCGACGATCGGCCGCAGGTGGGCGAGCGGGTCACCACCGCCTCGGTTCGTGAGCATCTGCCGCTCGGAGTCCGCACTCGGGTACCCCATCGTCAGACGCGCCATGAAGCGGTCGCGCTGGGCCTCGGGCAGCGGGTACGTGCCCTCCATGTCGATCGGGTTCTGCGTCGCGACGATCATGAACGGGCTGTCCAGCTTGCGCGTGACGCCGTCGACCGTCACCTGTGCCTCGGCCATCGCCTCGAGCAGGGCGGACTGCGTCTTCGGGCTCGTGCGGCTGATCTCGTCGCCGATCACAACGTTCGCGAACACCGGGCCGGGCGAGAACCGGAACGTGCCGGAGGACTGGTCGAAGATGTTCACGCCGGTCACGTCGGACGGCAGCATGTCCGAGGTGAACTGGATGCGGTTCACCGATCCGCCGACGGACGCGCCGAGCGCCTTCGCGAGCACGGTCTTGCCGACGCCGGGGACGTCCTCGACCAGCAGGTGCCCCTCGGCCAGCATCACCGTCAGTGCGGTGCGGATGGCTTCGGTCTTGCCGTCGATCACCGTCGAGACGGCGGCGATGACGTCCGTCGCCGACATCGCGGATGCGCTCGATCGGGAAGGCGGGGTCGGCCGGTTCCGGCACGCAGGCCTCCTCGTCTCGGACAGGTGTCGTGCATGCTACAACGGCCCGGTGACAGCCTCCGGAAGATGCGTCACCGACTGCGCCTCACGACCCGGCCGGGGGACGGCGCAGCTGGAGGCGCCGGATCACGTGAGCGGTCTGCTCACGTGATCCGGGCCTCCAGGTCGACCCCACCGTGCATCCGACCCAGCCGGGTCAGACGCGTGCCGCGAGAGCCGCGTCCGCGGCGCGGAGCACCGCGGCGGCGACCGCCACCCCTCCTCGCGGCCGAGCTCGGTGTCCTCGTGCTCGATGTTCACCCACATGTCCGGGTCGACCCCGTGCAGTGCCTCGAGGAACGCGGACCAGTAGGCCGCGTCGTGCCCCTTGCCGAGCGCGACGAAGTCCCACGCCGACGGCTTCGGCCACTCGTTCGCCCACTCGTCGCCGCCGAGGTTCGTGCGCGGCTCGTCCGGCGACAAGCGGCGGAACGCGTTGTCGAGCACGCCGTTGATCGCGGCGTGCGGGTTGATCCGGACGTCCTTCGCGGCGGCGTGGACCACGAGCGGCCCGAGGTCGCGGACGACGGCCACCGGGTCCATCTGCTGCCAGAACAGGTGCGACGCGTCGAGCTCGACCCCGACGTTCGTCAGACCACCCCGCTCCACGAGCTCGCGGATCGTCGCCGGGTTGAACACGAGGTTCTGCGGGTGCAGCTCGAGCGCGACCCGGACGCCGTGCTCACGGGCGAGCGCGTCGATCTCCTGCCAGAACGGCACGGCGACGCTCCACTGGTGCTCGAGGACGTCGAGCGCGGCGGAGTTCCACGCGTTCACGATCCAGTTCGGCCGGGTGCCGCCGGGTTCCCCCGCTGGCAGTCCGGACATCGTGACCACGCGGTCCTGGCCGAGCCGTGCTGCGAGCCGGATGCTGCGACGGACGTCCTCGGCGTGCGCCGGGCCGATCGCCGGGTCCGGGTGCAGCGGGTTGCCGTTGCAGTTGAGGCCGGCGATCACGACGCCGGTGCCGTCGAACTGCGCGAGGAAGGCGTCGCGAGCACCGTCGTCGACGAGGATCTCGTCGATCCCCGGGACGTGCACCGGGGGCAGGAACCCGCCGGTGTTCAGTTCGATGCCGGTCAGCCCGTTGTCCGCGATGACCCGCAGGGCGTCGGCCAGCGGGCGGTCGTGCAGGATCGCGTCGTACAGCCCGAGCTTCATGCGTGCGCTCCTTCAGTGGTGCGGACGGGCGGCACGTCGACGGCGGCCCCACCCTCGGCGGCCGACCGGGCCACCGCGTCGAGGACCTCCATGTTGTGCACGCCGTCGTCGAAGGTGGCGTTGGCGGGCAGGGCATCGCTCGCGCCCGTGACCTCGTCGAGGAACGCGCGGGCCTGGTACTCGAACATCTGGTTCTGGCCCCAGCCGACGCCGGGCGCGTCCATCGCCATGCCGCCAGCGACGTAGGGGTGGTCCGGGCCGAGCACCACCTGGCGGGTACCCGCCGAGGCGGGAGCCGTCGGACTGCAGCGCGAGGCCGATCTCCGACGCACGCTCCTGGTCCCAGCGTGCGGCGCCGCGCTCGCAGAACACCTCGACCACCAGGCCGTTCGGGTGCCCGGCGGCGACCCGTGACACTTCGAGCGAACCGACCACCGAGCCGTCGCCGAACCGCGCGCTGAACGTCGCGTAGTCGTCGTTCTCGACGCGGGCGGTCTCGCCCGTGAGCGGCGCCGCCTGCCCGCGGAGCGCGTCGGACCCGCGGCGACCGGCCGCTCGGTGATCGAGGTCGTGAAGACACCGCCGCTGACGCGCTGCACCGGCCCGGCCAGGAACTCCGCGACGTACGTCAGGTGCGAGCCGACGTCGGCGAGGGCGCCGGTGCCGGGAGCCCCGGCGAACCGCCACGAGAACGGGACGTCGGGCGAGGCGCCGTAGTCGGTCCAGTAGCGGGCGGAGACGTGCAGCACCCGGCCGAGGGTGCCGTCCTCGACGAGCTGCCGGATCGCCGCGAGTCCCGGTGCGCGCCGGTACGTGAAGCCGACGCGCGCGACGAGACCGCGGTCGGCGGCGCGCGCAGCGGCGGTCGCCATGGCCCGGGCGTCCTCCAGCGAGTCGGACAGGGGCTTCTCGCACAGCACGTGCTTGCCCGCGGCGAGGAGTCCCTCGACGATCTCGCGGTGCAGCGTGTTCGCGACGACGACGCTCACCACGTCGATGTCGTCCGCCGCGGCGATCGCCCGCCAGTCGGTGTCGTGCCGGGCGTAGCCGAAGCGCTTCGCGGCCTCGGCGGCCAGGGGCTCGTACACGTCGCCGACCGACACGAGCCGCACCGGCGGCAGGGTCGAACCGAACAGGGACGGTGCGTTCCGCCACGCGGCCATGTGGGCCTTGCCCGCCATGCCCGCCCCGATGACGGCGACGCCGATGCTGTCGCTCATGGTCTCTCCTTCGAGAACTCGCGCTGTTTCTGGAACGTTCCAGAAGCTGTCGGTAGACTGTAGCCGTAGCAACCCATGTCCTGTCAAGGAGCCGTGTGTCCCGTCCGCCGACGATCATCGACGTCGCCACCCGCGCCGGCGTCTCGAAGTCCCTGGTGTCGATGGTGATGCGCGACGACCCCGGGGTGTCGGACGCCCGCCGCGCCGCCGTCCTCGCCGCCGCGGCCGAGCTCGGCTACCGGCCGAACCGTGCCGCCGCGATCCTCGCCGGCACACGCACGCGGACGATCGGCGTGGTCGTCGACGACTTCCGGAACCCCTGGTACGTCCCGATGCTCGACGGCGTGCGCGAAGCCCTCGCCCCGCACGGCCTCCGCCTGACCCTGACCGACACCCTCGCCAACGCCCACCTCGGTTCGTCACCGTTCGACGACCTCGTGTCGCTCCGGGTCGACGGGGTCGTGCTCGCCGCCGAGGGCTTCACCGACCTCGTCGTCCCGGCCGACACCCCCGTGGTCGTCGCCGGCGAACGCGCCGAGGTGCCGGGCGGACTCGACGTGGTCGCCTCCGACGAAGCCGCCGGCGGCCGGCTGGCAGCGACACACCTCGTCGACCTGGGTCACCGCCGCATCGCCCACGTCACCGGCTCGGGAGGCCCGGCTGCCGTCCGCCGCGCCGCCACCGTCACGCGGCTGGCCGAGTCCGGCATCCCGGCCCTGGTGTACGGCGCCGGACCGACGTCCGAGCAGACCGGCTACGAGGGCACCCGGCGCGCGCTCGAGGACCACCCCGACCTGACCGCCGTGTTCGCCGCCAACGACGTCATGGCGATGGGGGCGATCGCCGCCGTGCGCGAGGCCGGGCTCCGCGTGCCCGAGGACGTCTCGGTGATCGGCAACGACGAGACCCCGTTGGCGTCGTCTCCCCTGCTGCGCCTGACGACGGTCGACCCGCACAACGACGAGGTCGGTCGGCTCGCAGCGGCCCGACTCGTCGAGCTCATCGGGGCACCGCACCGCCCCGCGCCGACGCGGACCCTCGTGCCGCCGTCGCTGGTCGTCCGCTCGACCACCGCTCCCCGCGCGCCTGAGCGCCCGGTCGTCGGTCAGCGCAGCCGGATCAGGCCCGCGTGCGTCGGTGTGAAGCCGCACGCGCCCTCGTAGAAGGGCACCAGGTCCTCGCCGTAGTCGACGAACAGCCATTCGCAGCCGGCTGAGCGGGACGCCTCGACCGCCAGCTGCACGACGGCGGTGCCGAGCCCCCGGCGCTGGTGGGTGGGGTGGGTCTTCGTGTCGATGAGGAAGGCGTGGTCCGCACCGTCCCACGCGACGTTGACGAACGCCACGAGTGCGCCGTCCAGGGTCCGACCCGCGACCCACCCGAGCGACCGGGGACGGACGCGATCCCACCATCCGGCCGCGGCGCTACCCCCGTGCGCCGCCGTGAGCGCCACGAGCTCGTGGTCCGCGATCTCGGTCCGCCAGGCCAGTGTCACGTCGTCGTGCTGCATGCCTCGTAGTCTGGACGAGTGGGTGCCGTTCGCGCAGTGTGCTTCGACCTGGACGGGACCCTGTTCGACCACGCGGGCGCCGCCCGAGCCGGCGCGACGCACTTCCTCGAGGGTCTGGGGTCGGCCGCGACGGAGTCGGCGCTCGACGCGTGGTCATCTGCCGAGGCCGAGCAGTTCGAGCGCTGGCGGTCCGGGCAGATCAGCTTCCAGGGGCAGCGCCGCGAGCGCCTCCGCGCCGTCCTGCCACGGCTCGGCGCGGATCTGCCTCGTGACGATGCCGCCCTGGACCGGTTGTTCGAGGGCTACCTGCGCTCGTACCGCGCGTCGTGGCGGCTGTTCCAGGGCAGTGCACCGTGCTGCGCGAGCTCCGGGCAGGCGGCTACCGGCTGGGTCTCCTCACCAACGGGACCGAGGAACAGCAGCGCGACAACCCGCGCGGACCGGGCTGGGGCAGCGCGCTCGACGCCGTCTGCGTCTCGGAGCGCATCGGCTTCCAGAAACCCTCGACGCGCGAGCGCTCCTGACGCTGGCGGACGAACTCGACGTGGACGCTGCTGACTGCCTCTTCGTCGGTGACGACGCCGACCGGGACATCGGCCGATGCCTGAGCCGCCGGCATGCGCGCAGTGCTGGTCGACCACTCGGCGGCGGGAGCGGCCGATCTGCGGACGGTGGTGCTGGCCGCCCTCCGCGACGACGAGGCGATCAGCTAGTCGGTCGGTTCCCGGTCGAGGTGCACCCATCGCCCTTCGAGACCACCTCGACCACGCCGTCGACGACCTGGATCGCGGTCTGCTCGTCGATCGCGTACGCCGGCACACCGAGGTCGGCGGCCTGATCGCCCGCGTTCTCGAGGGTGTTCTCGGGGAACGCGGCGAGGTGCGGGAAGATCGAGAAGTCGACGACGCCGAGCGTCCGGTCGTCGGCCGCGAGCGGCCACTCCACGAAGAACTCGCCGATGCGCGGGGCCATCACCATGCTCCCCGCGCTCACCCCCACCCACACTGTGTCACGCAGGGACGGCAGCAGGTCCGCGAGCCCGGAGGCGCGCATCCAGTGGCTGAGGTACGTCGCGTCGCCGCCGTCGACGAGCAGGACGTCGGCCTCCCGCACCCAGCTGACCCACCGCTCGACGCCGATCGTGGGCAGCGCGGTGAGCTCGAGGACGCCGAGCGACGCCCACCCGAGCCCCGAGAAGAACCGGGAGTCGTCTACCACCCGACACCGTGTCACGGACGGAGGCCGGTCCGCACATCGGGTGCCCCCACTGGGCGGTCGGGATGACCAGTGCGGGACTCTGGTCGACGGGCTTACCGAGGAGCCCGGACGAGCGCCGCATGGATGCTCGGGTTCGTGACACCACCGGATGTCAGCAAGAGCTTCACGTCGCCTCCTGGGTCTGCGGCACAGGTCGTCGCAGTCAGGATCCACTGTCGTCCGGCGCCGCGCAACGGTCCGTCGCGGGATCAGTCGGGGAGGGCGAGCGTCCCGAGGGACCAGAGGGCGACACCGTGCAGCCCGAGGTCCTCGGCGAGGGCGATGCGTGCCCGGTAGGAACGTGCGTCGGACCAGTGCAGTCGACGGCCGTCGTCCAGCGCGGCGGACCACTCCCCCGTTCCGCGACGACCACCGAGCGCGGTCCCCGGCGGCCGTGCGCGCCTGCGCCGGGGACACCTGCGCGTCGCCGGAGCCGCCCCACACGTAGCCGTAGCCGGCGATCCCGAGGTCGATCCGGTCAGCTGACACCCCCTCGGCCTCGGCAGCACGGACCACCCGCTTCGCCCAGGGCGGCGCCTGATCGTGCCCGGACCGCTCCAGGGACCGTGCTGGTCGGGTCATCAGCACGAAGCGGTCGACGTGGTCGGCGAGCGCGCCGAGGTCGTACCCGGTGTCGCGGTACCCGCCGGCGTTCGTCGAGGCCATCACGGCCATCAAGACCTCGGCGTCGTCACCGAGTTCGTCGTGCACGGCGGCCTCGAGCGTTGCAGCGAACGCCACGAGTCCGGCACGGTCACGGCTCCGGAGGACTCGAGGTCGATCTGCACCCCGGTCACGTGCCGCTCGGCGGCGAGCCCGGCCAGCTGCGCCGCCACGCGGTCACGGTTGCCCCGGTCGGACAGCAGCGCCGTCCCGATGCCGGGCGAGAAGTCACCGAGCGCTTCGGAGTAGTTGCTGACGAGCAGTTCGGACGTCGCGCCGCCCTTCGAGGCGGCGCGGGCGAGCGTGCCGACGCCGTCCGGCAGGTCGTCGAGCCGGGCACCGTCGTCGGCGACCGTGACACCGTCGATGCCGATCGTGGTGGCACCCGGAGCCGCGTCCGCGACCCGCTGCTCCGTACCCGGGCCGGGCTCCGCGTACGCCTCGACCGCGAGTCCGGTGGCACCGTCGTCGGACCCGCCGTGGGTGGCGCAGCCACCCAGCACCACCGTGAGCACGAGCGCTCCGGCGACCACGAGCCCTGTCCGCCGCATCACCCGGTCACCGTAGCGTGCGGTGGGAGGAGCCGCGCCTCCCGGCCGGGTCGGCCGCACTCGTCAGACGGACGCGCCCTCGAGCCGGTCGACGGCGACGGCGAGCTCCTCGAGTTCCCGGACGTCGCGCGCCTCGGCGAGCGCCCCTTCGAGGGCTGCGGCGTGGATCGGGGTGGCACGGTCGAGCAGTGCCTGGCCGGCGTGCGTGAGCTCCGTGCAGAGCCCCCGGCGGTCGTCAGCGCACAGGACGCGAGTGAGGAGGGCTCGTTCCTCGAGACGGTTCACCAGACGGGTGATCGCACTCGGGCTGAGGGCGGCCGCCCGGGCGAGCTGCTGCATCCGCATGTGGAAGCCGTCCTGGCGGCGGAGCGCATCGAGGACCGTGAACTCGACCACGGACAGGTCGACCTCGCGCAGCGCGCGCTCGAGGCGCGTCTCGATCAGCCCGTGCAGGGCGGCTGAGGGCGCGCCAGCCGTGGGCGCGGATCTGGTAGAGGTGTCGTCGACCGACATCGGACTCCTTCGGTTCTCGGGTGCGCGGGCAGGCGTTCGCCACGTGGTTGCTTGCGCGGATAGGCCTCGCGTGTGCAACTATCGATACCCCGCGTGTGCAACAACCAGCGCACGCGGGACAGCTGCACCGCACAACGGAAGGGACGACCCATGCCCGCGGGACTCATCGCCCTCGCACTCGGCGGCTTCGGCATCGGCTTGACCGAGTTCGTCATCACTGGACTGCTGCCCGAGGTCGCCGCCGCACTAGCTGGCGTGACCGAGACCACGGCGGGCTGGTCTCGCTGTCACCGGGTACGCCCTCGCCGTCATCGTCGGAGCGCTCGAGCCTCACCGCCGCCAACCACGCGACTCCCCCGCAAGCCCGTGCTGGTCGGCCTACTGGTGCTGTTCATCATCGGCAACACGCTCTCCGCACTCGCGCCGGTGTACGGCGTGATGATGCTCGGCCGGGTCATCGCCGCGCTAGTGCCACGGAGCGTTCTTCGGCATCGGCTCCGGTCGTCGCCTCGAACATGGTCGCGCGGGAGAAGCGTAGCCCGGCAGTCGCCCTCATGTTCACCGGCTCTGACGGCATCGAACGTCCTCGGCGTCCCCTTCGGCACCTTCCTCGGGCAGGCGCTCGGCTGGCGCGCGACGTTCTGGGCCATCGCGGTCATCGGTGTCGTCGCACTCGTCGGCGTCCTCGTGCTCGTGCCCGCGGTGCGAGTCGCCGAGACCCTCGCCACTCGCCTGGGAGCCCAGCGCCCTCCGGTCCGGGCAGGTCTGGCTCTCGCTCGGCATCACGGTGCTCGGCTACGGCGGCATGTTCGGCGCCTTCACCTACATCGCGTACACGCTGACCTCGGTGTCGGGCTTCGCCTCGAGTGCGGTGCCGTGGCTCCTCGTCGCGCTCGGCGTCGGGCTGTTCGTCGGGAACTTCGCCGGCGGGAAGCTCGCCTCGCGGTCGATCGACGGCATCGCTCCTCGTGGTGCTCGTCGTCCTCACGGTCGTGCTCGCGCTGTTCGCCATCGTCGCGACCTCGCCCGTGCTGACCGTCATCGCCCTCGTGCTCATGGGCGCGTTCGGGCTCGCCACGGTGCCAGCACTAGCAGACGCGCGTGATGCAGTACGCCGACCACGCGCCGACCCTGGCGAGCGGGGCGAACATCGCGGCGTTCAACCTCGGCAACGCGCTGCGGGGCGTGGATCGGCGGCCTTCACCATCGCCGCCGGGCTCGGGTACACGCCGCCGATCTGGGTGCAGGTGCCGGGATCACGCTGGCGGCCGTGGTGCTCACCGGGATCAAGGCGGGGGCGGCGCGGCGGTCACGGGCGGCTCGGCCGGTCGGGGCGGGTACGGGGAGCGGCGCTCGCCACGGTCTGACCGTCGGTGGAACGACGAAAACCCGGTCCGCGTGGACCGGGGTTTCGCGCCGCGCCTCTCTGGCGCGCTGCCAGTTCTTGGCTTGTGCGGAGACGGAGGGATTTGAACCCTCGGTCCCCTCAAAGGGACTCCACCTTAGCAGGGTGGTGCACTCGGCCGGACTATGCGACGTCTCCATGCACTCTCGCGAGTGCTCACACCACCATACAGGAGGACGAGACCGGTCTCGACCCGGCTCCGGTCGGCCGCGTCACCACCGGTCCCCCGAAGTGGGGACGTGCGGGGTTGTCGGCACGTACCCCGGTCAATAGCATCGTCGGGACGCGGCGATCACATTCCCCGGGGCTCGCGCCTCCGTAGTCGCGACACAGCACCGACGTCGTTCCCTGCAGCTGACGCGCGACGCGCCCGATCGTGCGGCGCCCGGCCGGGAACGGCCAGGGCGCGGTCCACCACCGCGCCCCTCGTTCTCGGCCGCCTCCGGGCACACCGGCCGACCCACGCCGGCGCTGCCCGCGAAGCGACAGTTGCACGCGGATGTTCGGCGTCCGGCGTCGCTTTCGCGACAGGGACCACGGGGCGCGGCACCCGCAACCCCGCGGCGAGCGCCCAGGCGGCCGCCCGGAACCGATCGGGCAGGGCGATGAGCGCCGTGGCGAGCTCCACGAGGGCATCGGCGCAGTCCCCGAGCGCCTCGGCCTCGGCCGCGCGGGCCGCACGCTCGACGATCCAGGCGATCGCGCCGCGCAACGACGGCGTCGATCCCGTTCGCCAGCGCGACGTCGTCCTTGTAGAAGGCGTCGAGCACGGCGCGCTGGGACAGCAACCAGTCGGCACTGACGGCGGCGCCGTGCCGGCGGAGCCACCACGAGCCGACCTCGACGAAGGCCCCACCCTCGGTCGAGCACTCCCGCAACCACCCCGCGTCGAACCGGTCCCTGGTGCAGTCCGACCCGACGGAGGGGCTGTGAACATCGTCCGGGCGATCCGGATCCGCTCGGTCATGTGCTCGACCGTCCAACCCGTGATGACGACGCCGACGTAGCGCTGCACGGTCACGAGGCGGAGCGTCTCGAGCGGCACGAGTGCTTCTCGCACGGGAGTTCGCGAGACGCCCATGCCGCCGGCGATGTCGTCGAGCCGGATGCGCTGCCCCCGTCGGTAGACCCCGCGGAGCACGTGGTCGAGCAAGCGCGCGAAGACGGCGTCGCGCAGCAGGCTGCGGCGGATGCCGTTCGGGCCGTCCCCGCCGCGCCCTGGACGGTTCGTCGATCGATCCATCTCGCCAGGATCACGCACGGTCCACGCCGCCGGGTTCGGTCGGGGTCGGATCGTGGACCGTGCGGACTGTCGTCGTGGTGTGGAGGAGCGCCATGCGATGACGGTGGCAGCTCCGGATCACGCCCGCTAAACACTCCGTATACGGAATACTACTTCCGCGCCGAGTCGGACTCCCCCGTCAACACCGACAGCGGTTGCGTGATGTCCTCGAGTCCCTTCCGGGCGGAGTCCACCCCGAAGATCAACGCCACGACCCCGCCGGCGATCATCACCGCCGAGCCCAGCAAGTACCCCCAGAAGAAGTGGTTCACGGGACGACCCTGTCCTCGATGAACGCCCCGTAGATCGCCGGCGCGACCGCACCGAAGATCTGCGCGAGGGCGAAGAAGTACGAGATGGCCTGCGACCGCAGCTCGAGCGGGAAGATCTCGCTGACGGTGAGGTACGCGCTCGACGCTCCCGCCGAGGCGAAGAAGAACGAGACGCACCAGAAGGCGACCTGCACGGTGGCGCTGATGGCGTCTGCGCGGAACAGGAACGCCGACGCCGCCAGGACGAGCCCGGACACCAGGTACGTCAGGAAGATCATCTGGCGACGACCCCACGTGTCGAAGAACCGCCCGAGGATGATCGGTCCGAGCAGGTTGCCGACCGCGAAGGGGAAGAAGTAGATCGACGTCTGCGCGGTCTTCAGGCCGAAGAAGTTCGTGAGCACGAGCGCGTAGGTGAAGAAGATCGCGTTGTAGAGGAAGGCCTGCGTGATCATCATCGTGGCGCCGACCAGGGTGCGGGTCGGGTACTGCCTGAGGAGCACCTTCGCGATCGTCAGGAACCCGACGCGGTCCATCGGCGTGACCGTCAACGCCTTCGACTGGTCCACGTCCGGCAGGCGGTGCCCGGTCGACTTCTCGACGGACTCCTCGATCTGCGTCACGGTCGCGCCGGCCTCCTCCTCGCGCCCGTGGGTCATCAGCCACCGCGGACTCTCGGGGATGTGGCGTCGCAGGAAGATGATCGCGATGCCGAGCACCGGGCCGAGGAAGAAGCCGATGCGCCAGCCGATGTTCTCGGCGAAGTACGCGGTGTCGAGCAGGTAGATGTTCGCGAAGGCATCGAGCGCGGCACCACCCCAGTACGTGCCGTTGATCGCGATGTCGACGTGGCCGCGGTACTTCGAGGATGAGCTCGTCGATCGCGGAGTTGATCGCCGCGTACTCACCACCGATGCCGAGGCCGGCGACGAACCGGAACGCCGCGAGGAACCAGAAGTCCTGCGCCAGTCCCGCGATGCCGGAGCCGATCAGGTAGATCGCCAGCGTGAGGATGAAGAGCTTCCCGTCGTCCCAACCGGTCGGACATGCGCCCGAACACCAGTGCGCCGACGACCTGGCCGACCAGGTAGATGGTCCCGAGGGACGTCACCTGCTGCGTCGACAGGTTCAGGTCGGCTTGGAACCCGGCGTTGGAGACGATCTGGATCTCCAGACCGTCGAGGATCCAGGAGACCCCGAGTCCGACGACGACACTCCAGTGAAACCGGGTCCACGGCAGTCTGCCATCCTGGCGGGGACCAGGCTCTTGATCGCCCCGTTCGTGCTGCTCACGAAAGGGGACCGTACGCCGAGATCCCCACGCTGGTTCACATTCGGTACGAACGATCCGGCGCGGAGCCGAATCCCCCTATCAAACCCGGCTCCGGACGCCGGAAACCACAATCATTGCAACTGCTATGTAAACCCACAAGCGGGCCGGGCAGCGCCGGCCGGCCCGGAGGCGCGGGGCGGACCCGCCACGCGCCTCCAGGCCAGCACCTGGTCGCGTCCACGGCACGGGCGTAACGTCGGACGGGTGACCCGACCCTCCATCCGAACGGTCGGCGAGCTCCGCACCTCTGGTCACGTCCAGAAGACGGTCCGCGCCGAGATCCGCGACAACCTGCTCAGTGCCCTCCGCGAGGGCCGCGACCCGTGGCCCGGCCTCCACGGTTTCGCCACCACCGTCGTCCCCCAGCTGGAACGAGCCCTCATCGCCGGCCACGACGTCGTCCTGCTCGGTGAACGCGGGCAGGGCAAGACCCGTCTGCTCCGCACCCTGCAGGGCCTGCTCGACGAGTGGACGCCCGTCATCGCCGGGGGGGGGGGGGGGTCCGAGCTCGGCGAGCACCCCTTCGAACCGATCACCACCGCAGCATCCGTCGCGCCGAGGACCTCGGGGACGCGATGCCCGTCGAGTGGCGGCACCGCGACGACCGCTACGTCGAGAAGCTCGCGACGCCGGACACGAGCGTGGCGGACCTGATCGGCGACGTCGACCCGATGAAGGTCGCCGAGGGCCGCAGCCTGGGTGACCCGGAGACGATCCACTTCGGACTCGTCCCCCGCGGCCACCGTGGCATCGTCGCGATCAACGAGCTCCCCGACCTCGCCGAGCGCATCCAGGTCGCGATGCTCAACGTGATGGAGGAGCGCGACGTCCAGATCCGCGGGTACGTCCTGCGCCTGCCGCTCGACGTGCTCGTCGTCGCCAGCGCCAACCCGGAGGACTACACGAACCGCGGCCGGATCATCACGCCGCTGAAGGACCGCTTCGGTGCCGAGATCCGCACCCACTACCCGATCGAACTCGAGGACGAGATCGCCGTCATCCGGCAGGAGGCCCAGCTGACCGCCGACGTGCCGGACGCCCTCATCGAGATCCTCGCCCGGTTCACCCGGGCGCTCCGCGCGTCGAGCGCGGTCGACCAGCGCAGCGGCGTCAGCGCCCGCTTCTCGATCGCCGGCGCCGAGACGGTCTCCGCGGCCGCCGTGCACCGTGCGGCCCGACAGGGCGAGGACCACGCGGTCGCGCGTCCGATCGACCTCGAGACGGCGGTCGACGTGCTCGGCGGCAAGATCGAGTTCGAGAACGGCGAAGAGGACCGCGCCGACGAGGTCCTCGAGCACCTGCTCCGGACGGCCACGGCGGAGACCGTGCGCTCCCGGTTCACGGGACTCGACTTCGCCGTCCTCGTCGAGGCGCTCGACGGCGGCACGATGGTGACCACGGGCGAGCAGGTCAGCGCCCGTGCGTTCCTCGAGGGGCTGCCGTCGATCGGCGAGTCCGACCTGTACGACCAGGTGTGCGATCGACTCGGCGCCACGAACGACGGCGAGCGGGCTGGTGCGATCGAGCTCGCGCTCGAGGGGCTCTACCTGGCGCGCCGCATCAGCAAGGAGTCCGGCGGGGGCGAAGCCGTCTATGGCTAGGCAGAACCGGCGCCTGTCCCGCGACGCCCGGTACGGAAAGTACGAGGACGGCCCGGATCCGTTGGCTCCCCGGTCGACCTCGCCGAGGCGCTCGACGCCATCGGCGAGGACGTCATGGGCGGGACCTCGCCCGAGCGCGCGATCCGCGAGTTCCTCCGGCGCGGCGGTCGGGACCAGCGCGGGCTGGACGACCTGGCTCGTCGCGTGGCCGAACGACGCCGTGAGCTGACGAGCAAGAACAACCTCGACGGCACGCTGCAGCAGGTCAAGCAGCTGCTCGACGAGGCCGTGCTCGCCGAACGCGGCCAGCTCGCCCGCGACACGGACATCGACGACGGCGACCGCGCCCTCGCCGAGATGCAGCTCGACAGCCTCTCCCCCTCGCCCGCGTCCGCCGTGCAGGAGCTCAGCGGTTACGACTGGAAGAGCCCGACCGCGCGGCAGAAGTACGAGGAGATCAAGGACCTGCTCGGCCGCGAGATGCTCGACCAGCGCTTCGCCGGCATGAAGCAGGCGCTCGAGGGTGCGACGGACCAGGACCGGCAGGCCGTGGCCGACATGATGCGCGACCTGAACGCCCTGCTCGAGTCGCACGCTCGTGGCGAGGACACCCCCGAGCAGTTCGACGAGTTCATGGCCGAGCACGGGCAGTACTTCCCGTCGAACCCGCAGAACGTCGAGGAACTCCTCGACGACCTCGCCGAACAGGCCGCCGCCGCCCAGCGGATGCGGAACTCGATGACCCAGGAGCAGCGGGACGAACTCGACGCACTCGCCGAACAGGCCTTCGGGTCACCGGACCTGATGGGCCAGCTCGCGCAGCTCGACGGGAACCTCCGGTCGCTCCGCCCCGGTGCGGACTGGGGCGGCTCCGAACGGATGGACGGCGAACAGGGGCTCGGACTCGGCGACGGCACCGGGGTGTTCCAGGACATCGCCGACCTCGACGCCCTGGCCGACCAGATCGCACAGTCCGGACCGGGATCCGATCTCGACGACCTCGACCTGGACGCCCTCGCCCGGCAGCTCGGCAACGAGGCCGCGGTCGACGCGAAGACCCTGCAGCAGCTCGAGAAGGCCCTGCGGAACTCCGGGGCGATGCGGCGCGGTGCGGACGGGCAGCTCCGGCTCACCCCGAAGGCGATGCGGCAGCTCGGCAAGAGCCTGCTCCGCGACGTCGCCGAGCGGATGTCCGGCAGGCAGGGCGCTCGCGACCTCCGCCGGTCCGGTGCGGCCGGGGAGCCGTCGGGGTCGACCCGGCAGTGGCAGTACGGCGACACCGAGCCGTGGGACGTCACCCGCTCGATCACGAACGCGCTGACGCGGACCGCGGCGTCCGGTCGGATCGGCCCGGGTGTCCGGCTCGAGATCGACGACGTCGAGGTGCAGGAGACCGAGGCGCGGACCCAGGCGTGCGTGGCGCTCCTCGTCGACACGTCGTTCTCGATGGCGATGGAGGACCGGTGGGTGCCGATGAAGCGCACCGCCCTGGCGCTCCACACGCTCGTGTCGACGCGGTTCCGCGGTGACGACCTGCAGCTCATCGCCTTCGGCCGCGAGGCCGAGGTGATGGACATCGAACAGCTCGTCGGACTCGACGCGATGTGGGACAAGGGCACGAACCTGCACCACGCGCTGCTGCTCGCCAACCGCCACTTCCGGAAGCACCCGACGGCGCAGCCCGTGCTCCTCATCGTCACCGACGGTGAGCCGACGTCCCACCTCGAGCCGAACGGGCAGGTCTGGTTCGGCTACCCGCCGGACCCGATCACGATCGCATTGTCCGTCCGGGAGCTCGAGAACGCCGGACGCCTCGGCGCGCAGACGACCTTCTTCCGGCTCGGCGACGACCCCGGGTTGGCCCGCTTCATCGACTCGATGGCGAAGCGGGTGGACGGCACGGTGGTCGCACCGGAGAACGACGACCTCGGGGTCGCCGTCGTCGGCTCGTACCTGGGTGCACGGCGCGGCAGCCTGTTCGGTGACGACTGGGCGGTCTGACGCGGGAACGGCGGACGGGAGGCGCGGTGCCAGCCGGCACCGCGCCTCCCGTCCGTCATCCAGCTGGGTCTGTTGCTCCTGCCGCGACCGTCGTAT
Organism: Curtobacterium sp. AC273; assembly: GCF_979253735.1. Lineage (NCBI taxonomy): Bacteria > Bacillati > Actinomycetota > Actinomycetes > Micrococcales > Microbacteriaceae > Curtobacterium > Curtobacterium sp. AC273. The sequence continues at coordinate 165,507 of NZ_CEEDDU010000005.1, read as the reverse complement.
GCTGACGCCACAGCTGCCCGAGACCCCGGCCGCCGTCACCGATCCACGCGCACCGACCTCGTCGGCGCGTCGGAGCCGACCGGCCGAGTGCACCTGATCCGTCCTCGGCCGGTCGACCCCCTGCGGGGGTCCCGGAGGGCAACGGCGCACTCCGACCGGATCACCGCGGGTTCCGCGTCCCTGCAGCCGGGGCGCGGTACGGGTCGGCGGGCTCGGACCCGACGGTGCCTGCCGACCCGATCTCGGTTCGACGGGCACCTGCACGACGGCCTGCTAGAAGAGCGGCCAGGGCACGGCCGGCCCGTTCCCCGGCGGCGGCGGGAAGACCCCGACGGCCCGCAGTGCGGCGCAGCGCGCCGGAGGGTGTCCACCTCGGCGACGGTCAGGTGTTCGTCGAGGGCTGCGCCGAGGTCGCCGTGCAGCGCCTCGGTGACGCGGTCGATGCCCTCGAGCTCGTCGGCGTCGAGGGGTTCCCCGATCCACCCCCAGAGCACCGTGCGGAGCTTGTGCTCGACGTGGAAGGCCAGCCCGTGATCGACGCCGAAGCGATGGCCGTCCGGCATCGCGAGCACGTGGCCCCCCTTGCGGTCGGCGTTGTTCACGACGACGTCGAACACGGCCATCCGGCGGAGCGCGGTCGTGTCCTCGTGCACGAGGGTGACGGGGCGGTCCTGCTCGTCGATGGCCTCGAGCACCGGGAGCCACGGGGTGCCGTCGGCTTCGGCGTCCTCGGTGGGGACCAGGTCGACGGCGTCCTGCTCGGGGTCGATGTCCTGCCAGCGCTGGACCATGCCGCGCCCGAACGGCCCGTCGCCCATCCACGTGGGCGGGACGACGCCCCAGCCGAACGCCTCGGACACCAGGTACGCGGCGACCTCGCGGCCGGCGAGGGTGCCGTCGGGGAAGTCCCACAGCGGTCGCTCGCCCTCGATCGGCTTGTACACGACCGATTCGCCGTCGAGGTCGGCGAGGAACGTGGCGTTCGAGGCTTCTCGGATGCGCGCCCGGATGGACAGCGATCCGTCGCTCATGCGTCCCCGGGTGGACGGCCGGCGGCGACGATCTGCCGCGTGCGCTCGACGAACGCACGCGCCGTGCCGACCGGGATCTTCACCTGGAACAGCTCGGCGGGCTCGGGGATCTCGACCACGGCCTCGATCTCCTCACCGTCGTCGTCGGTCTCGGTGACGATCTCGATCTCGTCGTCGATCGGGTACGCCTCGATCACGACCTGCGCGGTCGCGGGGTCGAAGCCGAGGCTGAGGGCGCCGGCGCGGAACTCGGGCTCGACCGGCTGGTCGAGCGGAGCACCGTCGCGGAGTTCGGTCGGAGCGGACGGCGGGACGCTGAAGCGGTTGTCCTCGACCGTGGCGACCTCGTCGAGGAGCTCGTCGATCTTGTCCGCGAGGACGGACGACTGCTCCTTCTCGAGCGCCACGCTCGTGACGCGGCGGCCGTCACGGGCCTGGATGTAGAAGGAGCGCTCGCCCGGAAGGCCGACGGTCCCGACGACGAGACGGTCCGGCCAGTCGAAGCCGTGCACGATGGTGGGCATACCCCGCATTGTAGGAGCGCCCGGCGACACTCGTTCAGGGTCTGGCAGGGCCTGGCTCTGCGGGTGCGTCGTCGTGGCCCGCTCCGCCCCCGACCGCGGCGTCACCGGTCGGTGCCGGGGCGGCGGCCAGCCAGGCGAGGTCGCCCGATTCGGTGTTCGACGCGACGACCTCGGGACGGTGCTCGCCGTAGCGCACGATGGACACCGAGGCGGGGCCGACGGCGATGCGCTGGAACAGGTCGAGGTGCATGCCGAGCGCGTCGGCGAGGACGGACTTGATGACGTCACCGTGGCTCACGGCGACCCAGACGGCACCGGGGCCGTGCGCCGCCTCGACCTCGGCGTCGATGCGGCGGATCGCGGCGACCGCGCGGGACTGCATGCCCTGCATCGACTCACCGCCCGGGAAGACGACGGCACTCGGGTTCGCCTGGACCGTGCGCCAGAGCGGCTCCTTCGCCAGGTCGGCGAGCTTGCGGCCCTGCCAGTCGCCGAAGTCGCACTCGGTGATCGCCCGTTCGATCCGCGTCTCCGGGGAACCGGCCTGTCGTTCGAGCAGTGCCCGGGACGTCTGCCGGCACCGCTCGAGCGGACTCGACACCACCGCGGCCAGCGGCACGGCGGCGATCCGGTCCGCGGTGCGCGCGGCCTGTTGCCGGCCGACGGCGTCGAGCGCCACCCCGGCCGTCCGGCCGGCGAGCACCCCGGTCGCGTTCGCGGTGGTGCGTCCGTGCCGGACGAGGAGGACGGTCGCCATGTGCCCGATCCTAGGCGCACCCTTGACGTCGCCTCGTTGAAACGTTCTGATGGACCCATGATCGGGCGCCACCGCGCGGCACTCTTCGCCACGTCGACGATGACCGGGTTCGGGATCGCGTCGTGGATCACCCGCACACCCGCGGTCCGTGACGAACTCGGCGCGTCGATCGAGGCGATGGGCTTCGTCCTGCTCGGGCTGTCGATCGGGTCGATGATCGGGATCCTCGGCGCCGGCACCCTCGTGCGGCGGCTCGGCACCCGGCCGCTCATCGTCCTCGGTGGAGCGCTGCCGGTCACCGGGATGCTGCTGGTCGCGCTGCTCACGCCCGCGCAGTCACCCGTCGGCGTGTGGGCGGGCCTGTTCCTGATCGGCTTCGGGTCCGGCGTCGCCGAAATCGGCCTCAACGTCGAGGCCGCAGCGGTCGAGCGACAGCTCTCCCGCCCGGTGGTGCCGATGCTGCACGCCTGCTTCAGCCTCGGCACCGTGATCGGCGGAGTCGTGGGCATCGCCCTCACCGCGGTCCGGACACCCGTCCTCGTGCACCTGCTCATCGCGACGGTGGTGATGGCCGGGCTCGCGACCTTCGCGGCGACCAACCTCCGCCCGCTCCCCCGCACGACCCCCGCCGAGCCGTCCGACGTCGCCGCCGCCACGCCCCGGCTCCGCGCCGTCATCACGGTGCAGGTCCTGCTCATCGCGGTGATCACCCTGGCGATGGCCTTCGCCGAGGGGGCGGCGAGCGACTGGCTCCCCCTCCTCATGACGACCGACCACGACGCCCCGGAGGTCACCGGCTCCCTGGTCTTCACCGGGTTCGCCCTCGCGATGTTCGTCGGACGCTCGGCAGGGTCGCCGCTCGTGGCCCGGTTCGGTCGGGCCCCCGTCATCAGGGTGTGCGCGATCGTCGGGGTCGTCGGAGTGCTGCTCGTCGTCGTGTCGCCCAGCCCGTGGCTCACCGCGGCCGCCGCCGGCGTGTGGGGTCTCGGGATCGCCCTGGGCTTCCCGCTCGCGATCTCGGCCGCCGGCGACCACCCCACCGACGGCGACCGGCGGGTGTCCGTCGTGGCGACCGCGGGCTACATCGCGTTCCTGGCCGGGCCGCCCGCGCTCGGCTTCCTCGGCGAGCACCTCGGCCTGCAGACCGCGATGCTCGTGCCCGCCGCGCTGCTCGTCGTCGCGCTGCTGGCGGCGCCGGCCACCCGCGGTCGGGCCCACACGGAGACCGCGCGCACGACGGTGGGCACCTGACGACCGGTTGCCGCGCGGACGCTGGTATGGCAGTATTGCGAGTGCAGACCCCCCCGCGGTACCGCGGATCAGGGGGTCTCGCTGTTTCTCTGGCGCTGCCCTGTGCCGACGAACTGCGACTGATCGGCGAGGTCGAGCGGCGCGCGGTTCGGATCACGGACGGACAGGTAGCGGTCGTACCAGCCCCATGCGAACTCGTGCCGCGACGGTCGCTCGACCGACGTGTACGCGCTCCACGCGACGAGGTCTGCGATCTGCACGAACTGCGACTGTGCCGAGTCGGTCATCACCGGGTCCTCGATGACTCGCCGGTCGCGGAGCTCGAGGGCTCGATGCGCCGTTCGGTAACTGTGATCGGTGCCGTTCCCGTCGACGAACACGAGCGCGAGCCCACTTTCGGCCGCCAGTTGCTCCTCCCAGCGGCCGACGAGCTTCCGGTAGACAGACGCTTTCGTCTCCTGGTCCGGATGCGGCGCGAATCGCTGGAAGACGGCCCCCAACGTCAGCCCCTCGAGCGAACCGATCTCTCCGAGCAACAGCCTTGCGACGTCCTGCCCGAAGTCCTTCCAGTAGACCCCGCCGCCATGGTGGTATCGGAGCGGAACGCGCTTCGAGACTCTTCCGCGCCCGTTCACGAGGTCGGTCGAGTGCAGTTCCGAGTCGACGTCGATGCCGTACTCCTGCTGCAGGAGCCTCCGTACGTCGAGCCAACGACCGAGGACCGCCGCCCATCGGTCCGGTGCGAAGTGCACCCAGCCGTACACGCACAAGCCTGACGACTGATGACCGGAGTCATCCACGTAGATGAGTCGGGAGAGCGGATCGGGCACGCGGCGAGTGTACGAACGTCGGCCCCCGGAATCGGACTTGTCCACATGTCGGATGCAAAGGCGGATCGCGGACATGATTCGCGCGACCGTGCCCCGTCCACCAGGATGAACCCGTGCTCGTCTCCATCGTCTACATGAGCCGCGCGGTCGTCCCCTTCGACGACGCCGCGCTCGCCGAGCTGCTGCGCGAAGCACGGCTCCGGAACGAGGCGCTCGGCGTCTCGGGCATCCTGCTGGCCAAGGACGGCCGCTTCATGCAGCTGCTCGAGGGTCCCGCGTTCAGCGTCGACGACCGGTTCCAGGTGATCGCGAAGGACCGCCGCCACGGCGAGGTGAAGTCACTCATCCGCGAGGACATCGAGCGCCGCCGGTTCGACGGCTGGTCGATGGCGTACCGCTCGCTCGACGATGCGGACGTCGCGGCCGAGGAGGGCTTCAGCCCGTTCCTGTCCGACACCGTGGACTTCCCGCGGTCGTTCGACCGCACGACCGCGGCGTGGCTCCTCAAGTGGTTCCGCGACCGCGAACTCCGCGACGTCTGAACCCGGCACGCCGGAGCCCGAACGCAGGCGAGCGTGAGCTCAGCCGCGCCCGAACGCCAGGCTCTCCTCGACGATCCCGACCACCACGGCGAGCTCGTCCTCGTCGCGCGGCCCGTACACCATGAACTCGGTCCCGAAGTCGGCGTAGCCGTGCGGCTCCGCCCAGCCCGACGCCATCAGCTCCCGGCCCCGCTCCGGCGGCAGCACGAGGTGCACGCTCGTGTCGTCCACGCCGTGCAGGTGGACGGGTTCGAGCCGACGCCCCGGCGCGAGGGAGCGTTCCGGCGCCGACTCGACCTCGCGGTCGGTGGTGAAGACCGCACGCGAGCTCGCCGGTGAGACCTGGCTGTGCCCCTCGACGACATCGGGCAGCGCGAACACCGCGGCCACGAGTCGCCCCCACATCTCGGGCGGTGCGAGCTGGTCGACCTGACGGTGCGGCCCCTCCACCGAGGTCGTGGGCACCGTTCCTGCACGAGGCTTCGTCATGTCGACAGTCTGCCGCGGATGCGCCGGGTCACGGCGACGACACCGCTCACGACGAGCAGCACCAGGCCGAGGCCGCCCACCGCGAGTCCGAAGAGCGCGAGGATCCCGCCGCCGATGTTCGCTCCGCCGCCGTCGTCCACCGTGACGAACAGGGACCACAACGCGACCGAGACGGCGACGAAGCCGACGGTGACGAGGACCGTGGCGACCGTGGTCAGCACGCGGGCTGTGCTCCGCGCACCGTCGGGGAGGCTCATGTCCTCAGTCTGCCGGGGCGAACGCCTCGTCCGCGACCCCGAGCAGGCGCTCACGGTGCCGTGGATCGGCGGTCGCCGCGAGCACGACGTGCCACATGGTCCCGACGCGCTGGTGCAGGTCGGCTCGACCGGTCCGGACGTCGGACACGAGCTGCACCCCCGTGAAGTACGGCACGAGCGTCGCGCCGAGCTGCTCGGCGGTCAGTTCCGTCCGGAGCTCGCCGCTGGCGACGGCGAGCCGGAACACGTCGACGATGCCGGCGATCCACTGTTCGTAGAAGCTGACGGTCGCCGCCGCGAACTCGCCGCGCTCGAGTGACAGCCGGATGCCGGCGCGCACGATCGGGTCGGTGCGGAGCAGGTCGGCGATGCCCTTCGACGCGGCGATGAGCGCTGCCGTCGGCGAGGTGTCGGCGTGGCTCACGACGTCGAACGTGCGGGCGTTCTGCTCGTCGATGACGGCGAGCGCCATCGCGAGCTTGGTCGGGAAGTGGAAGTGCAGGGCGCCCTGCGAGACGCCCGCGGTGCGGGCGATGCCCGCGACGGTCGCGGCGGCGTACCCGGCGCGGTCGAACTCCTCGGCCGCGGCCACCAGGATCAGCGCACGTCGTTCCACGGTTCCAGTCTCACTGACGGGAGGCGCGGTGCGGGCCGCACCGCGCCTCCAGTCCGAGGGTGGTCGCGTCGGCGACGCGACGGACGGGGTCAGGCGGCGTGCCGGGCCAGGCTGACGCGCTCCTGCGGGACGTCCAGCAGGTCGCGGCCGCGGAACCAGCGGAGGAGCCAGTCGGCGGGCGTTCCTGCCAGGCCGGTCGGCAGACCGGAGCGCTCCGTCAGGAACGTGCTGAAGCCGGGTTCCTCGCGGACCTCGGCGTCCGACGGGTTGCCGAAGGCCATCGCCCAGCCGTCGAAGCGGCGAGCGTCGATCGGTTCGCGCGAGAGCGACTTGACCTCGCGGTGGCGCGGGTCGCGTTCGATGGCGGCGAAGCGGTCCTCGACGCTCCACGCGGGCCCCTCGAGGACCTGCATGAAGCGGCCGCCCTTGGCGAGGAGCAGGCCGGAGACGCCGAGCGCCTCGTTGCGGAGCCGCGCCTCGCGCAGCATGTCGACCAGCTGGTCGTCGGTCAGGTCGTCCACGGCGACGGACATGTACACGAGTGATTCGAGGGAGGTCATCCCCGCCAGTCTGGGCCGAGCCCCGACGCCGATCAACGCGTCGTCCGCACACCGCACCGGTGCTCGCGGTGTGCGGACGATCCGCGGCGCTCGTCAGGTGAGCGCGAGCAGGTTGTTGACCTCCTCGTTGATCCCGGTGAGCGTCCGGATCGACTTGCCGTTCGCGTAGACGTCGTCGAACGCGGGCTGCAGCAACGCCTGCACGTCGGCCGGGTTCTTCGTCACCGGGAACAGGAAGGTGGTCTGCTCCTCCACCTGCCGGGTGAACGCGGAGACGTCGAGCCCGCGCTCCCGGAACGAGGCGACGGCGGCCTCGGTGCCGGCGGGACGTGCCGGGAACACGATGCCGGCCTTGCCGACGATCTCCTGCGCGGTGTCGCTGCCGAGGAACGCGACCCACTTGGCGGCTGCCTCGGGGTTCTTCGCCTGCTTCGTGATCGAGTCGCCGAGCCCGTTGAACATGGAGGCGCGGTGGCCGATCGGCCCGACCGGCGTCGGCGCGAGGGCGATGTCGAGGTCCTTCATGTTCAGGTACGAGCCGATCATCCACGAGCCGTTGAACGACAGCGCGCACTTGCCGGCACCGAGCTGCACCTCCGGACCTGTGGTGGTGGAGAACACCCCGTACTTCGCCATGTAGCCCTTCTCGGCGAGTCCGTAGTACCAGGCGAGGGTGTCCTGCACGACCTTCTCGTCGTAGCGGAACTTGTCGCCCCACGGGTTCTCGTTCGTGTAGAACCAGTCGGTCGACCCGGTGAAGGGCGACCACTGCGTCTGCCCGAACCCGTCGCCGCCGGAGCCGTTCGACGAGATGCCGTAGACCGCGACGTCGTGCTTGTCGAAGCCGGGCTCGTCCCCGCGGCGACCCTTGCCGTCGACGGTCAGGTGCGCGAGCATCCGTTCGAACGACCCGCCGTCGTCCGGGTTCCACTCGAGCGCGGCGAGTTCCGCGTCGGAGACCCCGGCCTTCGCCATCGACTTCTTGTCGTAGAACATCGCGATGGTGTCCCAGTCCTTCGGTGACCCGTACCGGTGGCCGTCCTTGCCCTTCCAGAGCGCGGCGAGCCCGGACTGGTAGTCGTCGTCGCGGATGCCCTTGGTGGCCTCGAGCTCGTCGAGCTTGTACAGGACGTCGAGGTCGGAGTACTGCGGGAACTTCGTCAAGTGGTCGGTGAAGACGTCGGGCGCGGTGCCGGCGATGAACCCGGCGGTGAGCTTCGTCCAGTAGTCGTTCCACCCGAGCTGCGTGATCTTCACGGTGATGTCGGGGTGCTCCTGGTGGAACGCCTCGGCGACCGCCTGGTACGCGGGCAACTGGTTGGAGTCCCACAGCCAGTAGCTCACGGTCGTGGCACCGCTCCGCGACGCCGTGCCGGTCCCCGGCTCGGCGAGGAGCACGCGGCGAGCGCACCGAGGGCGAGGGCGGAGGCACCGCCGGCGAAGAGTGCACGGCGGGAGAGTTCGTTCGTCATGGTGTCGTCCTGTCCGACCCGGGTCACTTGATCCCGGAGAAACCGATGGAGTTGACGATGCGCTTGGCGAAGAGGCCGAACAGCACGATCATCGGGAGCGCCGCCACCAGGGTCGCGGCCATCAGGCCCGCCCAGTCGGTGCCGGACTGCGGGGTCTGCGACTTGAAGACGCCGAGCGCGACCGTCAGCACGCGCGAGCTGTCGGTGTACGAGACCATGAGCGGCCAGAAGTAGTCGTTCCAGCTGGTGATGTACGTCAGCACGGCGAGGGTCGCGATCGGTGCCGCGGCCATCGGGATGACCAGGCGGAAGAACACCCGGATCTTCCCGGCGCCGTCGATGAGTGCGGCCTCCTCGACCTCCTTCGAGATGCCGAGGAAGAACTGCCGGAGGAAGAACACCGCGAACGGGGTCATGAACATCGTCGGCAGGGCGATGCCGAGCAGGTTGTCGACGAGGCCGAGCTGCTTGATCAGCGCGAAGTTCGGCAGCAGCGTGAAGATCGCGGGGACCATCAGCCCGGCGAGGAACACCGCGAAGACCTTGTCGCGACCGGGCCAGCGCAGCCGTGCGAAGGCGTAGGCGGCCGCGGCGGAGAAGAACACCTGGCCGACGGTGACCAGGGTCGAGACGACGACGGAGTTGCCGAGGTAGCGCCAGAAGTTCAGCGCTGCTCCGGAGCCGCCCTGCTCGAGGGCCTCCTTCGTGGACTGCAGCCCGAACACCCGCTCGAACCCGCCCAGGCTGAAGCCGACCGGCAGCAGCGAGGTGGGGTCGGAGTTGATGGCGCCGTTCGAGGACAGTGCGGTGCGGAGGATCCAGTAGAAGGGGAACAGGGTGATGACGATGACGGCGATCATCGCGATCCAGGCGAGGACGCGGCCGACCGAGGGACGACGGCGGTGGGCGGCCCCGGGCCGGGGCTGACGCTTCGTGGTGACGGAGCGGGTGAGGGTGGTGGTCATGATCGGAACGCTCCGTTCAGTCCAGGTCCGACTCACCCGAGCGGGTGAGGCGGTACTGGATGATCGTGATGATGCTGAGGACGACGAGGAGCGCGACCGACACCGCGGAGGCGTAGCCGAACTGGAACCGGCCGAAGGCCAGGTTGTAGATGTAGTTCTGCACGACGTTCGTGGCGTTCGCGGGACCGCCCTGCGTGGTGACGGCGACGGTGTCGAACACCTGGAAGGACCCGATCACGGTGATGATGAGCACGAGCGACAGGATCGGGCGGAGGAGCGGCACGGTGATCCGCCAGAACATCTTCCACTCGCTCGCACCGTCGATGCGTCCGGCTTCGTAGACGGTCTCGGGCAGGGACTGCAGCCCGGCGAAGATGAGGAGCGCCGTGTAGCCGACGTGTCGCCAGACGTTGATGAGCGCGATCGAGGGGATGCCCCAGACGTCGCTCTGCAGGAACGGGATGCGGTCGAGGCCGAGGGCGGCGAGCATCTCGTTGCCGATGCCGAGCTGCGTGTCGAGGATCCACAGCCAGACGAGCGCCGCGACGACGTTCGACACCAGGTAGGGCGCGAGGACGATGCCGCGCACGAAGGTCGACTTCGTCAGACGGTGCATCATCACGGCGATGAACAGCGCGACCACCGTCTGGATGACGATGTTGATGAGGACGTACTCGACGGTGACGACCATCGAGTGCCAGAAGATCGAGTCCTGCACGAGCCGCACGTAGTTCTGCAGACCGGTGAACTCGGGCGGGGTGAGCAGGTTGTACGAGGTGAAGCTGAGGTAGATCCCCCGGACGGTCGGCCACGCCAGGAAGACCGCGAACCCGATCGCCGCCGGGGCGATGAAGACCAGTGCGAGCCACAGGTCGTTCCTGGGTCGGCGTCGTGGGGAGGACGTCCGTGCACGGGCGAGCTCGGCGGACCGATCCCTCCGTGGGCGGGCGGTCGTCAGGGGTGACGACACGGGGCTCTCGGTGGCCATCGCGACTCCTTCGTCTGCGGTGGACTGACAAGCGGCAGTCCGTGAGCCGGGAATCTACACGTGGGGACACCTGGTGGCAAGGGTTTGTTCTCCCCCGGTATCCAGGGGTTGTCACGAGTAGACAACCGTGCGAGCATGGCCTGCGATCGCATCGGAGCGACCTGCTCGGCGACGCACACCACACCCCTGGAAAGGTCACTGATGATCTCTGTCGGAATGGTCGGCGCGGGCCAGTTCGCCCCCCAGTTCGCCAAGCTGTTCAAGCTGCACCCCGACGTGGACCGCGTCTTCGTCACCGACCTCGTCGACGACCGCGCGTCCGAGCTCGTCGAGTCGCAGCACCTCGACGGCACGTTCCCGGACTTCGACGCCGTGCTCGCCTCGGACGTCGACGCCGTCGCGATCTTCACCCAGCGATGGACCCACGGGCCGCTCGTCGTCAAGGCCCTCCGCGCCGGCAAGCACGTGTACTCGGCCGTGCCGATGGCGATCTCCGTCGACGAGATCCGCGACATCATCGAGGCCGTCCGCGAGACCGGCCTCACCTACATGATGGGCGAGACGAGCTACTACAACCCGGCGACGGTCTTCGCCCGCAAGCAGGTGGCCGACGGCGCCTTCGGCCGTGTCTTCTACTCCGAGGGCGACTACGTCCACGACATGGACCTCGGCTTCTACGCCGCGTACCAGTTCAGCGGCGGCGAGGACTGGAAGCGCACCGCCAGCTACCCGCCGATGCTCTACCCGACCCACTCGGTCGGCGGGGTCCTCGGCGCGATCCCCGGCCACGCCGTCAGCGTCAGCTGCATCGGCGTCAAGGACGACCGCGGCGACGGCGTCTTCGACAAGGACGTCAGCCAGTTCGACAACGACTTCTCGAACGCCACCGCCCTGTTCGAGCTCGACAACGGCGGGGTCATGCGCATCAACGAGATGCGCCGCGTGGAAGTACCCGTCGCACATCCGCGAGTCCCGCTTCCGCTACTTCGGCACCGAGGCGAGCTTCGAGCAGCTCGCCAAGGTCAGTGTCTGGCAGGACAAGGAGGACTCGCACGACATCAGCGACAAGATCAACACGCAGGCGACCATGGAGCTCGACGACCCGCGTCTCGCCGGCGTCGACCCCTCGCTCCGCGACGCGTTCGTCTCCGGCTACGCCGAGGTGCACGACACCGACCGCCTGCCGGCCGAGTACGCCGGCGTGCCGACCGGGCACGAGGGCAGCCACCAGTTCCTCGCCGACGACTTCGTCCGCGCGGTCGTCGACCGCACCCTGCCGCCGGTGAACGCCTGGACCGCCGCGCGCTTCACCCTGCCGGGGATCATCGCGCACCAGTCCGCGCTGCAGGGCGGCGTCCGCCTCGAGGTGCCGGACTTCGGCGACGCCCCTGAGCCGGCTGCGACGGGGTCCTCGTCTAGTATCGCGAGCGAGTAGCAAGTGGTGTTCGGGTGTCGGTCCGCACGGGCCGGCACCCGAACGCGGCTTCCGGACCCGACGAAAGTGGCTGACGTGACCGTCCCGACGAACCCGAGGGCGGTGACCCGCGCCGACGTCGCCCGCTACGCCGGCGTCAGCACCTCGGTCGTGAGCTACGTCGTGCACGACGGCCCACGCCCCGTCGCCACCGAGACGGCCGCCCGCGTCCGCGAGGCCATCCGCGTCCTCGGGTACCGCCCGAACGCCAGCGCACAGGCCCTCCGCACCGGATCGTCGAAGATGCTCGGCCTGATCGTCCCGGAGCTCGACAACCCCTTCTGGTCGGAGCTCGCCGTCGCCGTCACGCACGCGGCCGCCGCACGCGGGTACGACGTCCTGCTCGCGAACAGCGACGGTGACGCCACCCAGGAGCTCGACCGCCTGCGCACCCTGTCCGCCCGGCAGGTGGACGGCATCATCGTCACGAGCATCCTGACCCGGCCGGACCTGTCGCGGGTCACCGACCCGGGCATCCCGATGGTCCTGCTCAACACCTTCTTCGAGGTGCCGGACCACCCGAGCATCGGCGTGGACGCCCTGCGCGGCGCGTACGACGGCACGAGACACCTCGTCGAGCACGGGTACCGGTCGATCGGCCTGGTGATGGGCCACACGGGGTCGATGGAACTCCGCGAACAGGGCTGGATGCGTGCCCTCCGCGACGCTGGCCTGCCGGACGGACCGATCGTCCGCACGGACTTCAACCGCCGCGGCGGGTACGAGGCCGGCCTCCGCATGTTCGCCGACGAGAACCGCCCACGCGCCGTCTTCGTCAGCTCCGACATGCAGGCCGTCGGCGTCCTCCGCGCGCTCTGGGAACTGGGACTCTCCGCACCCGACGACGTCGCGGTCGTCTCCTTCGACGGTGCCGCCGAGGCGGACTACACCAACCCCCAGCTCACGACGGTCCGCCAGCCGATCGAGACGATGGCCGCGGCGGCCGTGGACCGGGTCCTCGGTCTGGACGCCGACAACCAGTGGCACCGCGACCTGGTGCCCGCCGAGCTGGTGCTCGGTGCGAGCTGCGGGTGCGACGCGCGTCGGTGACGTCCCCCACCTGTGGGCCTGGAGGCACGGTGCGGGCCCGCCCCGCGCCTCCAGGCCCCGGTCTGCCGTCGCTGCGACCGTCCGTCCGGTCAGTGCTGGACCGTCGCGGCCCCGTCCTGCCAGGCCACGGGGACCGGCTCGCCGGCTCGCCGGATCGCGTAGACGACGGCGCCGAGCTCGGGCGGCAGCGCCGGCTCGACCAGGGCGAAGCGCGGTCGCGCGTCCTCGCCGCGCTCGTCGGCGACGCGTGCGACGAACCGGCCCCGGAAGCCGTCGTCCGAGAACATCCCGCCCGAGGACGACACCGTGGTCGGCGCACCGTCCGGGTCGTCCCCGAGCACGTCCGCGACGACACGCACCTGCTCGACGAGTTCGTCGACGGCGTCGTCGAGGATCTCGGCGGCCACCGGGTCTCCCACCGCGGCGGCGGCGGTGACCACGCGCGACAGCGCGGCGACCGCGGCGCGACCGCCCTGCAGGTCCTGCATGACGAGACCGACGAGGTCCAGGTCCGCCACGATGCCGGTCCGTTCCCGCAGGAGCGCGTGCAACGGCGACCGCGGGAGCCGTCCGTCGGCCATCCGGCTGAAGGCGTTCAGGCCGCGGCGCGCCACCCAGTGCGCGGAACCCTCGTCGCCGATCAGTTCGCTCCAGCCGCCGACCCGGTGGGTGCGGTCGCCGCGTTCGCCGTAGGCCATCGACCCCGTGCCCGCGATGACGTTGATGCCGTCCCGACCGCCGAGGGAGCCCGCCCAGCCGGCGAGCATGTCGTTGCCGACGGTGTACCGGTCGTGGCCGAGGGCGGCGCCGGGCAGGGCGTCGAGCGCGCCGTCGGTGCTCGCGGACTCGCCGTGACCGGGGAGGCCGTAGAACGCGTGCGTGACGTCGTCGGCGGACCGCCCCGCCGAGGGTCAGGACCCGGCGGGTCCCGTCGGCGACGACGGTCGCCACCGCGTCGAGACCGTCGTCGAGCCAGGAGCACCCCGGCCCGCGCCACCGGGCGACGACCGTCCCGTCGCCGTCGGCGAGGACGACGGCGGTCTTGGTGCCGCCGCCGTCCAGGCCGAGGAACAGCGTCACGGCCGCGCTCCGTGCACGGCGTCGAGCGGGTGGATCACGACCCCCTGGACGACCCGGTTCACCGAGCCGTCCGGGAACGGGTTGTCCGGCGTGCAGCCGAGCCGCACCGAGGCCTGCAGCGCGAGGAGCTGCGCGACGGCGACGAGTGCGACGGCGCGCAGGCCGTCGTCGAGTCCCTCGGCCTCCGGGAAGGCGAGGTCGAGGTCCCCGTCGGCGGCGTCCTGCAGGCCGTCTGCGCCGACCACGACCACCTGGCCCGGCCGATCGGCACGGAGTTCGCGGACGATGTCGTCGTCGTACCGGCGCACCCTCGGGTCCGCCGAGCGGAGGACGACCACGACCGTCTCGTCGTCGAGCACCGCCTTCGGTCCGTGCCGGAACCCGAGCGGGGTGTCGTGGAACGCCGCGATGCCCCCAGCGGTGAGCTCCAGGGTCTTCAGCGCGCACTCCTCGGCGAGCCCGGCGAGCGCGCCGCCGCCCAGGTAGACCATCCGCCGGGGTGCCCGGTCGAGGATCCGGTGCAGGTCGTCCTCCGCGCGGAGGGCCCGCTCCCCGACGCGACGACCCGGTCGAGCGCGGCGGCGTCGGACGGCGAGAACGCCACGAGGGCGGCGAGCAGCATGCTGGAGAAGCTCGACGTCATCGCGAAGCCGGTGTCGTTCGTCTGCGGCGGCATCACGAGCACGAACGAGTCCGCGCGGTCGCGGTGCCCGACCGCCAGCGCCCCGGTCGGGTCGCACGTGACGACCAGGTGGTGGGCGACCGGGGCCAGGGCGTCCACGAGCTCCGTCGCCGCGGTGCTCTCCGGGGAGTTGCCGGACCGGGCGAACGACACCAGGAGGACGGGGACGTCCTCGGCGAGCACCGTCCGCGGGGCCGCGACGAGGTCGGTGCTCGCCACGGCGTCGAAGCGGCGACCGGTCCGTCCGCGCAGCGACTCCGCGGCGATGCGTCCGACGAAGGCCGACGTGCCCGCGCCGGTGAAGACCACGCGGGTGCGGGCGTCCTCGAGTGCCCGCCCCAGGAAGGCGTCGAGGTCCTCCCGCGCCCGGCCGAGGAGCACGGCGAGGTCCCGCCACGCCTGCGGTTGCTGGTGGATCTCGCCGAGGGTGGCGCTGGTGGGGATGGTGACGTCTGCGGTCACGGTCTTCCTTTCGGTGGTGGCGGGGCGGTTCGGCTCGCGGGCGGTCAGCCCTTGAGGCCCGCCGACGCCATGGTCGCGACGAACTGCTTCTGGGCGACCAGGAACAACAGGATGAGCGGGAGGGTGGCGACCACGTTCCCCGCCATGAGCAACGACCAGTCCGTCCGCCGGAACCCCTGGAAGTTGGTGAGGCCGAGCTGCAGCGTGAAGGCGTGGTCGTTGTTGATCGCGACCAGGGGCCAGACGAGGTCGTTCCACGAGCCGAGCAGGGTGAAGATCGCCAGGGTCGCCAGGGCCGGGCGTGCGAGCGGCAGCACGATGCGGAAGAACACCTGCAGCCGGTTACAGCCGTCGATCATCCCCGCTTCCTCGAGCTCCGCCGGCAGCGACAGGAAGAACTGGCGCATCAGGAAGATGCCGAACGCTGACGCCAGCCACGGCACGATCGCCGCGCCGAGGTGGTCGACCAGGTGCAGCCGCGCGAACATCACGTAGGTCGGGATCATCAGCAGCTGCGACGGGATCATGATCGTCGCGAGGATCGCCAGGAAGCCGAAGGTGCGGCCCGGGAACCGCAGCCGTGCGAAGCCGTACCCGGCGAGCGAGCAGAGCACGAGGTGCGACACGATCGCGGACGACGACACGATCACGGTGTTGAGCAACCAGTGCAGGATGTCCGAGTCGGCGAAGAGCCGCGCGTAGCCGCTGAGCGTGAACTGCGTCGGGAAGAACGACGGCGGGAACTTGTTGATCTCCGACGCCGGTTCCACGGACGTCAGGAACATCTCGACGAAGGGCAGCAGGAAGAGCAGCGACACCGGCAGGAGCAGCAGGTGCCAGGGGCTGAACGGCCAGCGGCGCCGGCGACGGACCGCGCCGTCCGAGCGGGACGCCGTCGAGACGTCCTGCCGCAACGGGGTGTCGAGGACCTGGGTCTCGGTGGACATCAGAACGAGCTCCTTCCCGCGCGGCGCTGCACGAGGGTGACGACGACGGTGGCGACGAGGGTGACGAAGAACATGCCGTAGGCGATCGCCGAGCCGTACCCGAACACGCAGGTTCTGGAACGCGGTCTTCCACAGGTAGTAGACGATCGTCTGCGTGGCGTCGAGGGGACCGCCCCGCGTGGCTGGCGTAGACCAGGTCGAAGAGCTGCACGGCCTGCAGGGTCTGGTAGATCGCGACGAACGCGGTGACCGGGCCGAGGTGCGGCCAGACCACCCGCCAGAACGTCTGCCACGCGTTCGCGCCGTCGATCCGGGCGGCCTCGATCACGTCGCCGGGGACGTCCTGCAACGCGGCGAGGTAGATGACGGTGGTGAACGCGGCCTGGCCCCAGAGCGACATGATGACGATCACGAGCATCGCCTCGCCACGGTCCTCCAGCCAGCCCTGCTGCGGCAGGTGCAGGACCCGCAGCACGTTGTTCACGATGCCGAACTGCGGGCTGAACAGGTACGTGGTCAGGATGCCCGTGGCGGCCGCCGACGCGACGAACGGCACGAAGATCGCGGTCCGGTACAACCCGATGAACCGGATGCGCCGGTTCAGGGCGACGGCGAGCGCCAGTCCGAGGAGCAGCGACGCGGGGACGAACAGCACCGTGTAGAGCACGGTGTGCACGACAGCGGCGCGGACGCCGTCGTCGGTCACCAGGTCGGCGTAGTTCTGCCCGCCGATGAAGGTCGCCGGGCTGAAGCCGTCCCAGCTCTGGAACGACAGGATCAGTGCCCAGACGCCGGGGAACACGGTGAGCCCGAGGACGATCAGGAGCGCGGGGCCGACGAAGCCCCAGCCGGCCAGCCCTTCGCGGACGGCCGCGGCGGACCGACGACGGCGGCGGGTCTTCCCCGGGTCGTCCGGGCGCTTCGCGGGTTCGGTGGGGCGGAGTGCGAACGTGGTCATGGGTCCTCCTAGCCTTGGCGGAGTGCCTTGTCGGCGGCGACGCTCGCCTGCCGCAGTGCGGTCTTCGGGTCGCCCTCGCCCTGCAGGACGTGGGCGACGGCGTTGCCGAACGCCTCGGAGAGGCCGTTGTAGCCGGGGACGGTCGGCCGGGTCTGCTTCGCGTTCGCGGAGTTCGCCTGCATCACGTCGAGTCCGGGGAGGGCCTTCGCCTGCTTCCGGAACGCCTCGCTCGTCGCCTCGCTCGATCGCAACGGCAGGTTGCCCACCGCGACGTTGAAGCGCTCGTCCTGCTCCTGCGCGGTCAGCCGCTTCGTGAAGTCCGTCGCCCAGTACGCGCGGTTCACGTCGTGGTTGTCGAAGAGGGTCCACAGGTCGGGACCGGACACCGTCTGGTGGTCGCCGTCGGTCCCCGGCAGCTGGACGACGCCGTACGACGTGCCGGCGGTCTTCAGCGCGGAGAGCTCCCACGGTCCGGAGGTGATCATGCCGATCCGGTCGCTCTCGAACAGCTGCGCGAACTTCGTGTCCGTCTGGTCGAGGTAGACGCTCTTGTCCCGGACGGCCATGTCGCGCAGGAAGGTGAGCGCCCGGACGCCGGCCGGGGAGTCGAACGCGGCGCGCTTGCGGTCCTTCGACAGGATCGACCCGCCCTCCTGCCAGAGGTGCGGCCACATCTGCCACGTGGTCTCCTCGCTGCCGGACACCGAGTAGCCGTAGCCGAACGTGTTGCGCTCCTCGTCGGTGAGCTGCTTCGCGGCCTTCCGGAAGTCCGCCCACGTCCAGTCGGCGGTCGGGTACGCCACGTGGGCGCGGTCGAAGACCTTCGTGTTGTAGAGCAGCGAGATGTTGTCGACGACCGCCGGGAACCCGATGACCTTCCCGCCCGTGGGCTGGGCGGTGTCGCGGGCGGCGGCGGTGAACTCGTCCCAGTGCACGTCCGGTTCGGCGACGGTGTCGCGGAGGTCGAGTGTGCGGTCGGACCGTTCGAGCTGGCTCGCCCGCGACCCGAACGTGTACGAGATGTCCGGTGAGTCGTTGCCGGCGAAGGACGCCGCGAGCTTCTGCAGGAGTTCGTCCGTCGAGGACGCGCCCGGCGACATGTCGATCGTCACGTTCGGGTGGTCGCGCTCGTACTCGTCGACGAGGCCCTGCAGCAGCTTCTCGGCCTCGTCGCTCTGTCCCGACCACATCGTGAGGTGCACGGGCGCCGTGGTGTCGAGCGTCGTGGCGCCCTTCGTGGCGCAGCCGGCGAGCGCCGAGGCGGTCACGGCGAGGACGGCCGCCGCGGCGATCCACCGCCCGCGCCGTCGACCGCCGATCGGGGCGCGGCGGGTTCCTGTTCCGGTCACTGCGGACTCCTTCGTCATCGCGTTCGGGTCGGTGGGACGGTCAGATCGCCGACGGGTCGAGCTGGACGCGGAGCGGCTCCGGCAGCAGGTCGCCGTGCGCCGCGACGAGCTCGTTGCAGAGGTCCCAGATCTGCGCGGGCGTGAGCGTGGACGACGCGTTCGGGTCCACGAGGACCGCCTGCCGGAGTGCCCGCGGGTCGCCCTCCCGTGCGGCTCGGATCGTGAGCTCGTTCACCGAGACGTACGAGCGGTTCAGGGCAGCCGCGACGGTCGGCAGCGACCCCATCGGCTGCGGGGTGACCCCGCCGGCGCCGACGGTCGTCGGGACCTCGACGACGCAGCCGTCGGGGAGGTTGTCGATGAGCCCGTGGTTGACGACGTTCGCGTGGATCTCGCGTTCGGTGCCCGTGACGAGCGAGTGGATCACCTGCGGCGCGTACTCGGCAGCTCCCTGCTCGAGCTCGAGCGGCGCGCCGTCCGCCAGGGCGCGTTCGGCCGCCTCGAACTCCGCGACGTTCTCCTCCGAGATGCCGACGTACTCGAGCGGGCGCAGCCGGAAGCGCTCGATCTGGTCGGCCGACCGCAGGAACCACGACAGGTACTCGGACGAGTGCTCGCTGGTCTCCGTGGGGTAGGCGCCGACGCGACGGAACACCTCGACGCGCACCCGGCGCTCCAGCTCGGGGTCCTGCCGGATCCGTTCCCGCAGCCGCGGGTAGAGGTCCTCGCCCTCGTGCGTCCAGTCGAGCAGCCACGCCTGGTGGTTGACGCCGGCCGCCCGGAACCGGGTGTCCTCGACGCGCAGGCCGAGCAGTTCGGCCAGGTCGTTCGCCGTCCAGTAGACGCTGTGGCAGAGGCCGAGCGTCGTGATCTCGGGTGCGACGACGTTCGCCCACCAGACGTTCATCGCCATCGGGTTCGTGTAGTTCAGCAGGATCGCGCCCGGGCCACGGCGCGCATGTCCTCGAGCAGGCCGGTCAGGAACGGGAACGTGCGGAGGGCCGGAACACCCCGCCGACACCGATCGTGTCGCCGATGGTCTGCTGCAGGCCGTGACGAGCCGGGATTTCCAGGTCGCGGCGGGTGGCCTCGATGCCCCCGATCTGCACCATGTCGACGACGAAGTCGACGTCGGCGAGCGCACGGCGCCGGTCGGTGGTGGCCGTCACCGTGAGCGGGCGTCCGAGACGCTCGCTCACCTGACGGGCGGTGCCCTCGGCGACGGCGAGGCGGCGCTCGTCGACGTCGTGGAGCCGGAGGTCGAGCGTGGGCAGGTCCTCGTAGCCGAGGAGGTCGGCCAGCAGCTGTCGGGTGAAGACGACGCTGCCGGCACCGATGAACGCAACACGGGTCATGGTGAGGAATCCTGGAACCTTCGGCGCGATCCGACCAGCATTCCGATCGAAACGATCAGAACGACTGACCGCTACGCTCGCTCTCATGTTCGACGAGCGCACATCCGCCCTGGCATCGACGCCACCGGCGTCCGGCTCCGGCAAGCGGTCCCGTCGGATGCGCGCGATCCTCGAGCTGCTGACCGAGCAGGGCGCGATCACCCTGCAGGACCTCGTCGCCACGCTCGGGGTCTCCGCCGCCACGGCCCGTCGTGACCTGGCGGACCTCGAGCAACAAGGGCTGCTGGCGCGCACGCACGGCGGCGCGCGGATGGCGGTGCCGACGTCCGAGATCCCCGTCCGGTTGCGCGAGGGACGAGGCGCCCGGCGTGAAGCAGCGCATCGGTCGGGCCGCCGCCGCGCTCCTGCCAGACGGGCCCTTCGCCGTGGCGATCGGCGGCGGGACCACGGCCGCCTCGGTCGCACGCTCCCTGGTGTTCCGGAACGGCCTGACCATCGTGACGAACTCGCTGACGACCGCCAGTGAGATCGGCGCCCGACCGAACCTGCGCGTCGTGATGACCGGCGGCACGATCCGCCCGCACTCGTTCGAGCTCGTCGGTGTCCTGGCCGAGAACGCCTTCGCGGCGATGAACGTCGGCGCCGCCATCGTCGGCATGGACGGGGTGAGCGCCGTCGGCGGGGCGACCACGCACGACGAGACCGAGGCCAGGACGAACGCGGCGATGGTGCGCAACGCCCAGCGGACGATCGTCGTGGCGGACTCGTCGAAGATCGGCCGGACGACGCTCGCACCCGTGGTCGGCATGCGCGGTGTGCACGACCTCGTCACGGACGACGGAGCGGACCCGGCGGAGCTCCAGCGGATCACCGACCTCGGCGTCCGGGTGCACGTCGTCAGCACCCGGGCGCACGAGACGGACTGAGCGGACGGGATCGCGCAGACCGACTGCGCACCTGCCGTCGGCCCCTGGTCGCGCCGCCGCCACCGCCCGGCATACTGCCGACCGTGCAGGACGACGACGTGACCCCGCAGGCGCTCCGGACCGGGCGGACCGTGCGGCTGCCCGCCGCCGGCGAGCCGGACGACCCAGCCGCGGTCCCGGTGCCCGGTGGCTGGCTCCTGCCCGCGGGCCCGATCACGATCGCGCACGGCGAGGACGCCGTCGAGGTGCACCGGCACGGCTGGACCTCGTGGTCACCGACGGGGTGGACCCCGATCGACGAAGCGCCCCCTGCGCATCTCCGGCGACCCGGACCGGACCGTCACGGCCGACGACGCGGCGAACGACGCACCCGATCGGCACGAGGGCAACGGCGCGGTCGCGGTCGCCCTGGCCGACGGCCGCGTGGTGCTCCTCGGCGCGCTCGGACTCGGCGTGCCGCGTGCGGGCGCGGACGCCGGCACGCTCTGGGGCCGGACCGAGACCCCCGGCGGCCCGTGGTTCGTCGGCACCGGCGACGAGGATGCCGTCTTCGCCGCCTACGCCGCGCAGCTCGCCGAGCACTTCGGCACCTCGGCGGACGCCGGGTCCGTCTCGACCGTCTGGTGCAGCTGGTACTCGTTCTTCGAGGACATCGACGCCGAGCGGATCGAGCAGTCCGTTGACGCCCTCGGGGCAATGCCCTTCGACGTCGTCCAGGTCGACGACGGGTGGGAGGAGATGGTCGGCGACTGGACCCCGAACGACCGGTTCCCCGACGGGCTCGCCCCGATCGCGGAGCGCATCGCAGCACGCGGCGCTCGACCCGGCCTGTGGCTCGCGCCGTTCATCTGCCTGCCCGACTCGCGCACCGCCCGCGAGCACCCGGACTGGCTCGTGCAGCGTGAGGACGGCGGTGGTCCGATCGTCGCCGGGCACAACTGGGACACGCACTACTGGGCGCTCGACACCACCCTGCCGGCGGTGCGGGACCACCTGACCGCCGTGTTCCGTTCCGTCGTCGACTGGGGCTTCCGGTACTGCAAGCTCGACTTCCTGTCGGCCGCCGCCCTGCGCGGCGTCCGACACCGGGACGGGGACCGCGAAGCCGTCTACCGCGACGCGATCCAGCTCGTCCGCGACGTCGTCGGCCCCGACGTGCACCTGCTCGGCTGCGGCGCGCCGATGCTCCCGTCGATCGGCCTCCTCGACGCGATGCGCGCCGGACCGGACACCGCCTCGTTCTGGGCGAGCGCCGCCGCCGTGCCCGACCCCAGCCACGAGGGCGGTCTCAACGGGCTCGTCGGCCCGCTGGAACGCGTCTGGATGAGCCCGCTCTACCGCATCGACCCGGACGTGGTGTCCTTCCACGACGGCGATGACACCCTCGCTCCCGACCAACGCGCACTGCTCGCGGACCTCGCTCGGGTCTGCGGGTTCCGGTCCACGTCGGACCCGGTCCAGCAGCTGGCGCCGGCGGAGCGCGCGGGACTCGCGGACTTCCTCGGACACCAGCCACGGGTCCGTCGCCTGGCCCGGTACCGCTTCGAGGTCGACGGACGCGTGGTCGACTTCGGGCCTCCCGTCGCCGAGGCGCGGATCGGGCGCGAGTCGCTCGGTCGCGGACCCCGCCACGGCGGGTCGCCCTGGTCGCGACCACTCGCGGGCCGGGAGGCGCGGTGCCGGCCCGCACCGTGCCTCCAGGCCGTCAGCCGGTCACGCGACCGACGCGCGCTCCGTCACCGCGGTGAGTCGCTCCAGCGGCACGCGCTGGTGCGTGCCCTGCGTCAGCGCGGCTGCCTCGACCGGGTCGCCGGTCTCCTCGTCGACGAACCGGAGGTCCGTCGTCCGCTCGGACGGACGGTGACGGTCCGCCCACCCGCCGAGGGCGAGGAGGACGAGCGAGAGGTCACGGCCGGCCGCCGTGAGCACGTACTCCTCGCGCGCTCGACCCCCGTCGGGCTTGTAGGAGGTCCGCTCGAGCACGCCGCCGTCGACGAGTGAGCCGAGGCGGGCAGTGAGGACCTCGCGCGGGACGCCGAGGCTCTGCTGGAACTGACTGAAGCGCGTCGAGCCGGCGAGGGCGTCGCGGACGATCAGCGAGCGTCCACTTCTCGCCGAGGACGTCGAGGGACCGTGCGATGGGGCAGCGCTCGTCGCCGCCGAGGATGCCGAGCATGCGATCACCCTACCTGGGTTCGGAATCCGGACACAACGTGCTAGGTTCACTTTTCGTACCCAACTTCCTCGACTGGAGCCCCTCATGACCGACCTCACCAACGCGATCGTCCTCGTCACCGGAGCGAACGGCGGCCTCGGCGCCGAGTTCGTCCAGCAGGCGCTCGACCGCGGCGCCGCCAAGGTCTACGCGACCGCCCGCTCCCCGCGCACCTGGGACGACGAGCGCATCGTGCCGCTCGTCCTCGACGTCACCAGCCAGACGAGCGTCGAGGCCGCAGCCCGCGCCGCGTCCGACGTCACCATCGTCGTGAACAACGCCGGCGTCGGCGGGTCCGCCCCACTCCTCGAGACCAGCGTCGAGGACGTCGAGCGCGTCTTCGCCACCAACGTCTTCGGTGCGCTCCGCGTCGCCAAGGCGTTCGCGGGATCGCTCCGCGGCGGCGCGCTGGTCGACATCCACTCCGTGCTGAGCTGGATCGCGCTCGGCGCCGGCTACTCGGCGTCGAAGGCCGCGTTCTGGTCGCTGACGAACTCGCTCCGGCTCGAGCTCGCGCCGCAGGGCACGCAGGTCGTCGGCGCCCACCTCGGGTACACCGACACCGGCATGACGACCGACCTCGACGTCGAGAAGGCCGACCCGGCCGTGATCGTCGGCGCGATCTGGGACGCGGTCGAGGCCGGAGAGCACGAGGTCCTCGCCGACCAGATCAGCCGCGACGTCCGTGCCGGGCTGAGCGCGCCGCTGGTGGCGCTGTACCCGGGGCTCGCCGCGACGGTCTGACCTCGGCGGACGCAGCCCCCGCCGTTACCATGACCGCATGGTGACGACGGGGGTTGTTGTGTCCGAACGAGGGTCGGGCTGGACGTCCCCGGGCTGGGCGGCGCTGTACTGGGTCACGGTCGCGCTCGGCGTGGTCGGCGGGGGTGGGTCCTGGCTCTGGCTGTACCTGGCCTCCGAGGAGTCCACGCGCGGCGCGACCCCGGACCGGACGGGCGCGAACCCGGGCATCCCGACGGGAGTGGCCGGGCTCGTGATCGGCCACGTGGTGGGCGTGGCCCTGCTGCTGCTCACCGCGCGGCTCGCCCGACAGGGGGGTCGTTCGGCCGTGGCGTTCGCGGTCCTCGGGCTCGTGATCGGGTCCGGTATCGGGGTGGCGCTGTCCCTCCAGCTGACCGGCGGACGACTCGTCGCGCCCCTGGCCGCACGAGCCGTACACGCCTTGACGGCAGCGTCCCGCGAGGTCAGCCGTGGGCGCCGCGGCCGGTGATGCCGCGGGTGCTCGCGGTGATCGACCTGCGCTCCTCGTCGGTGAGTCCGGCCGCGCGGAGGATGCGGTCGAGGACGTCGCTCTTCTGCTCCAGGTAGTCGTCGATGTCCGCCGCCGTCCGGCCAGCGCGCCGCTTCACGGCGGCGTACTCGTCGCGCAGGGCGGTGTCCGATCGCAGGACGTCACGCACGCCCAGGTGGTTCCGCAGCGCGAGCAGCCCCGCGGCGACGACGTACGTGTTGCTCGGGGCGAACCAGTCGGGCGTCCGGAAGGCCTGCCTGCCGGGGATGCCGAGGTCGCCGCGCGGTTCGAAGCCGATCGTCGCGAGCGCCTGCACCGCGGCCGTGACGTGCTCGGGATCCGCCACCAAGTCGACGTCGATCACCGGCTTCGCAGCGAGGCCAGGCACCGCGGTGCTGCCCACGTGCTCGACCCGGTGCGGGACGGCAGCGGCGTCGAGCGCGGCGGTGGCCACGCCGCGCGGAGTTCCGCGAACCGCTCGGGCCACGAGGCGCGGTACTCGACGACCTCGATCACGATCGCGCTCCTGCGGGGTGTGGGATTCGAACCCACGAGACATCTCTGCCCACCTGTTTTCAAGACAGGCTCCATCGGCCGCTCGGACAACCCTCCAGTGACGCGGCCACGTGGCGGAGACGTGACCGCGTCCCGGGAAGTCTAGCCGAGCCTCCGGGCCACACCGCCGGAGCACGCGACCGCGTCAGCGCGGCAGGGAGTCCAGCGCAGCGGCGAGCCCGTCGTCCGTCACACCGCCGGTGAGCTCGTTGCCCGCCTCGATGACGTCCTCCGGCGCCTGCCCCATCCGACGCCACGACCCGAGGTCGACGCCCCACCGCAGCATGTCGATGTCGTTGCGCCCGTCTCCGGCGGCGAAGACCCGGGAGCGCGGGACGTCGAGCCACTCGCGCACGCGTTCCATGGCGGTGGCCTTCGTCACGCCCTCGGGAGCGATGTCGAGCCACGACGTCCAGCCGACCGAGTACGACACCTTGTGCAGGCCCATCTGCTCGACGATCTGCAGGAAGTCCTCGGTGTCGTGGCCGGGCGAGATGACGACGACGCGGGTGGCTTCGACGCCGAGCAGCCGCTCGAAGGGCACGTGCTCACCGGTGACGGTCATCGCGTCGTCGGGGAAGTTGCCGGAGAGCAGGAAGTGCCCGGCCTCGTCCTCGACGCCGAACGCCGCGTGTTCGAGTGCGCCGTGCACGATCTGCAGGACCTCGGACGGGTCGAAGCGTTCGACGTGCACCCGCTCGTAGCTGCCGTCGGACCGGCGGGCGAGGGTGAGGGCGCCGTTCGCGCACACGAGGTACTTCGGTCGGATGCCGAGCGTCTCGAGCAGTGGGACGGTCATGCCCTCGCTGCGGCCGGTGGAGAGCATGACCTCGTGCCCGGCGGCCTCGGCGTCGCGGAGTGCGGCCACCACGGTCTCGGTGACGACGCCGTCCTCCCGCATGGTGGTGCCGTCGATGTCCGAGCGCGACGAGCCACCGCTTGGTCCGGACGGACCCCCCGGAGTCGAACCGCCGTCGACGAACCGCCCCTGCACGCTCATCGGGGCTCGATCACCTCGACGCCGCCGAGGTACGGACGGAGGACCTCCGGCACGGCGACCGAGCCGTCGGCCCGCTGGTGGGTCTCGAGGATCGCGACGATCAGCGGGTCGTCGCGAGCGTGCCGTTCAGGGTGGCGACCGGCGCGGTCTTCCCGCTCTCGGTGCGGTAGCGGATGTCGAGGCGTCGGGCCTGGAACGTGGTGCAGTTCGAGGTCGAGGTGAGCTCGTAGAAGGTGCCTGTGTCGGCACCCAGGCCTCGATGTCGAACTTGCGCGCGGCACTCGTGCCGAGGTCGCCGCCGGCGACGTCGATCACGCGGTAGTGCAGCCCGAGGTCCTGCAGCATCTGCTCCTGGTACCCGACGAGCTTCTCGTGCTCGGCCTCGGCCTGGTCCGGGTGCACGTAGGCGAACATCTCGAGCTTGTTGAACTGGTGCACGCGGAGGATGCCGCGGTTGTCCTTGCCCGCCGACCCGGCCTCGCGCCGGTAGCGGGTCGACCAGCCGGCGTAGCGGAACCCGTCGCCGGAGTCGTCGAGGGGCAGGATCTCGTCGGCGTGGAAGCCGGCGAGCGCGACCTCGCTCGTGCCGGTCAGGTAGAGGTCGTCGGCCTCGAGCCGGTAGACCTCGGCCGCGTGCTCACCGAGGAAGCCGGTGCCGGCCATCGTCTCGGGGCGCACGAGCGTCGGCGTGATGAGGGGCTCGAACCCGGCGGCGATCGCACGGTCGAGGCCGAGCGACATGAGCGCGATCTCGAGGCGCGCGCCGAGGCCGCGGAGGAAGTAGAAGCGCGATCCGGAGACCTTGACGCCGCGCGGGATGTCGATGATGCCGAGGTGCTCACCGAGGTCGGCGTGGTCCTTCGGCTCGAAGTCGAACTCAGGCTTGGTGCCGACGGTGCGGGGCGTGACGAAGTCGTCCTCGCCGCCCTTCGGCACGTCCGGCAGCACCACGTTCGGGATCGCGCGGTCGACGGTGTTGAAGGTGTCCTCGGCGGCAGTGACCTCGGCCTGGGCCTCCTTCACCTTCGCGGCGAGCGCCTGGGCCTGCTGCACGAGCGCGGCCTTCTCGTCCTTCAGGGCCTTCACGACGGTCTTGCCGAAGGCGTTCTGCTCGGCCCGGAGGGCCTCGAACACCGGTGATCGCGCCACGCCGTGCGGCGTCCGCGGTGACGGCCTCGTCGACGACGGCGACGGACGCGCCGCGCCTCCTGCGAGGCCTTGATGACGTCCGGGTTGTCGCCAGCAGCTGGGGATCGATCACCGGGTCATCCCTACCCAGCGCCGGTTGCGGGCCGGGTCCGAGCCGGCCTGGAGGCGGTGCGGGCCCGCCACGCGCCTCCAGGCCGATTCTCGGTCGCGTCCCGTATGCCACCGGCGCTCCCCGTCGGTACCGTTGGAGCATGTCGACCTTCGGAGACCGCGCCTGCGGAGCAGGACGCCCTCCAGACCGAGCAACGGACGGCCGCGGTGGTCTACAACCCGATCAAGGTCCACCTGCCGACCCTCAAGAGCACCGTCGCGAAGCACCAGCAGGAAGCCGGCTGGGCCGAGACCCTGTGGTTCGAGACCACGGAGGAGGACCCGGGCGGCGGCCAGGCCCGTGCTGCCCTCGAAGCGGGCGCGGACGTGATCGCCGCCGCCGGTGGTGACGGGACCGTCCGTGCCGTCGCCGAGGTGGTGCACGGTTCCGACGCCTCGCTGGCGCTCCTGCCGAGCGGAACGGGCAACCTGCTCGCCCGCAACATGAAGCTGCCGCTCGACGACCTGGGCGGGATGGCGAAGGCGATCTTCGCCGGGCACGACCGGCCGATCGACTTCGGCCTGCTCGAGGTCGAGCGCCCCGACGAGTTCCCGCGACAAGTTCGGCTTCGTCGTGATGGCCGGCCTCGGGCTGGACGCCCGCATGCTCGCG
Source organism: Curtobacterium sp. AC273 (assembly GCF_979253735.1). Classification (NCBI taxonomy): domain Bacteria; kingdom Bacillati; phylum Actinomycetota; class Actinomycetes; order Micrococcales; family Microbacteriaceae; genus Curtobacterium; species Curtobacterium sp. AC273. The sequence goes on along the minus strand of NZ_CEEDDU010000005.1, from coordinate 138,008 downwards.
AACACCCGGCCCGAGCTGAAGAAACGCGTCGGCTGGCTCGCGTACCTCGACTCGCTGCTGCGTTCCGTGCAGGACACCGACGGCTTCGAGTTCCGGTACCGCCTCGACGAGTCGGCGCGCAACGGCTCGGTGCGGGCGCACTCCGTCATCGTCGGTAACTGCGGCATGCTGCAGGCCAACGCGATGCTGCTGCCGGACGCCGAGATCGACGACGGGGTGTTCGACATCGTCGTGATGCGTCCGCGCGGGTTCTTCGGCTGGGTGCGGATCGGGGCGCGGGTGTTCTGGGAGAACGCGATCCTGCGCTCGTTCCGTCGCTCGGCGCTCTCCGACACGCTCATCGGCCGTCGGATCACGAACGCCGCGAAGCAGGAACGGCCGCTCCGCTACATGCAGGGCGAGGAGTTCACGCTGCGCCTCGAGAAGCCGGACGAGTTCGAGATCGACGGCGACCCCGTGGGCCAGATCGTCGCGTTCGCGGGCCCGGATCGACCCCGACTCGCTCGACGTCCGCATCCCCGCGGTCGAGCCGCACCCGGCGCGCGGCGGGCGCGAGGCGCTAGCTGGGCTGCGCTGCGCTGCGCTGGCCGAGCCGAGCCCGCAAAACGCAACTGTGGCGGTTGCTCGCGGCGGTACTTCACTGCGAACAACCGCCGACGTTGCGTTTTGCGGAAGTGGACGCGTCCCGCGCGGGGCAGCCGCGCGTCGGCGCGCGTCCAGGCTCGCCGGCCACGATGCGCGCAGCCAGTCCGCGCGCGCCTCGACGAACGCCTCGTCCGAGTAGCGCGCCGGCACCTCGGGGCGGACCCCGTCGGCGCGGGTACGGCCGAAGCATCACGCAGGGGGCTGAACCGGCGCAGGCCGAGCAGCGCGTCGGCCACTCGCTCGTCCTGCACGTGCCCGTCGAGGTCGATGACGAACCGGTAGCGGCGGAAGCAATCGTCGCCGATCTGGCCGCGCCGAGGACAGCAGCCCCATGTTGGCCGTTACCGCACGTCGCGGGCACTGCTCCGAGCATGTCCACGAGCGCACCGGGGTGGTCGGCGGGCGGTTCGACGATGACGCTCGTCTTGTCCGGCGCCGGTCGGTTCGGGCAGCGCGAGGGTCTTCGACACCAGGACGAAGCGGGTGACCGCCGGAGGCGGTGTCGCCGATCGAGGGACGCCAGCACCGCCAGCGCGTAGTGGTCGGTGATGCCGGGCGGTGCGACCGCGGCGTCGGCGACGGGGTGCTCGTCGAGCAGGGCAGCGGCGGCCGCGACGTTCGAGGACACCGGGATGTGCCCGTGCCCGCGGACGTTCGCCTCGAGCCAGTGGTGCGTCTGCGCGTACGCGACGGGGTGGGCGTTCACGGTCCGGACGTCGGCGAGCTCGGTGCCGAGTCGGGCGACCAGGACGAAGTCGACGGGGACGAAGTACGCTCCCGATCCGCACGCCGGGGATCGGGCGGGGGCGTCCTGGGTGGCGCTGGCACTCGCCGTCGACGCTGTTCTCGATGGCGATCACGGCGCCGACCGAGCGGCCGCTGACGACGTCGTCGAGGGCTTCGCCGGCGGTGTTCACGCTCCGCCAGCTTGCACGGCCGCCGCGTCGACGAGCTTGAGGGCCGCCTCGGTGAACGTGCCGAGCGGGTCCGAGGTAGGAGTACGTGTCGGACGGCGCAGCCTGCTCTTCTCAGCGCGGCGAGCCTATTGCAGCACCGGTGCCGCCACCCGGCGCGTGTGACGACCGGCTCAGTCCGTCGCCGTGCCGGTGGGCTCGCGCCTCGCAGATGGCGGTGTCTGGCGTCGTCGCTGCAGGTAGTTCGGGGCCGCGCGAACCGGCCCTCCGGGTCCAGGCCGGGCGAGCCGCCGCGGCGATCCCGTCGAGCTGTCCGACCTGCTCCTCGGACAGCGCATCAGGCCGACCACGCGGCGAGCGGTGCGGACGTGGTCGGGTGCCGCGTCGACGATGGCCGCGTAGCCGTCGTCGGTGAGCCGGACGTCGGTCTGGCGCGCCGGTCGTCCCGGTCGACGGGCACGGGCGACGAAGCCGCGCTACTCGAGCCGCGACCACCACGTGGGAGAGCCGAGGCAGCGAGCGCGTTCGTGGCCGAGGCGAGGCGCCGGCAACATCCGGAGGGTGCGCGAGTCGGTCTCCGGACCCAGCATCGCGATGACCATGTAGTCGAAGTGCGCGAGGTCCGCGTCGCGCCGGAGCTGCTGGTTGAGCGCCGCGGAACTGGAGGGCTCCATGAAAGCGGCGACGAGCTTCATCCAGGCGCGCAGTTGTTCGCGCGTCAGCCAGGGGGTCCCGTCGCTCATGGGTGCATCTTACCGAATGGTTGTTGCTTTAACCAGTGGTTTGCAGTCACTACGTCCGACCACGACCGCGATCACGAGCACCGCGACGACGACCAGGGCAGGGATCACGCCCTCGACGGCGAGCAGCCGCGCGCCGTACTCGAACGAGCAGGACGGTCGGGTTCTTCTGCCCGTGGTGCTTCGCCGCGATCTCCGGCAGCACCACGAGCGCCAGCGCGCTGCCGACCTGCAACGGCCGCTTGCGCGACGACGAGCGCCCACACCCGGATCGTGCGACCGGTCCGGCGCAGGAGACAGCCCGACCGCCACGACGAACGGCGACAGGATCGCGTCGTGGAGCACCTCGGCGCCGAGCAGCCACGTCGCCAGGCCCCAGATCCGGTTCGGTCCGGACCGTCGTCACCATGACGGCGCCCCGAACGCGATGACGAGCACGCCGACCACGACCCAGCGCGATGCGCGCTGCCCTCGTCGCGATCACCTCGATCTTCTCGATCCAGCTTCGTCTACCCAGCACACCGGGTCGACCCGGGGCGATGATGCGCGCCGGGGAACCCGTGGTCAGGTCGAGCTTCTGCCCGTTCAGCTCGAGGGCGATGAGGGTGGTCGAGGTCTTCGGCGATACTCCGGCCATGTCCATCACGCACGGTACCCGCCGTGCTGCTCGGGCTCGTCACCACCTGCTGCAAGGCCCGGCTCGGCCAGCCACCGCGGCCAGCAGGTCGCGCATCCGCACGCCCTTCCAGGTCGCCATCTGGCTCCAGCCCTCGACGCACGAGATCGGCAGTTCCGCCTCGGCCGTGCCGAGGCGCCTGCCGAGTTCGACGACGAGAGAACGAGCGGGTGACGTCACGGCCGACCACGACCAGGCTCCAGTCGGCGGCGGTCGCGGTCGCGAGCACCCCGGCGCCGCGCGGAGCGGTCGGTTCACCGGCAGGTCGTTCGGTCCACGGTGCCGCTGCCGTGCGCCGAACACGTTGAACGGTTCGGCCAGGCGGTTCGACTGCCCCGCCGTCAGGACGACGACACCCGCGGTCGCGGCCGTCACGCCCCGTCAGAACCCGCGTGGTGCGATCCGCTCACGTCGACCCTGGGTCGCGTCCGGTAGTCGGCCTGGAGGCGCGGCTCACCTCCGTCGGGTCCGCCTGTGCTCCTGAGGCGGGAGCGCCGTCGACCCAGCGGAGCACCCGGCCGGTGAGGCCGCGGGGGTAGGCGGCGACCGTCGGCGCGGCGGTGGGCTGCGAGGCGGACGCACCCCGTGCCTCCTGTCCGGGCGGGAGCAGCTCACTGCCGGCGTCGGGATCCGCGACGAAGCGTCCATTGGCGTCGTAGGAGTCGCGCTTCCGCCAGTACCGTCCGATGAGCCGCAGTTTCACCCCGATGTGCACGATGAGCGACCCGATGATGACGTAGGCCAGGGCGTTGTGCACCTGCTTGAACGGGAAGGGGAACGGGTACCACTGGTAGGTGTTGAGCAGGCCGGTGCCGACCTGCACGATCGCCGACGCGACCAGGACGGCGATGGACAGCCGCTCGAGCAGGTGCAGCACGCCGCGCACCGGCGGGACCTGCACGAGCGCCGGCATCACGGCGTTGAGCTTCGCGAGGAGCAACGGGATGATCGCGATGCCCGTGGTGATGTGGAGCCCCTGGGTGAACTGGTAGAGCTGCGCCGGCTGCGTGGGGAACCGCATGCCGGGCAGGGGCTGCTGGAGCAGGTAGCTGTAGACGCCGGTGCCGAAGCAGACGAGGAACGCGACGCCGAGCAGGCGACCGAAGACGACGGCCGAACGGGCGTTCCGGTTCAGGGAGGCCATCGCGGATCGTGCATCCAGCAGCAGCCCCCGGACCGCCGATAACCTCGACGCATCATGAGCGAACGACTTCGGCCCGGCCGACTCCTGCCGACCGTGCTGGCCGTCGTCGGCGTGCTGGCCCTGGCGGGCGTCATCGCCTTCGGCATCACGCATCTGGGGTTCCTCCGGTCCGGTCATCGTTCCCCATTCGTTGCGTGGACCCTGATCGCTTGGACGGTGTTCGCCGGAGCCGTCTTCGCGCTCCGCTTCGATGCCCGTCCGCTGGATGACCTCGCTCGTCGTCGGCGGCGCCGTGGTGATCGGTCTCGCGGCCCTCGTCGGCCCACCGAACACCAGCACCGACTCTGCTCGCTACGCCTGGGACGGCATCGTGCGCGCCGCCGAGTCTCGCCCTACGCGCACACGCCCCAGTCGGGGCGCTGGCGCACCTGCGGCCCGACTGGTTGTTCCCGGACAAGGTCGACGGCACGTGCGACCCCCTCGAGCCGCGGTACCGGGGCTCCCCGGCGACGGCGCCTCCGGACACTGCGTGGCGATCAACCGGCCGGACGTCACGACGATCTACCCGCCGATGGCGCAGCTGTAGTTCGCCGGGGTGCGGGCCTTCGTCCCCGCCACAGCGCAGTACATGCCGTTCCAGATCGCCGGGCTCCTCGTGTCCCTCGGCGTGACGCTCGGACTCGTCGCCGCCCTGCGTCGGGTCGGGCGCCCGACGTGGTGGGCGGCGCTCTGGGCGTGGTCGCCCTCGTCGCGTCCGAGGCCGTGACCAACTCGCACGTCGTCCTCGGCGCCGCGCTGGCCACCGCCGGGGTCGCACTCGTCGCCTTCGGTCGACCGATCCTGGGGCGGGATCGCCCTCGGCGCGGCGACCGCGACGAAGCTCATCCCGGCGATCGTCTACCCACAGCTCCTCGGGGCGCTGGCGGAACTGGTGGGCGATCCCCGTCGGCATCGCCGTGTTCGGGTTGCTGTACGTGCCGTACGTGCCTCGACCGGGCTCGACGTGCTCGGCTACCTGCCCGGGTACCTGTCCGAGGAGGGCTACGAGGACGGCTCCCGGTTCGCGCTCGTGTCCCTCGTGTTCCAGGGCGACGCCGGCACCGTGGTCGTCGGGCTGCTCGTGCTGCTCGCCGCGTTCGTGGCCTGGCGGCTGGCCGACCCCGCGCGGCCGTGGTCCGGCGAGGTGCTCATGATCGGCGTGACGTTCCTCGCCGTGAGCCCGCGCTACCCCTGGTACGCGCTGCTGCTCATCCCGTTCGTGGTGCTCTCCGGCCGGTGGGAGTGGCTGTCGATCGGGCTCGCCATCGCCCTGCGCGGGCGTGTGGCCCTCCGTCGACGCGTACCGGTGGTGGCCTCGCTGCGGCGGTGCTCGTCATCGTGGTCGTGACGGTCGCCCGCACCAGCCGGACCGAGTGGGTGCGCTGGGGACGGCGGCTGTCGTTCCGGCGGCTCGACCCGTACGCTGACGCTCATGGCACCAGCGACCCTGCTCGGTTCGACCGGCGGCGACCCCGCGCGCGGTGACGCCGCTGGACTCTTGGACCGGTTCGGCCGTCGCGCCGTCGACCTCCGGGTGTCGCTCACCGAGCGCTGCAACCTGCGCTGCACGTACTGCATGCCCGCCGCGGGACTGCCCTTCGCACCCGACGACGCCCTGATGACCGCGGCCGAGATCGAGCGGCTGGTCCGACTCGGCTCCGAGCGGTTCGGCGTCCGGAAGGTCCGCTTCACGGGCGGCGAGCCGATGCTCCGGCACGACCTGGTCGACGTGATCGCCCGCTGCGCCGCGCTGCCGGACGCGCCGGAGCTCTCGCTCACCACGAACGCGATCGGCCTGGCGCACCGAGCGCAGGCCCTGTTCGACGCCGGGCTCCGACGGGTGAACGTCTCGCTCGACACCGTCGACCCCGACGTCTTCACCACCGTGACCCGGCGCCCGTTCCTCGACAAGGTCATCGCCGGACTCTCGGCCGCGCACGACGCCGGACTCGCGATCAAGGTCAACGCCGTGCTGCTGCGCGGGGTGAACGACGAGCTCGCGCCCGACCTGATGCGCTGGTGCCTCGACCGCGGCTACGAGCTCCGGTTCATCGAGCAGATGCTGCTCGACCCCGACCACGCCTGGGACCGCACGTCGATGATCACCGCCGCCGAGACGCGCGCGATGCTGTCGGAGTCGTTCGCCCTCGTGCCGGACGACGCCCCACGGGACGGCGCCCCCGCCGAGCGCTTCCGGGTGCTCGAACGCCGTCCCGACGGCAGTGTCGGTGCCGAGCTCGGCACGATCGGCATCATCGCGAGCATCACCGAGTCCTTCTGCGCCGACTGCACCCGGACGCGCCTGACCGCCGACGGCAACGTCCGGAGCTGCCTCTTCTCCGACGACGAGACGAGGCGTGCTCGGCCCGATGCGCGCCGGCGCGACCGACGACGACGTCGCCGAACTCTGGCGTCGCGCCATGTGGACGAAGCCGCGCGACCACGGCGACGACACCGACGACCTCGTGCACCCGACGCGCGGCATGAGCGCGATCGGCGGGCTGACCGTGACGACGCTGCGGTTCTTCGCGGCCGCGCGGGCTGCGGTCGGCGTGGACGAGGTCCGCACCGAGTCCGACGTGCTCGACGACGCGCTCCGAGCGGTGGACGCTGCCGATCCGGCACGGTGGGCGACGCTGCAGGAGCGGTGCTCGTACCTGGTCGACGGGGTGACCACCCGCGACCGGTCGACGTCGCTCGCCGGGGTGGCCGTCGTCGACGTGATGCCGCCCTTCGCCGGCGGCTGAGCGGGTCCTGTCGAGCGTTCCTGCCCATCACGCATGCAATGGGAAGCGGAATCGCGCATTGGGTGCAGGAAGTTCCTGCCTCCTACGCGCGAATCGTCCTCCTACGCGCGGAAGGTCGCCCGCCCCGCCCTACGGGGAGACGGACAGCACGATGAACGCGGCGAAGATCACCAGGTGCACGCCACCCTGCAGCCGCGTCGCACGCCCGGGCAGCACGGTGAGCACCGCCGCGACGATCGTCAGCGCGAGCAGCACGATCTGCGCCGACCCGAGGCCGAGCAGCAGCGTCCCCGGCATGAACAGCGACGCCACGGCGATCGACGGGATCGTCAGGCCGATCGACGCCATCGCCGACCCCATCGCCAGGTTGAGGCTCGTCTGGATCCGGTTCCGCGCCGCGGCCTTCGACGCCGCGATCCCCTCGGGCAGCAGGATCAGCAGCGCGATCACCACGCCGACGAACGACGGCGGGAACCCGACCGCGGCGACGCCGGCCTCGATCGCGGGCGACTCGACCTTGGCCAGGCCGACCACCGCGACGAGGGCGAGCAGCAGCAGGCCGAGCGACACCAGGGTGGCGCGGCTGGTCGGGCGAGCGGCGTGGGCGTCCTCGGACTCCTCGAGCACCCCGCCGGTGCGGTTCACCGGCAGGAAGAAGTCGCGGTGGGCCACGGTCTGGGTGACGACGAAGAGGCCGTAGAGCGCGAGCGAGGCCAGCGCCACGAAGACGAGCTGGGCGCCGGTGAACGACGAGTCGTCGGTGCCGGTGGTGAACGTCGGCAGCACGAGGGTGAGCACGGCGAGGGCCGCGACGGTCATCGTCGCCGCCGAGGCGCCCTCCTGGTTGAAGCGCACGGTGTTGTGCCGGATCGTGCCGATCAGGATCGCGAGCCCGACGAGCCCGTTCATCGTGATCATCACCGCCGAGAAGACCGTGTCCCGCGCCAGCGTCTCGGCCTGCGCGCCGCCGGAGCTCGACAGCGAGATGATGAGCGCGACCTCGATGATCGTCACGGCGACGGCGAGCACGAGGACCCGAACGGCTCCCCACCCGGTGTGCGACGACCTCGGCGTGGTGCACGGCGGCGAGGACGGTGCCGGCGAGGACGACGGCCACGAGCACCACCACGGCCGTCCCGAGGTCGTACCGTCCCCACGAGGACACGAGCACGATCGCCGCGATGACGGGGACCCCGACGGGCCAGGCCTTGGCGATCCAGGTGCGCATCAGGACATCTTCGCACCGCCCGGCTCGTAGACCGCCACCTCGGCGGCGTCCACGGCGATCCGCACGGTCTCGCCCGGCACCAGGCGGAGCCCGGCTGCGGTGGACACGGTGACGTCGGCGACGAGTCCGCCGGCGCGCACCCGGACCAGGCCGTCGCGCGGTTCGAGCGCGGTCACGACGCGCGCCGGCCCGGCACCGGTGCGGCTCGGGACGGCGGCCGTCGGGTGGTAGGCGGCGAGGGCGGGGCGGCCGGGAGGCACGGTGCCGGTCGCCGACGCCAGCTCGCCTCCGCCGTCCAGCGCGATCCCACCCGCCGTGGCCGTCCCACGGACGAGCGTCAACCCGGAGAACGAGGCCGCGAACGCACTCGTGGGGCGCCCGAGGACCGCTGCGGTGGGACCGGCCTCGGCGACCCGGCCGGCCTCGAGCACCACGATCCGGTCGGCGAGGGCGACGGCCTCGAGCGGGTCGTGCGTGACGAGCAGCGTGGGTCGACCGGTGCGCGCCGTCCGGAGGGGCCGTCCGGACCTCGGCGCGGGCGTCGACGTCGAGGGCCGAGGTGGGCTCGTCCAGCAGCAGCAGCGCCGGGTCGGTGGCGAGGGCCCGGGCGATGGCGACGCGCTGCGCCTGCCCGCCGGACAGCGTCCCCGGCGCTCGGTCTGCCAGGCCAGCCACTCCGACCGCGGTGAGGGCCGTGGCGGACCGGTGGCGCGCTCCCGGCCGCCCGAACCGGTGGCGCGCGGACCGTACGCGACGTTGCGGGCGACCGACAGGTGCGGGAACAGGTCGGCGCGCTGCGCGACCAGGCCGACGCCGCGGCGGTGGGCCGGTGTGCCGGTGAGCACGCGTCCGCCGAGGACGACCTCGCCGGTCCGTGTGCGCAGCAGGCCGGCGAGCGCCTCGACGACGGTCGACTTGCCGGCGCCGTTCGGGCCGACCAGCGCGACGCACTCGTCGGGGCCGATCTCGAGGTGGACGTCGACGTCGCGCTCGGGGACCACGACGTGGGCGCGCAGTCCGCCGCTCACGCGAGCACCGTCCGTGTCCGCAGCGTGGAGGCGCCGATGACCACGAGGGCGACGACCACCAGGACCAGGGCGAGCGCGACGGCGGTGTCCGGGTCGATCTCGCGCTGCAGGTAGATCTCGAGCGGCAGCGTGCGGGTGACGCCCTGCAGGCTCCCCGCGAAGGTGAGCGTCGCACCGAACTCGCCGAGCGCCCGCGCGAAGCAGAGGACCAGCCCGGACAGGATGCCGGGCAGCACCCGCGGGGTCGTGACCGTCAGGAAGGTGCGGGTCGGGCCGGCGCCGAGCGTCGCGGCGACCCGTTCGTACCGGTCGCCGCCGACGCGCAGGGCACCCTCGATCGAGGAGACCAGGAACGGCATCGCGACGAAGGTCTGCGCGATGACCACCGCGGTGGTGGTGAAGGCGATGCGGAGTCCGTGGTCGTCGAGGAACGCCCCCACGACGCCGAGCCGGCCGAACGCCGCCAGGAGCGCGAGCCCGCCGACCACCGGCGGCAGCACGAGCGGCAGGAGCACCAGGGCCCGTGCGACGCCCACCCAGCGTGACGTCGAGCGGGCGAAGAGCACGGCGAGCGGGTAGCCGAGCACGAAGGCGATGCCCGTCGCGGCCGCCGCGGTCCCGAGACTCAGGCCGAGGGCACTCAGCGACGCGGGCGACGTGACGAGGGACCCGAACGACGTCCAGTCGACGCGGCCGACCATGGCGAGGACGGGCACGACGACGAAGAAGCCCACCGAGGACGGCGGGGAGGGGGAGCCACCACGGCACGGGGGTCCGTGCGCTCGGTGCGGCGGTCATGCTGGTGCGGGCACGGCTCAGGGCTTCCCGAAGCCGGCCGCGGCGAGCACCTTCTGGCCGGACGCGGACCGGACGTACGCCGTGAACGCCCGGGCGAGGGACGGGTTCGCCGCGTCGCGGAGCACGCCGATCGGGTACGTGTTGACGGCGTCGGCCGCGGCGTCGAAGGGGACACCGTCGACCATGCCGTCAGCGCCCTGGACGTCCGTGACGTAGACGAGTCCGGCGTCCGCCTGCCCGGACTCGACCTTCCCGAGGACGTCCGTGACGGACTGCTCCTCGCTGACCGGCCGGAGGTCGACGCCGGCTGCCCGCTCGACCCTCGCGGTCGCGGCGCCGCACGGCACCGGGGCCGCACAGGTCCGCAGCTGGACGTGCGACGACGTCAGGTCGCGCAGGCCCTCGATGTGCTTCGGGTTGCCCGGTGCCACCGCGATCTCGAGCGCGTTCGTGGCGAAGTCCCGCGGGGACCCGGCCGCCAGGTCGGTCTGCTCCAGCTTCGCCATGTTCGCCTCGTCGGCGGAGGCGAACACGTCGGCCGGGGCGCCGTTCTGGATCTGGGTGACGAGGTCGCTCGAACCGGCGAACGAGAACGAGATCGTCGTGCCGGGGTGGGCCGCCTCGTACCGCTTGCCGAGCGTGGTGAAGGTCTGCTGCAGTGAGGCGGCGGCGAAGACCGTGATCGTCCCGGTGGGCCCGGCGGCGGCGCTGCCCGTCGCGGTCGGGCCGCCGGCACCGCCGTTCGCGCTCGGGGCCGTCGTCGAGCACCCGGCGAGGACCAGGATGGCGCACGCGGCAGCGGCGATCAGGGCGGAGCGCGTCCGCGCGTGCGTCGTCATGGGTCGATCGTAGCCGCAGGTGCGCCTCAGTCCAGTGACGCGGTCGGGTGCCCTTCGCGGCGCCAGGCCTCGATGCCGCCGTCGAGCACGGTCGCCGCACGTCCCTCGGCGCGGGCGCTCCTGGCCCAGGCCGTGGCACGGACGCCGCTGGCGCAGACCACGACGACCGGAGCCTCGCCGGTGTCCGCCGCCCCGAGGGCGTCCGGACGGAGGCTGCCGGCGATGACCCCGGTGGCCAGCTCCGCCGGTGTGCGCACGTCGACGAGCACGGGGCGGTCGCCCGGTCCGCGCAGCTGCTCGGCGAGTGCCGACGGCGCGATGCGCGGTGGGGCGTCGTCGACCGTCGGCAGTGGACGTCGGGACGCCGGGCCACGGCGGAGCGCGCTCTCGGTCCAGCGCCAGCGGCGGGCGTCGACCGTCAGGACCCGACCGAGCAGGGGCTCCCCGATCCCGGCGACCAGGGCGGTGACCTGCGCGGCCATCACGGAGCCGATCGCACCGCACAGTGCGGGCAGCACGCCGTCGAGTGCGCAGGACCCTTCGTCTGGGAGTGCGTCGGGATGGAGGTCGTGGAAGTCGATCGGCTCCGAACCACTGTCGTGGAAGACCGAGACCTGGCCGTCGAGCCCGAGCACCGTGCCCCAGACGAACGGCACCCCGGCGCGCGCGCACGCGTCGGAGATCGCCCGCGTCACCTCGACGCTGTCGGCCGCGTCGACCACGACGTCGTGCCCGGTGACCTGGTCGGGGTGGAACGACCCGGCGATCGCGACGACCTCGAGCTCCGGGTCCACGCCGCGCACCCGCTCCGCAGCGCACTTCGGCCTTCGACCGGCCGATGTCCGCCGCGGCGAAGAGCGTCTGGCGTGCGAGGTTCGACGCGTCGACGACGTCGTGGTCGACGACCGTGACCCGGCGGAGCCCGGCACCGGCGAGGTAGGTGAGCACCGGCCCCCCGAGGCCGCCGGCACCGACGACCAGGACGCTCGCCCGGGCCAGGGCACGGACGGCTCGGTCCCCGGCGCCGTCGAGCGCCGCGGTGCGGGAGGTCAGTCGGCGTCGACCGGCCGAGACGTCGTCGGTCGTCATTCCGCTGCCTCCACCGGCACCTCGACGGACACCATGGTGGCCTTGACCGAGGCCACCGCGACCGCGCCGACCTCGAGCCCGAGGTCACGGACCGCCTCGGCGCTCATCAGCGACACGATGCGGTGCGGGCCGCTCTGCAGCTCCACCTGCGCCATCACGCCGTCCACGACCAGGTCGGTGACGATGCCGACGAACCGGTTGCGTGCCGAGCTCCGCGAGCCGGACGGATCGGAGAGCTGCGCGCCGCTGCCGCGGATGTGCGCCGCGAGTTCTCGTCCGTCGACCACGGTGCGGCCGGAGGCGTCGGAGGACCGGGTGAACGTCCCACCGTCGACCATCCGGCGGACGGTGTCGTCGCTGACGCCGAGGTACCGCGCGGCGTCGCGGATGCGGAGCTTCGTCATGGTGTTCGCACCATACCGGTATGCGGAACTCTCAGAGACGGCCGCGAGGACGCCGGGTCGCCGCCCAGCCGGTCCGGCTACCGTCCAGACCGTGACTGCACCACCCACCGGCACCATCAGCGTCCCCGCATCGACGGGTGTGGCGCCGGTCCGGTCGCGGGTGCGCGCGGTCGGCTCGAGCATGGCCGGCGCCGTCGTCCGGACCCCGGAACTGACGATCGGTGCGATCGGCGTGCTCGTCACCGCCGCCTTCGCGTGGGTGCCGTCCCTCTGGTACGACGAAGCCGCGACGGTCACCAGCGCGCAGCGGACCTGGGCGCAGCTGTGGGCGGAGCTCCACAACGTCGACGCCGTGCACGGGCTCTACTACTCGCTCATGCACGTCTGGTTCTGGCTCGTCGGGTACACACCGTTCACGCTGCGGTTCCCGAGCGCGCTGGCCGTCGGCGTCGCGGCGGGACTCGTCGTGGCGCTCGGCCGACGAATCGGCGGGCGGCGGCTCGGCATCACCGCCGGTCTGGTGTTCCTCGCCCTGCCGCGCGTGCAGTGGGCGGGGTCCGAGGGCCGTCCCTACGCCACGATCACCACGCTCGCGGTGTGCTTGACGCTCGTCGGGCTGACCGCGGTCCATCGCACCCGCACGGGCCGGAGCCTGCACTGGTGGCTGGCGTACGGCGCGCTCGCTCTCGTCGCGGTGACGTTCAACGTGTACCTCTCGCTCGCGGTCGTCGCGCACGCGGTGACGCTGCTCTGGACCATCGCGGTCCGGCGGCTCGAGGTGCGGCGCGCGACCGTGCACCGCACACCGACCCTCCCGGTGCCCCGCTCGTGACGGGCGGTGTCCTGCTCCGCTGGGCCGTCGCGTCCGCGATCGCCGCCGTCGCGGTGTCCCCGGTCGTCGTGACGATCGCATCGCAGTCGAAGCAGGTGTCCTGGATCGCCGGCATCGGTGAACGGACCGGCGCGCAGGTGTTCGCCACGGCCTGGTTCGGGGCCGTGAACGTGTACGCCGCCGTCGCCTGGACGCTGATGGTGCTCGGCGTGGTGGTTGTGCTCGTCGAGGCGCACCGGCGCTCCCCCTCCGTCCGCGCGCTCGTCCGGGCCCAGGCCGTCCGCGTCGCGGTGCCCCTCGTCGTCATCCCCACGGCAGCGCTCGTGCTCGCCACCGCGATGGGCAAGCACCTCTACTCCCCGAAGTACGCGACCCTGAGCCTGCCGTTCGTCGCGCTGCTCATCGCCCTGGCGCTCACGCTCATCCGGCCGAAGGCGCTGCTCGCCGGCGCCGTCGCGGTCGTCCTCGTGCTGTCGGTGCCGACCGCGATCGCCGTGAAGGAACCGCTCGCCAAGCAGGACTCGACCTGGGCGCGCGCCGCCTCGATCATCGAGACCCAACGGAACGCCAACCGCGTCGACGCGGACGAGGGCGTCGTCTTCGGCAGCGTCTACGGACACCCCGGCAGCACGGCGGACATCATCCGGGTGTCCCTACCCGGGAGGCGTTCGCAGGCATGACCGACCTCGGCGTCCGCAAGGTCGGCGCCGAGGCGGGCGTCCTCTGGAACCAGACGGGCGACCTCGCGACGACGATCCCGAGCCGGCTCGACGACATCGACACGGTGTGGTTCGTCGGCGGCACCGTGAAGGCGCGGAACATCGAGCCGGAGACCGCGTCGGTGCTCGCCGAGCACGGCTTCACGGCGAAGGAGCACTGGACGACCGGCACCGTGGTCATCACGGAGTTCGTGCGCGGCTGACGCTCAGTGCACCACGCGTGCGCCGTGCACGGGGCCGGCGGCGCGCACGGCGACCATGCCCGCGGCGCTCAGCTCGACCTGCACCTCGAGTGCGGTGTCGCGGTCGGCGACGAGGAACGCCACCGTCGGACCGCTGCCCGACACGAGCCCCGCGAGCGCCCCGGCCTTCTCGCCGATCTCGAGCGTCGACGCCAGGGACGGCTGCAGGCGCATCGCCGGCGCCTGCAGGTCGTTGTGCAGGCAGTCGGCGAGCAGGTCCAGGTCGCCGGCGCGCAGGGCCTGCAGCACGTTCGCCTCGACCACGGGGTCGTCGGTGCCGGCGCGATGTCGGCGCGGTAGCGCTCCCGGTGCTCGTCGAGTGCGCGGTACACCGCCGGGGTGGAGAGCCCCGTCGTCGCTCAGCGCGAGCACCCAGTGGAACTCACCCTTCGCCAGCGCCGGGCTGAGTTCGTCGCCGCGGCCGGTCCCGACCGCCGTGCCGCCCGCGAAGGCGAAGGGCACGTCGGCACCGAGCTGGGCCGCGAGCCGGAGGAGTTCCTCGCGCCCGAGGGCGGTCCCCCACAGGGTGTCCACGGCCAGGAGCGTCGCGGCGGCGTCGGCCGATCCGCCGCCCATGCCGCCAGCCACCGGGACCTGCTTGTCGATCGTCAGCCGGACCCCGCCGCGGTACCCGGACGCGTCGGCCACCAGCCGAGCGGCCCGGATCGCCAGGTTCGACTCGTCGACGGGCACCGAGCTGGTGTCGATCGGCCCCGTGAACGTCACCGAGAACTCGTCGTCGAGCTCGGCGGAGACGTCCTCGTACAGCGAGACCGCCTGGTACGCCGTCGCGACGTCGTGGTAACCGTCGTCCTGCAGCGCACCGACGGACAGGTACACGTTGATCTTGCCGGGGGCGCGCGTCCGCACGCGGGTCGGTGCGGCCAGCGTGGTCATGCCCCCAACCTATCCCGATGCGGCTGCTGCGAAGCCCGCGCCAGGTCGGCCGTGATGTCGTCGATGTGCTCGAGGCCGACGGACAGCCGGATCAGGCCGTCGCCGACCCCGGCGGCCGCCCGCTCCGACGAGGGTCATCTGCACGTGCGTGGTGGACGCCGGGTGCACCACGAGGGAGCGCACGTCGCCGATGTTCGAGACGTGGTCGAAGGCTCGAGCGCGGCGACGAAGCGGCGCCCGGCCTCCACCCCGCCGTCCAGGTCGAAGGCCAGTACCGCGGAGGGACCGGCCGGCACGTAGCGCTGCTGTAGGTGGTGCCACGGCGACGAGGGCAGCCCGGCGTAGTGCACGCCGAGCACCTGGTCGTGGGCGTCCAGCCACGAGGCCACCGCGGCCGCGTTCGACACGTGGCGGTCCATCCGCAGCGACAGGGTCTGGATGCCCTGCAGCACGAGGAAGGCGTTGAACGGCGCGATCGCCGGACCGAGGTCGGCGGACAGCTTCGACCGGGTGCGCTGGATGAACGCACGACGCCCGAACTTCGCGGCGAAGTCCGTGTTCGCGAACCCGGACTCCGCCGCCGTCGCGAGCTGCGGGTACTTCTCCGGGTACGCCGCCCAGTCGAAGTTCCCGCTGTCCACGATGAGCCCGGCGATGGTGCTGCCGTGCCCGGCGAGGTACTTCGTCGCCGAGTGCACGACGATGTCCGCGCCGTGCTCGATCGGACGGACCAGGTACGGCGTCGCGATGGTGTTGTCGACGATCAGCGGCACGCCGGCGTCGTGCGCGACCCCGGCCACCCCGGCGAAGTCGAGGACGTCGCCGCGCGGGTTCGGGATCGACTCACCGAAGAACGCGCGGGTCTCCGGACGGACGGCCGCGGCCCACTCGTCGAGGTCGGTCGGGTCCTGCACGAAGGTGAACGCGATGCCGAGGTCGCGCAGCGTCGACGCGAACAGCGTGTACGTCGCGCCGTAGAGCGAAGCACTCGACACGACGTGGTCGCCGGCGCGGGCGACCCCGAGCACCGCGAGCGACGTCGCGGCCTGCCCCGACGCCAGGGCCAGCGCGCCGACCCCGCCCTCGAGGTCGGCGATCCGACGTTCGAGCGCCGCGGCGGACGGGTTGTTCACCCGCGAGTACGTGTGGCCCGGGGCGTCGAGCATGAACCGCGCAGCCGCGTCCTCGCCGGACGGGTAGACGAACGCCGCCGTCTGGGCGATCGGCGGGACGTTGCCGCCGAAGCCCGGGTCCGACTTCCAGCCCGCGCGGATCTGCCGGGTCTCGAACGCCCAGCCGTCCTCGGCGCTGCCCATCAGACGACCGCTTCCGCCGGCACGCCCACCGACGGCCGCACGAGCGGGATGACCTGCTCGCCGAACCGGTCCATCTCCTCGAGCTGCGGCGAGAACTGCAGCAGCAGCGTGTCGACCCCGGCGTCCTCGAACTCCCGGATGCGGTCCGCCACCTGCGACGGCGTCCCCACGAAACCGGGGCGGAGGCCGCGGTTCGACACCGAGTAGTCCTCCAGCGAGGGCACGTGCTCGAGCTGCGACTTCGAGATGAAGTCCTGGTAGGACTCGTAGGCCTTGCCGTGCTGCACGTCGGTGATCCGGGCGAGCTCGGCCTGCGCCTCTTCCTCGGTCTCGCGCACGATGACGTAGGCCGCCATGCCGAACGCCTCGAACGGCGGCAGACCGGCGTCGACACGGCGCCGCTTCATCTCGTCGATCTTCGTGCGCAGCTCGTCGACGGTGCCGCCGTGGGTGACGTACGCGTCGGCGTACCCGGTGATCGCGGCCTTGCCGGCCTCGCTCTCACCGCCGGCGTAGATCCGCGGGGTCACGCGGGGCTTCGGCTCGAGGTGGGCGTTCTGGATGTCGTAGTACTCGCCCGAGAACGAGTACAGGGTCTCCCGCCACAGGCCCTTCATGACCTCGACGAACTCCGCGGTGCGCTTGTACCGGTCGTCGTGCTCGAAGATGCCGCCGTACTGCTTGGCCTCCTCCGCCCACCAGGCGCTCACCACGTTGAAGGTGAAGCGGCCGCCGGAGATGTCGTCGATCGTCGCGGCCTGCTTCGCCGTCACGGCCGGCAGGTGGTAGCCCGGACGCATCGCCGCCATGATCTCGAGGCGCTCGGTCGTCGCCGCGATCGCCGCCGCGAGGGACCACGCCTCGAGCGAGGGCGCGGCCGTGCCCTTGATGTCGTTGAGGTTGAGCTCCGGCACGAGCGTGAGGTCGAAGCCGATCCGCTCGGCGCGCTGCGCCAAGCGCTTCACGTAGTCGAAGGTGACCGGCATGTGCTCGTTGTCGACGTTGCGCAGCCAGCCGCCGAAGAGCGGGGTCCAGTATCCGAATCGCACGTGTGTTCCTTGGGTGGTGAGGGAAAGGCGGACGGGAGGCGCGGGGCGGGCCCGCCACGGGCCTCCAGTCCGGTGGTTCTTGCGTTCTCAGGCCGTGAGCTGCGCCGCGTACTGCGTCTCCAGCAGCCCACCGAGGTACTTCGCGATGGAGCGCGGGCCGGAGGCCGGCGCGGTCTCCTCGACGGCGGGGTTGTAGTTCGTGTTCGTGTTGATGTCGTACACGACGGTCCGTCCGTCCGTGGTCTCCATGAACTCGACGCCCGCGATGGTGATGCGCTGGTCGGCGAGGAACGTGCGGAGCTGCTGGACCAGCGGGTGCTCGGCGGTGATCTCGGTCCGGACGGCGAACGCCGGGGGCGCGCCGACGGTCTCGGTGCCGGGGACGTCGCAGACTGCTCCCGCGATGGTCTGCGGGACCTCGCACGCGTCGGCGGGGCAGAGCTCGAAGCTGCCGGCGCTCGTGTCGACGCGGACGGCGTACACGAACTCGCCGCCGACGAACTCGACGCGGGTGATGAACGGCTCGCGCGCCGTCAGGTACTCCTGCAGCAGGGTGATGCCGTCGACCGAAGCCTCGAACTCGGGGCTGTCGACGTAGGCGTCGAACTCGGCGAGCGAGTCGAACCGCCGCACGCCCAGGCCCTTGCCGCCCTGGTTGTGCTTCGTGATGAACGGGACGTCCTGGCCGTTCGTGAAGTCCTTCGCCGCCTGCTTGAGGGTCGTCGTGCCGAACACCGCGGTGGTGCGGGGCACGTCGAACCCGGCCCGCTACGACAACCCGTGCTGCGCGACCTTCGAGACCTCGAGTTCGAGCACGTGGCTGCCGCCGACCACCTGGCGGCCGGCGCGCTCGAGCCAGCCGAGGACCGCGCGGGTGTACTCCTTGCTGTGCTCGTGCCCGCGGGTGTGGCTCGACGCCGACATCCGGCTCCAGTAGACGCCGGGCTCCGGCTCTGCGCCGAGGTCGATCTGCCCCTCGGTCAGGAGGATCTCCTCGACCGGCACGCCCTCGGCCTCGAAGGCGGCGGCGAGCGGCGGGAACCACTCGGGGTTCTCGTGGATGACGTACACGCGGGGAGTGCTCACCCGCCCACCTTAGGCACGGTATACCGCACGCGCCCAAGTGTGTGACGCGGTGCTACCTCGTGGACTCCGGCTGGAACTGCTGCGTGCCGAGGACGCCGAGGAGCTCGAGCTTCTGCGCGTCCTCGGAACCCGGGGGCGCCGTGAAGAGCAGGAGCGCCTGCGCCTGGTCGTCGGCGTGGAGCACCTGGCAGTCGACCGTGATGGGGCCCAGCTCGGGCTGCACGATCGTCTTGTTGTCCGACCAGCGGCTGGCGACCTCGTGCAGCGCCCAGATCTCCCGGAACTCCGGGCTCCGCTCCTCGAGCTCCGCGATGAGCGCGACGGCCCGACGGTCGCCGGGGCCGGCGAGCCCGACGGCCGCCCGGAGGGACGCGACCACGACGCGGGCCAGTCGCTCGTGCTGCTCCGGCGCGTACTTCGTCCGTTCGTCGCCGGTCACGAACCACCGCCACGCCTGGTACCGGTCGTTGCCCGCGAGTCCGACCGAGCTGCCGAGCAGGGCAGCCGCGAGCCGGTTCTCCACGAGGGTCTCCCCGAGGTGGCTGACGACGATCGCCGGGGTGTCCTCGAGCCGGTCCAGCACGCGGAGGATCGCCGGGTCGACGTGGTCGGAGCGGTGCAGCCGGACCGGGGCGTTCTGGCCGGCGAGGTGGAACAGGTGATCGCGTTCGTCGAGGCTGGCGGAGCGCCCGGGCGATCGCCGCGACCATCTGCTCGGACGGCTGCGGGCCGCGCTGCTGCTCCAGGCGCGTGTAGTAGTCGACGCTCATCCCGGCCAGGGCTGCGACCTCCTCGCGCCGGAGACCCGGGGTCCGTCGCCGTGGCCCGGTGCCGAGCCCGACGTCCTCCGGGCGCAGGAGCTCGCGGCGGCGGCGGAGGAAGTCGGCGAGTGCGGCGCGGTCCATGCTCCGATCCTGGACCGTTCCGTTCAGGGTTGCCAGGGATCGGCGGTCCCCCGATGAGCGCGCTCTGGTTGTCACCTCGGCGCACGCGCATCGTGGTCGACATGGACATCACGAACAGCACCGTCTTCATCCCCGGCGCCACCTCGGGCCTGGGGCTCGCACTCGCCCAGCGGCTGCAGGCCGCGGGCAGCACCGTCGTCATCGGCGGACGCCGCGCCGCGCTCCTGTCGTCCCTGCACGACGAGTACGGCTTCGGCACGGTCGAGATCGACGTCAGCGACGCGGCGTCGATCACCGCCGCCGCCGCGAGCGTGCTCGACGCCTACCCGTCGCTCGACACCCTCGTCACGATGTCGGGCATCATGCGGAACGAGGACCTCCGCTCCCCCGCCCACATCGACGACGCCCTCGCCACGATCGAGACGAACCTGGTCGGCACCATCCGGCTCATCGACGCCTTCCTGCCGCACCTGCTTACCCGTCCGGCCGCGACCGTCGTCACCGTCTCGTCGGGCCTGGCGTTCGTGCCGCTCACCGCGACCCCGACGTACAGCGCCACGAAGGCCGGTGTGCACGCCTACACCGAGGCGCTCCGGCAGCAGCTCGTCGGGTCGTCCGTGTCGGTGCTCGAGCTCGTGCCGCCGGCGGTCAAGACCGACCTGATGGGCGGCGCGGACTTCGGCGGGATGGAGCTCGACGCGTTTTCGGACGAGGTCATGGCGCTGCTGGAGTCCGGTGCCTCCCCGGAGATCCTGGTGCAGAACGTGCAGCCCCTCCGGTTCGCCGAGCGCGACGGCACGCACCAGCAGTTGCTCGAGATGCTCGCGTCCCGCGGACACTGAGCGCGCTGTCGCGGGCCGATCGGGACGGCCTACGCGGTCCCGTCCGCCTCGTCCGCCTCGTCGGCACGGCGGCGGCGGATCCGTGCGTCGAGGCTGCGGTTCAGCAGCCACAGGCCGAACACGATCACGGCGACGACCACTGACTCGGCGACACCACGGTCGAGGGCCCGCGGAGGAGCCAGTAGCCACCCGCGACGATGATCCCGGCGATCGCGGCCGTCCCGATCAGGCCGGAGTGCGGTGTCGGCGTGCGTCCTGCCTCCGGCACCGTGCCCGGGGTGCCGACCTCGGAGTCGGCGTCGGCGTCGGCGTCGGCGTCGGCGAGCCGGTGGAACCACACGCCCCAGGCGGCGAGGGCCACGCCGAGGACGATCGCGGCCCACGCGGCGTCGTCCCGGACGTCCCGTGCCACGGCGACGACCGCGAGGACGACGACGAGGGCACCCCCGACGAGGAACAGGAGCGTGATCGCCGAAGCGATCCGGGAACGTGGTGCGCGCACGTCCGCGAGCCTACGGCGTCGGCGAACGGTGGCGGCGCGTCAGGCGGGTGGTCGGTGCCGGAGCCGGCGGCGTCGGATCCGGACCGTGATCCCCGGGTTCCGCCGTCCGGATCGGACATCGACGTGGACGAAGTTGGCCCCGCGACGCGGAGGACCCTGCCCGGCACGACATGATGGATCGATGACACGGACACGCGTGGCCCTCGGCCGCCGCGAGGACCTCGGCGCCGACTGCGCGAACTGCTTCGGGCTGTGCTGCGTCGCCTGGCGTTCGCGAAGTCCGCCGACTTCCCGTTCGACAAGGCCGCCGGTGAGCCCTGCGAGAACCTCGACGAGGCGGACGGCTGCCGGATCCACCCGCACCTGCGCGACCGCGGGTTCTCCGGCTGCACGGTGTTCGACTGCTCCGGCGCCGGGCAGAAGGTCTCGCAGCACACCTTCGCCGGGCGGTCGTGGCGGGACGACGCCGAGACCCAGCGGTCGATGTTCGCGACGTTCCCGATCGTCCGGCGACTGCACGACCTGCTGCGGTACCTCGACGAGGCGGTCACGCTCGCGAGCCGCGACCGGCCGGACGCCGACGCCGACGCCGACGCCGCTCGGTGGCTCCGAGGCGTTCGAGCGCGTCCGTCGACTGAGTGACGGCACCCCCGAGGACCTCGCCGCGCTCGACGTGGACGCCGAGTACGACCGGGCTCGCCCGCTCCTGGTCGAGGCCAGCGAACGCGCTCGTGCGGGGGTGCGGACGGGACCGCCGGACCCTCGACTCGTGCCCGGGTCGGACCTCGTCGGTGCCGACCTCCGTCGCGGCGACCTCCGCGGGCGGACCCTGCGCGGCAGCCTCGCGATCGCCGCCGACCTGCGCGGGACGACGCTCGACCGGTGCGACGTGCTCGGAGTGGACCTCCGTGACGCGGACGTGCGCGGCGCCGACCTCCGCGGCGCGCTGTTCCTGACCCAGATGCAGGTCAACGCTGCCCGGGGTGACGCCGAGACGCTGCTGCGGGCGGGTTCCAGCGCCCCGGCCACTGGCGTACGGGGCCAGCGACGACGGGTGCTACTCCGCGGCGCTCAGGACCGTCCGGCCGAGGCGCACGAAGTCGTCGGCGCTGAGCATCTCGCCACGAGCGGTCGGGTCGACCCCGGCTGCCGTGAGGAGCTCGGACGCACGAGTGCTCCCGCCGAGCACGCCCGACAGGCTCTGCCGCAGCATCTTGCGCCGCTGCTGGAAGGCACCGTCGACCAGCGCGAACACCTGCGCACGCAGCCGCTCGTCGCCCGGCTGGTCGTGCCGGTCGAAGCCGACGAGCACACTGTCGACGTTCGGCACCGGCCAGAAGACCTGGCGGCTGACCTGTCCGGCGATCGACCACGAGCCGTACCAGGCGGCCTTCACGCTGGGCGAGCCGTAGACCTTGCTGCCCGGGTCGGCGGCGATGCGGTACCCGACCTCGGCCTGCACCATCACGGGATGCCCGCTCGATCGAGGGGAACGTCGCCAGCAGGTGCAGCAGCACCGGGACGGAGACGTTGTACGGCAGGTTGGCGACGACGTGCGTCGGCGCTTCCGGAAGGTCGTCGGCGGTGACGGCGAGGGCGTCCTGGTGCACGACCCGGAGCCGGGCGTCCGGCTGCATGGCGGCGACGGTCGCGGGCAGCTGGGCCGCGAGACGGCCGTCGATCTCCACCGCGGTGACGGACGCGCCGGTCTCGGTGAGCCCGAGTGTCAGCGAGCCGAGCCCGGGGCCGATCTCGAGCACCTTCGAGTCCGGCGTGACTCGGCCGGACGCGACGATCCGACGGACGGTGTTGGCATCGTGCACGAAGTTCTGGCCGAGCTTCTTCGTCGGGGTGACGTCGAGCTTGGCCGCGAGGTCCCGGATCTCCGCCGGGCCGAGCAGGCTCGCCACGGTCACTCGTCCACGGTGACGGGCTCGGCGTCCCACGCCCCGTAGACGAGCTCGGTGGTCGAGGCGATCTGCGCCGCGAGCATCGAGGCGTCCGTCCCCAGGGTGTCCGCCATCGACCGCAGCGTGATCGGGATGAGGTACGGCGCGTTCGGCCGGCCGCGGAACGGCGTCGGGGTGAGGAACGGCGCGTCCGTCTCGATCATGACCAGGTGCCGCGGTGCGACGCGCAGGGCCTCACGCAGGGGCTCAGCGTTCTTGAACGTGACCGTGCCCGCGAACGACATGAACCAGCCGCGCTCGGCGCAGAGCCGAGCCAGGTCGGGACCGCCGGAGAAGCAGTGGAAGACCGTCTTCTCGGGGGCACCGACGCGATCGAGGACCTCGACGACGGCGTCGTGCGCGTCGCGGTCGTGGATCGTCAGCGCGAGGTCGTGCTCCTTCGCGATGCGGATGTGCTCCTCGAAGGAGCGGATCTGGGCGTCGCGGCCGTCCTCGCCGGTGCGGAAGAAGTCGAGCCCGGTCTCGCCGATCGCCCGGACCCGCGGCAGCGCGGCCAGCCGTTCGATCCCGGCGAGGTGCTCGTCGAGCAGCCCCTGGTCGTGCAGCACCGGTGCTTCGTTCGGGTGCAGCGCGACGGCGGCGAGGACCCGGGGCTCGCGCGCGGCGATCGCGGCCGACCACTCCGAGGTCGCCAGGTCGGTGCCGACCTGCACGACACCACGCACTCCGACGCTCGACGCGCGGTCGAGGTGCTCGCGGTAGTCGAGCGCACCGTCGCCACCATCGGCGATCTCCATGTGCGTGTGGTTGTCGTAGACCGGCACCACGAGCGCCTGGGGCAGCGGCGGGTAGGTCAGGTCCCGCTTGGAGCCGTCCCCGTCGCCGCGGGAGCGGAGGTGCGCGTCGGTCACGCTGCGCCCTGCTCCGCCTGCTCGATGCGCGGGAAGAGCCCGCTCTCGAGCGGCACGACCTGCGATGCACCCTGCCACTCCCACGCACGGTCGACGCGCTGCTCGGCGACGGAACCGCCGGCACCGATCGAGGCCCAGAGCTTCTCGGTCGCCTTCGGCATGACCGGGGAGAGCAGCACCGCGACGGTGCCGAGGCCGCGGAGCGCGGTGGCGAGCACGGTGCCGAGGCGTTCGCGGTTCGCGTCGTCCTTCGCCAGCGCCCACGGCTGCTGCTCGGTGATGTAGCCGTTCAGGGCGTCGACGAGTTCCCACACGGCGGCGATCGCCTCGTGCGGGGCGAAGGCCGCGATGGCCGCGTCGGCGCGCTCGGTGACCGACACCGCCAGGTCGTCGATCGCCTGGTCGGACGCGGACAGCTCGCCACGGGACGGCACGGCACCGTCGAAGTACTTCTGCAGCATGGCCACGAGTCGCGAGGCCAGGTTGCCGAAGCCGTTCGCGAGCTCGGCCTGGTAGCGGGCGGAGATGTCCTCCCAGCTGAAGTTGCCGTCCTGCCCGAAGGTGATCGCGCGGAGGAAGTAGTACCGGAACGCGTCCGAGCCGAACGTGTCGGTGATCTCCGACGGCGCGATGCCGGTCAGCTTCGACTTCGACATCTTCTCGCCGCCGACGAGCAGCCAGCCGTGGCCGAACACCCGCTCGGGGACGGGCAGCCCGGCCGCCATGAGCATCGCCGGCCAGATCACCGCGTGGAACCGGGCGATGTCCTTCCCGACGATGTGCACGCTCGGCCAGAGTCGCCGGAACGCCTCGTCGTCGTCGCTGCCGTAGCCCAGCGCCGTGACGTAGTTGAGCAGGGCGTCGAACCACACGTAGAGGACGTGGTCGCTGTCCCAGGGGATCGTGATGCCCCAGTCGAAGCTGGACCGCGAGATCGACAGGTCGCGCAGCCCCTGCTTGACGAAGGAGATGATCTCGTTGCGGACGCTCTCCGGCTGGATGAACAGCGGGTTCGACTCGTACAGGTCGAGCAGCCGCTGCTCGAAGTCGGACATCCGGAAGAAGTAGTTGCGCTCGGACAGCACCTCGACCGGGATCGAGTGGATCGCGCAGACCTGCTGCCCCTCGTACGCACCGGTGCCGGGGACGAGGTCGCTCGGCTGCTTGTACTCCTCGCACCCGACGCAGTAGAAGCCCTCGAACTCGCCGGCGTAGATGTAGCCGTCGTCGTAGAGCTTCTGCAGGAACGCCGTGACGCCCCGCTCGTGGCGCTCGTCGGTGGTGCGGATGAAGTCGTCGTTCGCCACGTCGACGGTGTCGAGCAGGGGCTTCCAGGCGTCGGTCACGAGCCGGTCGGCCCACTCCTTCGGCGTGACGTCGTTCGCCGAGGCGGTCCGCAGGATCTTCTGCCCGTGCTCGTCGGTGCCGGTGAGGAGCCAGGTGTCGTCGCCGCGCTGCCGGTGCCAGCGTGCGAGGACGTCCGCGGCGACCTCGGTGTAGGCGTGCCCGATGTGGGGCACGTCGTTCACGTAGAAGATCGGCGTGGTGATGCTGAACGAGGACCCGTCGGACATGCGGACCATCCTACGGGCGCACCGGGACCGCATGACGCGCCCCGCGCGCAGCCTGTGGAGAACCGGACGGGAGGCCCGTGGCGGGGCCGTCCCGCGCCTCCAGTCCGGCACCCGGTCCTGTTACCGAGCGGCCAGGGCGCCCTCGTAGAGGTCCCGTTTCGACAGCCCCGTCGCGTCCGCGACGGCGGCCGCCGCTTCCTTCATGCGAGAGCCGGCGGCGACGCGTTCGAGCACGAGCCGGACGCCGTCCTCGAGCGAGACGTCGTCGCCGGAACCGGACGACCCCTCGACCACGATGCAGATCTCGCCCTTGACCCCCTCCGCAGCCCATTCCGCGAGCTCGGTGACGGAGCCGCGTCGCACCTCTTCGTAGAGCTTGGTGAGCTCGCGGCACACGACGGCTCGTCGGTCGGCGCCGAAGCCGGCGGCCATGTCGGTGAGCGTGTCCGCCAGCCGGTGCGGCGACTCGAAGAACACCATCGTGCGCTGCTCGCCGGCCAGCGACGCGGAACAGCCGGCGGCGCTCCCCCGCCTTGCGCGTCGGGAACCCCTCGAAGCTGAAGCGGTCGGTGGGCAGCCCGGACACGGCGAGCGCCATGAGCACCGCGGACGGCCCGGGCAGCGCCGTGACCGTCACCCCGGCTGCCGCGGCGGCCTCGACCAGCGGGAAGCCCGGGTCGCTGATCGCCGGCATCCCGGCGTCGGTCAGGACCACCACGTCCTCGTCGCGGGCGAGCTCCACGACCTCGGCGGCCTTCGCCCGTTCGTTGTGCTCGTGCAGGGCGATGAGCCGCGGCCGGTTCTCGATCCCGAGCGCGCGCATCAGGTGGATCGCTGTCCGGGTGTCCTCGGCCGCCACCACGGTCGCGTTCGAGAGCGTCTCGACCAGCCTCCGGGAGGCGTCGCCGAGGTTGCCGATGGGCGTTGCTGCGAGGACGATCACACGACCATTCTCGTCGCAGCACGGCCGTCGCCCGCATCCGTAGGATGTGCGCGATGACCAGCGAGCTGACCGACGACCGCACCGCCGTCCCCGCGGGGCCGGTCGGCTCCCGCCTCGACGACTGGTGGGGGCGTGTCCTGTCGGTCTCGTGGCGGGTCGCCGCCTGGCGCTGGGCCGGTCCGCTCGCGGTGACCCTGCTGGCCGCGGTGCTGCGCCTGGTGAACCTCGGGCACCCGCACTCGCTGGTGTTCGACGAGACGTACTACGTCAAGGACGGCTGGTCGATCGTGCACCTCGGGTACGAGGGCACGTGGCCGGCGAACCCGAACGACGACTCACTGCCGACGACGGACCAGCGGTTCGCCTCCGGTGAGACGTCGCTGTTCACGAGCGCGGCGGAGTTCATCGCGCACCCGCCGCTCGGCAAGTACCTCATCGGTCTCGGGATGCTGCTGTTCGGCGCGGACGACTCGGCCGGCTGGCGCTTCGCGGTGGCGGTGCTCGGCATCGCGACGGTGTTCCTCACGGCGGTGATCGCCCGGTCCCTGTTCCGCTCGACGCTGATCGGGACGCTCGCCGGGTTCTTCCTGGCGGTCGACGGGCAGGCGATCGTGCTGTCCCGGGTGACGCTGCTCGACGGCATCCTGACGTTCTTCGTGGTCCTCGGCTTCGGTGCACTGCTGCTCGACCGGCGGTGGACCGCGCGTCGGCTCGACCGCTGGGTCGCGGAGCGTTCCGCGGCCGGACGCGACACCCTGTGGGGCCCCGTGATGTGGTGGCGGCCCTGGCTGTTCGCGATGGGGCTCGCGCTCGGACTCCGCGACGGCGACCAAGTGGTCCGGCATGTTCTTCCTGGCCTTCTTCGCCGTGTACTCCGTCCTGACGGACATGATGCTGCGGAAGCGCGCCGGCGTGGAGTTCTGGTCGTCGAGCGCCTGGCTGCAGCAGGCCCCCGTCTCGTTCCTGCTCACCGTGCCGATCGCCGCGGTGACGTACGTGGCCTCGTGGACCGGGTGGTTCGTCTCGAAGGACGGCTGGGACCGGAACTGGATCGCCTCCGGCGGGCAGCGCTGGACCGGCGTGCTGTCGTGGGTGCCGGACAGCCTGCAGAACTGGTGGCACTACCAGTCCGAGATCTACGGCTTCAACATCGGCCTGCACACGCCGCACTCGTACCAGGCGAACCCGCTGCTGTGGCTCGTCATGCAGCGGCCCACGTCGATGTACTACGTCGGCACGAACGCCGGACAGGACGGCTGCACGGCGACCCGGTGCGGCGAGGCGATCACCGGCATCGCGAACCCGTTCATCTGGTACGCGGCGGTGATCGCGACCGTGGCCCTGCTCGTGCTCTGGGTCCTGCGGCGCCAGTGGGAGTACGCGTTCGTCCTGATGGGCGTCGCGGCCGGGTACCTGCCGTGGCTGCTGTACGTCAACCGGACGGTCTTCCAGTTCTACACGATCGCCTTCGAGCCCTTCATGGTGATGGCCCTGGCCGCCGCCGTCGGGTTGGTGCTCGGGAGGCGGACGGACCCGCGGCCACGACGGACCCGTGCCGTGGTCTGGGTCGGCGTGTACCTCGGGGTCGTGGTGCTGGCGTCGGCGTACTGGTACCCGATGTGGACCGGCATCCAGATGCCGTGGGACTTCATCAGGTCGCACTACTGGGTGCCCAGCTGGTTGTAGCGGCTCGCTGACTGTCTGGCTGTCGCGGTCGGGCTGTCGCGTCGGGCTGTCGCGTCGGGCTGTAGCGGTCGGGCTGCCGCGGGCGGCCGGCCGGTACACGGCCTGGAGGCGCGGTGCGGCTCGGGCAGGCGCCTGCGGCCGTCAGATGGTCACGACGGCGCGGAGCGCCCGTCAGGACTGGGCGTGCAGCGCCCGCTCGATCGATTCGCGGTCGAGCGGCGCACCGAGCATCGGGGCCTCCGTCCCGCCGGGCAGCACGCCCTCGATGACGAGCTCGGCGTAGCGACGCCACGCGTTGGGGTCGTGCGCACGGGTGGCGTCCGCGACGGAGCCGACCATCGTGGTCAGCATCGGCAGGTCCCGGTAGTCGAAACCGGCCCGCACGACGCCGGCGGCGCTGGCTCGACCGATGATCTCGCTCACCTGCGACTCGAGCCGGTCGCGCTCGTGCACGATCGACGGGCGGGACTTGCCGGCACGGACGATGGCGTCGGCGAGCGCGCGGTCGCGGGCGCGGAACTCGAACACGCCCATCAGGTAGACCCGGAGCGCCTCACGCGGGTCGGTCTCGTCGGCGGCGCGGGCCGCTGCGTCGTTCATCGCCTCGAACTTGGTGGCGAGGAGCGCCTCGATCAGGGAGTCCTTGTCGGCGAACCGGCGGTAGACGGTCCCCACGCCGACCCCGGCCTCGTGCGCGATGTCGTTGAGCGTGACGGACAGGCCGCGCTCGGCGAAGCACTTCCGAGCGGTCTGCAGGATGAGCTCGCGGTTGCGGGCGGCGTCGGCTCGGAGGGGGCGCTCGAGTTCAGCGGAGTCGGTGGTGCTCACGACGTCGAACGTAGTTGAACTTTCTGGGAATAAGTGGATGCGAACCTTCCGTTTCGGTCTACACTGCTCACAAACGGATGCGTCGCATCCATTTGTTCCTCCCCGAGGACGCCCGACGGCGCGCGTTCCTCCCTCCACCTTCTCGAAGGAGGCTGCCGTGACGGCAGAACGAACCGTGCCGACCCCCACCGGGGCAGCACCCACGAATCCCGGCACCACCCCCGCCAAGGCCAACCA
The DNA here is from genome assembly GCF_979253735.1 of Curtobacterium sp. AC273. Taxonomy (NCBI): domain Bacteria; kingdom Bacillati; phylum Actinomycetota; class Actinomycetes; order Micrococcales; family Microbacteriaceae; genus Curtobacterium; species Curtobacterium sp. AC273. The sequence continues at coordinate 109,238 of NZ_CEEDDU010000005.1, read as the reverse complement.
CCGCTGGATCGCCCTGGCGGTCATCGCCCTCGCGGCAGCTGATGGTCGTGCTCGACGCGACCATCGTGAACATCGCGCTCCCCTCAGCCCAAGCGGACCTCGGCTTCGGTACCGACCAGCGCCAGTGGATCGTCACCGCGTACTCGCTCGCGTTCGGCTCACTGCTCCTGCTCGGTGGTCGCCTCGGTGACCTCTTCGGGCGCAAGAACACCTTCATCATCGGCCTCGTCGGCTTCGCGGTCGCGTCGGTGCTCGGCGGTCTGGCGGACTCGTTCGGGTTGCTCGTCGCCGCCCGTGCCCTGCAGGGCGTGTTCGGCGCACTGCTCGCTCCGTCCGCGCTCGGCATGCTGACGACGACCTTCCGCGACCCGAAGGAACGCGGTCGCGCGTTCGGCATCTTCGGCCTCGATCGCCGGTTCCGGTGCGGCGATCGGCCTGCTCCTCGGTGGCGTGCTCACCGAGTACGCGTCGTGGCGCTGGTGCCTCTACGTGAACGTCGTCTTCGCCGTGCTCGGCGTGATCGGCGCGCTCGTCTTCATGGCGAAGCCGCCGAAGGTCGAGCGGCCTCGCATCGACGTGCTCGGCGTGATCACTGATCACCCTCGGCCTGGTCGGGGTCGTCTACGGGTTCTCGAACGCCGAGACGAACGGCTGGGACTCCCCGTCACCATCGCGATGCTCGCCGCGGGCGTCGTGCTGATCGCCGCGTTCGTCTTCATCGAGACCCGCGTCGCACACCCGCTGCTCCCGCTCCGGGTCGTGCTCGACCGTGACCGCGGCGGATCGTTCATCGCGATCGGCCTGGTGGCGATCGGCATGTTCGGCATCTTCCTGTTCCTGACCTACTACCTCGAGCAGACCCTCGGGTTCTCCTCGCTGCAGACCGGTCTGGCGTTCCTGCCGATGCCCCTGTCGATCATGATCTCGGCGACCCAGATCGGTGGTCGCCCTGCTGCCCCGCGTCGGCCCGAAGGTGCTCATCTTCGCCGGTGGCCTCGTCGCGGCGACCGGTCTGCTGCTGCTTCTCCGCACCGACCTCGACAGCTCGTACGCGGGCACCGTCCTGCCCGCGCTGATCGTGATCGGCCTCGGCATGGGGACGATCTTCTCGTCCGCGATGAACACCGCCACGACCGGGGTCGCCCGTGCCGATGCCGGAGTGGCCTCGGCGACGGTGAACACCATGCAGCAGATCGGGGGCTCGATCGGCACCGCGCTGCTGTCGACGATCTTCGCCGACGTCGTGAAGGACAGCCTCTCCGGGCTGTCGGCGGCGCCCACGAAGCTGCAGCAGGCGCAGGCGGTGCTCGACGGGTACCACGTGGCGTTCGGCATCTCGGCGGGCGTGCTCGTCCTGGTCGCCCTGGCCGGTGGGCTCCTCATCAACCGGCAGAAGGTCCGGCTGGACAAGCTCGCGCACGCCAGCGCAGCGGTGACCGGGAGCATCCCGACCGCCGCGCACTGACGTCCGCGCGCTGCCATTCGGCGCACTGCACGGCCCGTCCCGGTCTGCCGGGGCGGGCCGTTCGTCGTGCCGCGGGGGCGCGTTCGTCGTGCGGGGCGGTGTGGGGCGGCGTCGACCTCGGACGACCTCGGACGACGTCGTACGACGTCGTACGACGTCGTACGACGTCCACGGTGTCGTTCGGAGTCGGCGCCGGAAAGCGACCCCACGGCGCCCCACGACCGGGCCCGACCGAACCCGCCCGCGTTGCGCCGTGTGTCCGATTCCCTCGCAGTCGTCAGGGGTCCCGTTTAGCCTGACGCCATGGCCCCCGTCCTGACCTCGCCGCTCGTGTCGACGCAGTGGCTCGCAGACCACCTCGGTGCTGACGAGCTCGTCGTGCTCGACGCCTCCGTGCACACGGAGGGCACGGGCCTCGACACGATGTGGAACACCGCTCGGGCCACCTACGAGCAGCGCGGCCACGTGCCCGGTGCCCGCTACGCCGACCTGGTCGAAGCGTTCTCCACCCCCGAGGCCGACGTGCCGTTCACTCGCCCCGGGGCCGAGCAGTTCGAGGTCGCCGCGCGGGACCTCGGCGTGACGAACACGTCGACGGTCGTGGTCTACGACGACAGCCTCGGCGAGTGGTCCGCACGGCTGTGGTGGATCTTCAAGTCGTTCGGGTTCGACTCGGTCGCGGTCCTCGACGGCGGCTTCACGAAGTGGCGTGACGAAGGCCGACCGGTGCGGGTCGGCGCCCTCCGGACCCCGGCCACACCGCGCCGCACGTCCGGTGGCCCGACCCCGACGGACGCGGCACACGGGGCCGACACCGACGTCTTCCTCGCCGGTGAAGAGCGTCCGCTCTGGGCCGACCACGAGCGCGTGCGCCGCGCCGTCACCGGTGAGCAGCCTGCCTCCCTCGTGCTGGCGGCACCGCAGTCCTCGCTCGGCACCGATCACCCACCGGTCGTACCGGGCAGCACCTCGATCGCGCTCGACACGATCGTCGACCCGGACACGAACGCCTACCTGCGGGGATCGGCACTCGCGGCCGCCTTCGCCGAGGTGATCGACGCCGACGAGATCGTGACGTACTGCGGCGTGGGCAGCGCCGCGTGCTCCGACGCCCTCGCGCTGACGGTCCTCGGGCACGAGAAGGTGCGCGTCTACGACGGCTCCCTGCTCGACTGGTGGCGCCGCGAACCGGAGCCCCTCGCGTCCTGACACCCCGGACGGCGGTTGCACGGCGCGCGAGCGCACTACCGTTGCACGCATGAGCACCAGACGCGCCGTCGTCCTCGGCGGGACCGGCGGGATCGGTTCGGCCGTGGCACGCGAACTCCTCGACGCCTCGGGCCGGGGCGGTGACGACTGGCAGGTCGACGTGGTCGCCCGTCACGGGGGTCCGATCGCCGACGGCTTGAGCGCTGCCGGGGCGTCCTTCCTCCCCGGCGACCGCCGCGACACGAGCACGCTGCGAGAGCTCCTGCGCCCCGGCGCCGACCTGCTCGTCGACACCGTCGGGCTGACCCGAGACGACGCCGTGCAACTCCGCCCGTTCCTCGACGACGTCGGCTCCACGGTGTTCGTGTCGTCGAAGGCCGTGTACGTGGATGAGCAGGGTCGGCACGCGAACTCCGTCGAGAAGCCGGTGTTCGGCGGTGTCGTCACCGAGCTGCAGCCCACCGTGACCGCGTCCGACGGCGATCCGACGAGCCGTGACGGCTACGGCGCCGCGAAGGTCGCCGCCGAGCAGGTCCTGCTCGACCACGGCGCCCCGGTCACGGTGCTCCGTCCGTCGAAGGTGTACGGCGTCGGGATCGGCCGGCCGCGGGAGTGGTTCGTGGTCCGCCGGGTGCTCGACGACCGGGAGCGCATCCTGCTGGCCGACCGGGGTCGCGGGGTCGACCACACCACCGCGGCCAGCGGCATCGGTTCGCTCGTCCGGCTCCTCGCGGACAGCCCGGACCGGCGGATCCTCAACGTCGCGGACGAGTCCGCGCCGTCGGTGCTCGAGATCGTCCGCACGATCGCCGGGCACCTCGACCACCCCTTCGACGAGGTCCTGCTCGACGAGGACGCCCCCGCCTTCGTCGGCACCACGCCGTGGTCGTCCCCCTCACCGTTCGTGCTCGACACGTCGGCTGCGCGGGCCCTCGGCTGGCAGCCGCCCTCGTTCGCGACCGCGGTCGTCCCCGAGCTCGACTGGCTGGTCGAGACCGCGCACGCCGTCCCCGCCGACGGCGACGTCCCGTGGGCGGACGACCCGTTCTGGGACCGGATGTTCGACTACGGCCCCGAGGACGCCGCCCTCGCTCTGCTCTCGCTCGGCTTGGACTGACGCGGTGCCCCGCTCCGAGGTGCTCTTCATCGGCGGGCGTTCCGGCGTGGGGAAGTCCACCGCGGCCGAGGCGCTGCACGACCTCCTCGTGGCGGCCGACGTCCGGCACGCGGTGATCGAGGGTGACTTCCTCGACCTGGCGCACCCGGCCCCGCACGTCGAGCACCCGGACGCACGCCTGGCCGAGCGCAACCTCGCCGCGATGTGGGCTGCGTACCGCGAGCTCGGACACCACCGGCTCGTCTACACGAACACGGTGTCCGTCCTCGAGCACGAGCGACTGGCCGCCGCGATGGGCGACGAACCCGTCGTCACCGTGGTGCTGCTCCGGGCCGGCGACGACGCGACCGCCGAGCGGCTCGCCCGACGGGCAGGCGGTGCCGTTCCGGCAGCGCAGCTCACGCACAGCACGCGGACGGCCGGGAGGCTCGACAGGGCCACCGCGGACACGGTCACCCGGATCGACACGGACGCCACCGCCCCGGCCGACATCGCACGTCGGCTCGCGTCCCTGACGGGGTGGCTTCCCCACTGAGGCCTGTGGAGGAAGCCGATCCGTCCACAGCGGGCGCTCCCGACGCCACCGCCCAGGCCGGACCGTGCACGCTGGGGCCATGAACGACAACCGACTCGGTGCCTCGGTCAGCCCCTACCTCCGCCAGCACGCCGGCAACCCGGTGGACTGGCGCGAGTGGGGGCCCGACGCCTTCGCCGAGGCACGCGAACGCGACGTGCCCGTCCTGGTGTCGGTCGGGTACGCGACGTGCCACTGGTGCCACGTGATGGCGCGCGAGAGCTTCTCCGACCCCGAGGTCGGCGCACTGCTGCGGCAGGACTTCGTCGCCGTGAAGGTCGACCGCGAGGAACGCCCCGACGTGGACGCCAGCCTGATGGCCGCGGCGAGCGCCTTCACGCAGCAGCTGGGGGTGGCCCTGACGGCGTTCCTGACCCCGGACGGGCACGTGTTCTTCGCGGGGACGTACTTCCCGCCGACGCCGGTCGGGCAGGTGCCGTCGTTCCTCCAGATCACCGCCGCCGTGCTCGACGCCTGGACGGCGCGTCGGCACGAGGTCGACGCGAACGCGAGCGCCATCGCGACGGCGATCCGGCAGGGTGCCGAGGCGGACGCGACCGCCCGCTCGGCGGCGGCGGGTGCCGGGGCCGAGCCGCGCCTCCCGGCCGTCAACCGCATCCGGGCCGTCACCGACCAGCTGTCCGAGGCCGAGGACACCACGTTCGGCGGGTTCGGCGGCGCACCCAAGTTCCCGAGCGCGCCGCTGCTGGAGTTCCTCGCCGACGTGGCCGCAGACGGCGCGGGCGCCGACGGCCGCGCCGACGCAGCGGCAGGGCTGCTCGACCGGTCCTTGTACGCGATCCGGAGCTCCGAGCTGACCGACGCCGACGGCGGCGTCTTCCGGTACGCGACCCGGCGCGACTGGACCGTCCCGCACTACGAGCGCATGCTCTACGACAACGCCGGACTCCTCGCCGTCGCCGGACCCGAGCAGGCACGGGGCATCGCGGACTTCCTGCGCGACACGCTCCGCCGCCAGGACGGCGCGTTCGTCGCCGCACAGGACAGCGAGTCGACGATCGACGGCCGTCGCGTCGAGGGCGAGTGGTACCGGCTGCCGCTCGACGAGCGTGCGCGCCTCGACCCGCCGCCGCTCGACGACCAGGTCCTGACCGGCTGGAACGGCCTGGCGATCCGGGGACTCGCCGCTGCCGGCGCGCGGCACGGGGACGACGAGATGATCGCGCTCGCACGCGGCGCAGCGGATGCACTGCTGGCCACCCACGTCGAGGACGGGCACGTGAGGGTGCGGTCGAGCACACCGCGCGGAGCGTCCGCGGCGCCGCCCACCATCGAGGACGTCGGGCTCCTCGCCGAGGGGCTGCTCGAGCTGGCCCTCGTGACGGGCGACGTGCGCACCGCCGAGGTCGCACGCTCCCTGGTCGACGACGGCCTGGCCGAGCGGTTCGACGTCGACCCGGTGCTCGCAGCCGCCGGCACGGCCACCGGCGAGCAGCCGCAGACCGCGCTCCGCTCGGGGACGGTCGCGCTGGCGTCCGCCGCGGCGACGCTCGCCGCACTCACCGGCGACGCGTCGTACCGGACCGCTGCCGCCCGGCTCGTCGCGGACCGCGCGGAGACCGGTACGGAGCGGCCACTCGGTCACGCCGACGCCCTCGGGGTCGCCCTCGCACTGCAACGACCGTCGCGTGAGGTCGTCGTCGTGGCGTCCGACCCGTCGGACCCGCTCCGGACGGCGGCACGGGCCGCTCGTCGGCCGGGTACGGTCGTCGCCCTGGTCACGCCGGCGCAGGCGTCCGAGTGGGCCGCAGCGGGCTTCGAGCTGTTCGAGGCCCGAGACTCCGCGGACCCCGCGGGCTACGTCTGCCACGACCGGGTCTGCGCGCTCCCGGCCCGAACCAGTGACGAACTCGCCGCACAGCTCGGCGACGCTGCCGATCGCGGCTGAGCAGCGCCACGCGCGGCTGTAAGCTGGAATGCTCATGTCGACCACGCCCGTCATCACGTACCCGCCCGAACTGCCGGTCTCGCAGCGGCGGGACGACATCGCGGCCGCCATCCGTGACAACCAGGTCGTCATCGTGGCCGGTGCGACGGGCTCCGGGAAGACGACGCAGCTGCCGAAGATCGCGCTCGAACTCGGGCGGACGAGCATCGGACACACGCAGCCGCGCCGCATCGCCGCGCGCACGATCGCCGAGCGCGTGTCCGAGGAACTCGGCGGCGAGCTCGGCGGCCTGGTCGGCTACCAGGTCCGCTTCACCGACCGCGTCAGCTCGGACACCCGCATCAAGGTGATGACCGACGGCATCCTGCTCAACGAGATCCACTTCGACCGCGACCTGAAGCGCTACGACACGATCATCATCGACGAGGCGCACGAGCGGTCCCTCACGATCGACTTCCTGCTCGGGTACCTCAAGCGGCTGCTGGCCCGTCGACCCGACCTCAAGCTGATCATCACGAGTGCGACGATCGATCCGGAGTCGTTCTCGAAGCACTTCGGCGACGCCCCGATCATCGAGGTCTCCGGCCGCACCTACCCGGTGGAGATCCGGTACCGGCCGCTGGTGGCCGAGGACGCCGGCGACGAGGGAGACGTCGACGACGAGTCCGACTCGCGCACCGGCGACAGCGGCAGCAACGCCGACGACCGCGACACCATGCAGGGCATCACCGACGCCCTCGACGAACTCGCACGTGAGGACCCGGGCGACGTCCTCGTGTTCCTGTCCGGCGAGAACGAGATCCGCGACGCGCAGGACGCCATCGAGGGCAAGCGCTACCCGGGCACCGAGGTCCTGCCCCTGTACGGCCGACTGTCCGCTGCCGACCAGCACCGGGTCTTCGAGCGACGGCACACCCCGGGCGTTCGCCGGCGGGTGGTGCTCGCGACGAACGTCGCCGAGACCTCCCTGACGGTCCCCGGGATCAAGTACGTGATCGACGTCGGGACCGCCCGCATCTCGCGGTACTCGCCGCGGGCGAAGGTGCAGCGGCTCCCCATCGAGGCGGTCTCGCAGGCGAGTGCGAACCAGCGCTCCGGGCGCGCCGGCCGCACGAGCGCGGGCATCGCGATCCGCCTGTACTCGGAGGACGACTTCGACCGCCGTCCGGAGTTCACCGACCCCGAGATCCTCCGCACGAACCTCGCCGCCGTGATCCTGCAGATGATCTCGCTCGGGTTCGGCGACATCGAGTCGTTCCCGTTCCTGCAGCCACCGGACTCCCGCGGTGTGAAGGACGGCCTCGACCTGCTCCGCGAACTCCGAGCGGTCGACAAGGGCGGCCAGATCACGAAGACCGGCAAGCAGCTCACGCGCCTGCCGATCGACCCGCGGCTCGGCCGGATGGTGCTCGAGGCCGGACGTCAGGGCGTCGGGCGTGAGGTCATCGCGATCGTCAGCGCCCTGAGCATCCAGGACCCCCGCGAACGACCGCTCGAGAAGCGTGCCCAGGCCGACCAGCTGCACGCGCGCTTCGCCGATCCGACGAGCGACTTCCTCACCCTGCTCAACCTCTGGAACCACATCGAGGACAAGCAGGACGAACTGTCGTCGAGCGCATTCCGGCGGCTCTGCAAGGCCGAGTTCCTCAACTACCTCCGCATCCGCGAGTGGCAGGACCTGTACCGCCAGCTGTCCCGTGCCGCCAAGCAGGTCGACGTCCGGGTCGGGCAGTCCCGCAGCGAGGACGGCGACGCCGTGCACCGCTCGCTCCTCGCCGGGCTCCTCAGCCAGATCGGGCTGCGCGACCGCGAGAAGCGTGACTACCTCGGCTCGCGGAACACCCGATTCGTGGTCTTCCCGGGCAGCGTGCTGGCGAAGAAGCAGCCCGACGCGGTCATGGCCGCCGAACTGGTCGAGACCAGCCGGCTGTTCGCCCGCACCGTCGGCCGGATCGACCCGACGTGGGTGGAGCCCCTCGCCGGCGACCTGCTCAAGCGCACCTACGGTGAGCCGCACTGGGAGAAGAAGCAGGGCGCCGTCGTCGCCTACGAGCGCGTCACCCTGTTCGGTGTCCCGATCGTGCAGCGCCGCCGCGTGCAGTACGCCCGGATCGACCCGGTTCACTCCCGCGAGCTCTTCATCCGGCACGCCCTCGTCGAGGGTGAGTGGGAGTCGCAGCAGGCGTTCGACCGCGCGAACCGGCGACTCCGGAAGGAACTCGAGCAGCTCGAGGAGCGCACCCGCCGCCGCGACATCCTGCTCGACGACGAGAAGGTCTACGAGTTCTACGACGCCCGTGTCCCCGCCGACGTGGCGACGATGCGCGACTTCGAGGGGCTGGTGGCGGACGACCCGCCGTGAGCAACCGGACCTGCTCACGATGCGCCGGTCGGACCTGCTCGACGAGTCGGCCGCCGAAGCTGCCGAGGACGACGACGAGTACCCGACGCAGTGGCGGAGCGGCGATCAACGGCTCGCGATCAAGTACCGCTTCGAACCCGGCGCGCAGGACGACGGCGTCAGCGTCCAGGTCCCGCTCGCGCTGCTGCCCCGGATGCGCGAGGAGGGGCTTCGACTGGCAGGTGCGCGGACTCCGGAAGGAACTCGTCACCGCCCTCATCAAGTCGCTGCCGAAGCAGATCCGGAAGAACGTCGTGCCCGCGGCGGACTGGGCCGAGAAGATCGTCGCCGAGCTGCCGGACGACGCCCCGACCGAGCCGACCGAGTCGTTCCGCGCGACCCTCGCGAAGGCCATCCAGCGGATGACCTACGTGCCCGTCTCCGAGTCCGACTTCGACCTGTCCCGCGTCCCAGCGCACCTGCTGCCGACCTGGGCGGTCGTCGACGAGCGCGGTCGCCGGGTCGAAGCAGGCAAGGACCTGTCGGTCCTGCAGACCAAGCTCAAGGACCGCACGCAGCAGAGCGTCGCCTCCGCCACGGTTCGGGCTGCGAACCGACCTGGAGGCGCGGCTCGCGTCGCGTCCGCCGGTGGCGGCCTGCAGGTGGAACGGTCCGGCCTGACCGCGTGGCCGTCCGACGACCTGCCGCAGGTCCTCGACACCAAGCAGGCCGGTGGTGTGATCCGCGCCTACCCCGCACTGGTCGAGGAGGGCGAGGGGCCGAAGGCGACCGTCGGCGTGCAGCTGCTCGCCACACCGTCCGACCGCGCCGTCCGGATGCCCGCCGGTGTCCGTCGCCTCGTCATGCACGCCGTGCCGTCGCCCGTCTCCTACATCCAGTCGCACCTGACCGCGCAGGAGAAGCTCGCTCTCGCCGCCAGCCCCTACCCGTCGACAGCCGCGCTGTTCGACGACGTCCTCGCCGCGGTCGTCGACGCGGGCATCCGCCGCCAGCACCCGGACGGACTCGTCTTCACGAAGGCCGCGTTCGAGGCCGTGCGCGACACCGTGTCATCGACCGTCGTGGACAGGATGTTCACCGCGGTGTCCGAGGTCGCCGCGGTCCTCGCCGCCCACCGGGCCGCCGAGCGGTCCCTCAAGCAGGCGAACTCGATGTCCCTCCTGCCGGCACTGACCGACATGCGCCAGCAGATGGAACGGCTGGTGTTCCCCGGGTTCGTCTCGGTGGCCGGGCTCGACCGTCTCCGGCGCATCCGCGTGTACCTGCAGGGCGTCGACGCCCGCGTGCAGAAGCTGCTGCAGAACCCCGGGCGGGATGCCACCTGGATGCGCGAGGTCACCGTCGCGACCGACCGCTACGTCGACGCCGGGGGCACCTTCCCGCCCGCGGTGGGCGCACACCCGGAGCTCGTGCACGCCAGGTGGATGCTCGAGGAGTTCCGTCTCAGCCTCTTCGCGCAGGAGCTCGGCACGGCTGAGACGGTGTCGCTGCAGCGCATCACGAAGGCCCTGACGGCCGCGCGCTGATCGGGCTACTGTGTCGGCCATGATCGGCACACTCGACGTCGTCGTCCTGGACTGCCCGGACCCACGCGTCCTCGCCCGCTTCTACGCCGAACTGCTCGGCGGGGAGATCGTCGGTTTCGACGAGGACTGGGCCGAGGTCGCGCTCCCCTTCACCGACCACCGTCCGATCCTGGCGTTCCAGCAGGTGGCGGACTACCGGAAGCCCGAGTGGCCGGGGCAGGACGTCCCGCAGCAGAGCCACCTCGACGTGAAGGTCGACGACCTCGACGCGGGCGAGACCGCGGTGCTCGCGATCGGCGCGACCGCGACCGGATCGGGGACCGACACGTTCCGCGTCTACCTCGACCCAGCGGGCCACCCGTTCTGCCTCATCCGTCCGAACGACTGAGGTGCGGACCCCTGAGCCGACCGCTGTCGCGATCCGTGCGGTCGTGTTCGACCTGGACGGAGTGATCCGGCACTTCGACCCGGAGTACGTCGCCCGCATCGAACGTGACCACGACCTCCCGGTGGGGTCGATCGAGTCGTTCGCCTTCGCCTCGCCGGTCATCGACGACGTCACGACGGGTCGGATCAGCCGCGCGGACTGGGTCCGGGCGATCGGCGAGCACGTCGGCAGCCCGAGTGCGGCGGAGGCGTGGGGACGGCAGCCGTTCACGCCCGACCCCGACGTCCTCGTGCTCCTCGACGACCTCCGCGCCGCCGGTCACACCACCGCCGTGCTGACGAACGGGACCGACGGCGTCCCGGCCGAGGTCGCGTCGTTCGGGTTGCCGGAGCGCGTGGACGCCGTGTTCAGCTCGCACGAGATCGGCGTCGCGAAGCCCGACGTCCGCGCGTTCCAGCACGTGCTCGACGCCCTCGGGGTCGACGGGCCGGAGGCGTTCTTCACCGACGACTCCGAGCGGAAGCTCGCGGGTGCGGTCACGCTCGGGATGACCGTGCACCACTACACCGGGGTCGACGGCCTCCGGTCGGCGCTGGCAGCGCGGGGCGTGCTCAGCTGACGGGTTCGGTCGCGAGGCCACCGACCACGGTCACGTTGGGCAGCGCGCCCAGGACGGCACCGGGCAGGAACAGCTTCGCGGCCCGTCGACCGGCGCCGATCACGACGTCGGGGGCGCTCAGCACGCGCTCGTCGACGTACACCGGCCACGACGCGGGCAGGCCGATCGGGGTGATGCCGCCGTACTCCATCCCGGTCAGCTCGACGGCCTCGTCCATCGGGGCGAAGCTCGCCTTCCGCACGTCGAGGAGCTGCTTCACGACACGGTTCACGTCGAGCCTCGTGGACGCGAGCACCACGCAGGCCGCGTACCGGACCTCGTCGCCGCGCTTCCCCGCGACGACGATGCAGTTCGCACCGCCCTCGAGCGGGAATCCGTAGGCGTCCGAGAAGGCTGCGGTGTCGGCGAGGTCCGGGTCGATCGGCGCTCCCTCGATGCGCGTCAGCAGTTCGCTCGGCAGGGCGACGAGGGCTTCGGCGACGGGGATCGCGAGGAATCCGGTGGCGACCAGGGCGGGGACTCGTTCGAGCGTCGGCATGGCTCCACCCTAGGGAGCGCCACCCCGACCACTCTGGAGCAATGGCCACGTACGACGCCGACATCGCCACGCTCGAGGCCGCTGCAACCGGACTCGCCGAGGTCCTCCGGTCGTCCGACCCCCGGACCGCGATCCCGAGCTGCCCCGGATGGACGATGACCGACCTGGGCGAACACGTCGCCGACATCCACCGCTGGGTCCTCGGGCAGCTCACCGGCGCCGAGCCGCCTGCCGTGGCGGACGGGACGAACCTCGCCGCCCGGTTCACCGCCGGAGCGGACGCCCTCGTCGCCGCACTCCGCGAGCGCGGGCCGGACGATGCCTGTCCGGCGATCTACCCGCCGGACCGGGCGGCGACCTGGGCACGACGGCAGGCGCACGAAACGGTGATCCACCTGTGGGACGCGCGGAACGCCGTCGGGGCCGCGCCGCGCCTCCAGGCCGACACCGCCGCGGACGGCGTCCGCGAGGTGCTCGAGGACCTGTACCCGCGTCAGGTCCGGCTCGGCCGCGTCGAGCCGCTCGCGGCGACGGTCGTGATCGCGTTCTCGGACGCGGCCGGCACGGGCACGCTCGCCGGGACGGCCGGCGGAGCCCCCGCGGTGCGGGTGACCGGCCGTGCCGAGGACCTCCTGCTCGTCCTCTGGGGTCGTCGGGAGCTCGACGCGGTCGCGCTGACGATCGACGGCGACCGAGCCGCGTTCGACGCGGCCCTGGCGACGAAACTGGTGCCGTGATGGAACCCCGACCGATCGACGTGACGCAGTGGCCCCGGCGCGAGCACTTCGAGCACTACCGGCAGCGCGTGCAGTGCTCGTACGAAGTGACCGTCGACGTGGACGTGACCGCCTTCGTCGCGGCCGTCCGCGCGAGCGACGTCCGGACCTACGCATCCCAGATCTGGGCGATCGCGACCGTGGTGAACCACCACGAGGAGTTCCGGATGCAGCTCCTGGACGACGGCTCCCCGGGTGTCTGGGACGTGGTGCACCCGATGTTCACGGTGTTCCACCCCGAGACCGAGACCTTCTCGGCGCTGGTCGTGCCGTACGACGACGACTTCCGTGTGTTCCACGACGCCGCCGTCGACATGATCGAGCGGTACCGCGACGACGTCCGGATGTTCCCGCAAGACGACCGACCGCGGAACGTGTTCGACGTCTCGACCTTCCCCCGGACGTCGTTCACCGGATTCGCCCTGCACGTCCGCGACGGCTACGACCACCTCATGCCGATCATCACCCTCGGCCGCTACCGGGTCGTGGGCGAACGGACCGTGATGCCGCTGGCCCTGCAGGTCAACCACGCGGCGGCGGACGGCTTCCACGCGTCGCGGCTGCTCACCGAGCTCGAGGAGCTGTTCGCCGACCCGTCGTGGCTGCGCTGACCGTCCGTCGCGTCCGCCGCGTCCGGCCGACGGACGCGGGAGCGACGGCACGGCGCGTGGGCGCCGATGTGGTCCGCTCCGCCGGGCGGGACGTTCCTGCAGGCTGATGTCGGATCCGGACCGCAGAACCCGGCCTGAGCCGTCCGGATCCGACATGGACCGAAACGGATCTGACCGTCCCGACCGCGCTGGCCCGGAGGAGAACGACGTCATGGTGAACGCCGTCGTGCACGTCGAGCTCATCGGCCCCGCACCTTCCCCGCCGCGCTGTTCGGCTGGGACTCCTCCGCCGGAGCACTGCATGGGCGGCGGGCGGGGTTCCACCGCATGCGGTTTTCTCCGTCGGCGTCGACGACGTCGCGACGGCGGCGCTGCAACAGACCGAGGAGCTCGGTGGCGCGGTCGCGCTGCCACCGCAGCGGAACGAGGCCGGTGGCGTCACCGTCGGCCACTTCCGTGATCCCACCGGCAACCTGGTCGTGCTGGCTGGTCCGGACTGTAATATCCCTCCCTATCTGGGGATAGGGCCGATCTTCCATCGCGTAGTTGGAACCAACTACGTTTCTCCTGATCGTTTCTCAACTCAGGAGTCCTCCATGTCCGGTCCGTACGCCCCGGGTACGCCGCAGCCGCAGTTCGCTCCTACCATCCGCAGTCGCAAAGACCTCGAGGTGCTGGGCTTGCAACTGCAGCGGTGGCCCTCGGCATCGTCGCGGTAGTCCTCGCGTTCATCCCGATCCTGCTGCACTTGGGATTCGTCGCGGGCGTCATCGCCCTTGTCCTCGGGCTCGTCGCGCATCGCCGTCGAACACCTCGGGCCATGGTGGGCACCGTTCTCGGCGCCTCTGGGGCGGCTCTTGCTCTCATATTCGGCACGATCTACGGTCTGGCCTTCATTTCCTCGACCGAGGCACCCGTGAAAGCCGCGGCATCGGAGAAGTCCGAAACTCGGTCAGCGGACGCCGCTCCGGTTGCCGTGCCTGACGTGGTCGGAAAGACAGTCAGCGAAGCAACAGCGGCTCTGGAAGCAGCGGGCTTCACCGTCAACGCTGGAGAATCAACGTCCGACGACCAGGTCGCCAGCCAGTACCCCGCCGCGGGAACGACTGTGGAGCCCGGCTCGGCCGTTGCACTGACAGCTGCGGTCGACGACGGCTCCAGCGCATCGAATCCGGCTCCTGCAGGCACGAAGTTCGAGATGACGAACACCAACCGCATCGACGGGTCGACAGCGGACTACACGCAGTGGGTCGACGGCTACAACGACAACTTCGTGGCACCCAACGAGTACGAACAGCCCGACGGCGGCATGAAGTACGTGGTCCTGACAGTGCACGTCACGGCGACCACCGCTGGCGTCGACGCCAGCTCTGCCGCATACGACGTCGCCCTCGCCGAGACCGATGGCTCCGTCTACGACTCCGAGTACCTCAGCGACGTGAAGGAGATGCCGAGCGTGACGCTTGGTTTGGGTCAGAGCGCTTCCGGGCAGATCGCGTTCCAGGTCCCAAACACCTTCCACGGTGGAATCGTGTCGTTCGGAGACGGAAGCGTGTTCGTCAAGACCAACTGAACTCGGTGACGGACGGGAGGCGCGGTGCCAGCCGGCACCGCGCCTCCAGTCCGAGGACCCGACGCTCAGATCCCCGCGCGCCTCGAGCGCCTGCTCGTACTCCCGCCGGATGGCGTCGCCGCCCGCGGCGACGCCAGTCGCGGACCGTCGCCTTCCACGACGACACCTTCGCCCGGCCGAGCAGCACGTCGTTGATCGCGTTCGTCGCGAACGTGCCGAGCGTCGGTCCCTTCGTCGAGTTGGTCGGTGAGTACAGGCCGTACACCGGGTTGGGCAGCCCGTCGTCGAGCCACGACAGAGCGACTCGTGCACGGTGTCCGTCATCGCCGCGTTGCCGGCGTAGTAGAGCGGCAGCGGGCACTCGGTGAAGTACTGCAGCGGGAACTCGCCGAGGGCGGTCTCGCTGTTGCCGGTCTTCGTGAGCACCGGGGCGCCGTCGCGGTACTCGAAGTCGCGTCCCTCGATGCCGAACTTGCGGTACGTCCAGGCCTCGGTGCCGAACGGCGACGCGCACCAGTTCAGGACCTCGAGGAGCATCCGCACGCGCTCCTCGGACCCGGCAGCGATCGACGCGATCGTGTTGTTCGGGTCACCGAGCCATGGCTTCGCGGACGCACCGGAGGGGCCGACGAAGGGTGCGACCGTCAGCTCGAACCCGCTCCCGGGCGTCGCTTGCTGCAGCAGTCCGGGGATCGCGGTGTGCCGTGTCGGCCAGCATGAGGGCGGAGCCCTGCACGAACCAGACCTTGCCGTTGTAGGCCGTGATGCTGTCCGGGTGGACGAGGTCCTCGGCGATGAGTCGGCGGGACACGTCGAGGAGCTCCTGGTACTCCTCGAGCTCGTACATGTGGGTGAGCCGTCCGCCCTGCTGCTGCCACTGGTTCGGCAGCCCGAGCATCGGCGCGAGGATGTTCGTCGGCACGGACGCCAGCGCCCACCGGTTGGCGTGCGGGTCCGACACCCGGCGGCACAGCTGCACGAACTCGTCGACGCTCGAGAACGCCGGGTCGACCCCGAGCCGCTCGAAGACGTCCTGCCGACGGTGCAGGGCCTGCGAGGCGAGCGGCCCGCGGGGCACCGGCACGCCGTAGATGCCGCCGGAGAACACCGTGCCCCGCCAGGACGCGGTCGGCAGGTTCGCCAGGTAGGGGTAGTCCCGGGCCCCGCTGCCGGACAGGTACGGGCTGAGGTCGGCGGCCTTCGCCTCGAGGAACTGCGGCAGGTACGAGAACGACCCGTTGATGGTGAACACGTCGCCGAGGGTGTCGCCGGCGACCTGGGTGGCGAACTTGTTGGCGAAGTCCGCGTTCGGGGTGATCGTCAGGTCGAGGTCGATCCCCATCCGTTCGTCGAGGCCCTGCCAGTACGGGTTGCTGCCCTTCGACGGCGGGATGGGCGAGTTCGTCGGGACGCTCCCGTGCACGGTGGAGCCGTCACCGGGTGTGCCGCGGGTGGGCACCAGGTGGTCCGGGATCTTGCGGAAGGCACTCGGCATGAGCGCGCTCGTCTTCGGCAGGACCGGTTCCGGCCCGCCGGTCCACGGCACGTAGTCCGGCAACCGCACGGCCTTGTTGATCGCCTTGACGTCCGTCGACCGGGTCACGGTGGAGCAGCTGGCTAGGAGGCCCGTGGCCGCGGCCCGAAGTCCGCCCGCGATGAGCGCGCGGCGACTGAAGGGCGTCGCCAGGCCCTGGGAGGTCGTGTTGCGGTGCATGGGTTCAGCCCTTCACGGCGCCGGTCAGGACACCCTTGGCGAAGTGCCGCTGCAGGAACGGGTAGACGATGAGGATCGGCACGATCGAGACGACGAGGATCGCCATCTGGATCGAGGCCTGCGGGGGCAGCGCGTCGGAGGACGTGCCGAGGTCGGCGCCGCCGAGCTGCGCGTTGTTGATCACGTAGGTGCGGAGCACGAGCTGCAGCGGCCACTTCGCGGTGTCGTTGATGTAGAGCAGCGCGTTGAAGAACGCGTTCCAGTACCCGACCGCGTAGAACAGGCCGATCACGGCGAGGACGGCCTTCGACAGCGGGAGCACGATCCGCCAGAACACGGCGAAGTCGCCGGCGCCGTCGATGCGGGCGGACTCGATGAGCTCCTTCGGGATCGCCATGAAGAACGACCGCATCACGATGACGTTGAACGCGCTGAGGGCCGTCGGCAGGATGAGCGCCCAGTACGAGTCGAGCAGACCGAACTGCTTCACGACGAGGTAGTTCGGGATGAGTCCGGGGGCGAACAGCAGGCTGACCAGGACGAGGCTCAGCACGAAGCCCGACCCGTAGGACCCGGGGCGGCTCAGCGCGTAGGCGAGCATCGCGGTCACGAACAGGCTGATGAGCGTGCCGACGACGGTGATCCCGATGCTGACGACCATCGCCCGGGTGACGACGCCGCCCGCGAAGATGCTCTCGTACGCGCCGAAGTCCAGGCCCTTCGGCCACATCACGAACCCGCCGGCGTCGTTCACCTGCGCGACCGGCGCGAGGCTCGTCGACACGATGCCGACGAACGGCAGGATCACGACGAGGCAGATCACGAGCAGGACGAACCCGGTGAGCAGCCGCCCGGGCAGCGGTGGCGCGTCGAGGACCGGGCGGCGGCGCGGCTTCTTCCGTCCGGGGACGGTCACGGTCTGCGTGGCGGTCATCGCGACTCCTTCTGGTAGACGCCCGCTTCGCCGAAGACGTGCGCGAGCTTGTTGGCGCCGAGGACGAGCAGGACGCCGACGACGCCCTTCACGAGGCCGACGGCCGCGGCGACGCCCCACTGCCCGCCGAGCACGCCGTTGTTGTAGACGTAGGTGTCGAGGACCTCGCTCGCGGCACGGCCGACGGCCTGCTGCTGCAGGAGGATCTGCTCGAACCCGACGGTCAGCGAGTCCCCGAGCCGCAGGATGAGCAGCAGGATGATGATGCCCCGCATGCCGGGCAGGGTGACGTGCCACAGCTGCCGCCAGCGGGAAGCGCCGTCCATCTTCGCCGCCTCGTACAGGCTGGCGTCGATCGAGCTGAGGACCGCGAGGAACAGGATCGTCGCCCACCCGGTGTCCTTCCAGATCACCTGGCTGGTGAGCAGCGCGATGAACCCGTTCGGGTTGCCGAGGAAGTCGATCGCGTCGCCGCCCGCGGCCCGGATCGCGTTGTTGACTAGCCCGGAGCCGCCGAGGATCTGCTGGAACACCGCGACGACGATCACCCACGACAGGAAGTGCGGCAGGTACAGGATCGACTGCACGACGCCCTTGATCCGCTCGGACAGCAGCGAGTTGAGCATGATCGCGAGGATGATCGGCGCGGGGAACACGAACACGACCTGCACGAGCGTGATGAGCAGCGTGTTGCCGAGCGCGCGGAGGAACTCGGGGTTGCCGTCGAAGATCACCGAGAAGTTCTCGACGCCGACCCAGGGGCTCCGGCCGAGCGGGACGAACGGCAGGTACTCCTGGAACGCGATGAGGTTCCCGAGGAGCGGCAGGTACTGGAACGCCAGCAGCAGCGCCAGCCCCGGCAGCCCCATGAACAGCAGCACCTTGTCGCGCCGGATCCGCTGCCACCGGGTCCGGCGACGCAGGCCCGGATCGGGCGGTGGCGCGGCCCCTGGATCGTGGTGTGCAGCGGTCCGCGTGCGGTTCGTCGCGCGGTCGTCGAGCTTCGTCACTCGTTGGCCCCCTCCGTTGGATTCCTGGAGCGACCCTCGCGTTCATGGCAACCGTGCGGCAACCCGTTGCCAAACCTTTCCATCGTTGTAACGGTCCATCTCCTACGCTGGCCCCACTGACGCTGCAGTCGACACCCCGCCCGCGCAGGCGGATCGGTCTCGTCGGAGCGGGCGGCATCGCCGTCGCCCACGTCCCCGGGCTGCTCCGCCTCGGCGACGTCGTGGTCCACTCGCAGGAGGGCGCGCTCGCCCTCGCCGACGCCTTCGCCGACGAGGCGGCAGCGGTCGGCAGCACGATCACCGTCGCCGACTCCCTCGACGAACTGCTCGCCGCCGTCGACGTGGTGGACGTGGTCGTCCCCACGCCGGCGCACGCGGCGGTGGTCCGGGCAGCGCTCGCTGCCGGCAAGCACGTCGTGTCGGAGAAGCCCCTCGCCCGCACCGTCGCGGACGCCGACGACCTCGTCGCCAGCGCCGCAGACGCCGGGCTGCAGCTCTACCCGGCGCACGTCGTCCGGTGGTTCCCCGCGTACGCACGACTGCACGAGGCCGCTGCCTCGGGCGTGCTGGGCGACCTCGCCGTCCTCCGGTTCTCGCGATCGGGAGCGTTCCCGACCCGCGTCGCCTGGTTCGGCGACCGCGCGCAGTCCGGCGGGATCGTGATGGACCAGATGATCCACGACCTGGACGCCGCGCGCTGGGTCGCCGGGGAGGTCGTCCGGGTGTCCGCCGTGTCCGTGCGCACCGGGGACGACGAGCATCCGGTCGAGGCCGCGCACGTGCTCCTCACCCACGCGTCCGGTGCGATCAGCCACGTCGCCGGGCTCTGGGGACCGCAGCACCTCGCCTTCACCACCGAGTACTCGGTGACCGGGACCCTCGGCAGCCTGTCGCACTCGTCGCTCGCCGAGGAGTCCACCCGCAGCGACCTCGCCGCACCGACCGCGGTGGACGGGTTCCTGCCCGCGGTCGACCCCGCGGAGGACCCGTACGCCCTCGAACTCGCGGACTTCCTCGCCGCGTTCGACGGCGGCCCGCTCCCCCGCGTCACCGCCCAGGACGGCGCCGTCGCGGTCCGGATCGCGACCGCCGCCCTCGAGTCGATCGAGTCCGGACAGCCCGTGGAGGTGGCCCTGTGACGCTCCGGGTCGGCGTGCTGTCGTTCGCCCACACGCACGCGATCGGGTACCTGGCCGCGCTCGCCGCGATGCCCGACGTCGAGGTGCGCGGCGCCGATCCCGACGGGGTCTCCACCGGCACGACCGTGGGCGAGCTGCGGGGCGCCGACCTCGCCGCCGCCCTCGGCGTCGGGTACGCGGACTCGTACGACGAACTGCTCGCGTGGGCGCCGGACGCCGTGGTCGTCACGAGCGAGAACGCCCGGCACCGGGAACTCGTCGAGCGCGCCGCCGCAGCCGGCGCGCACGTGCTCTGCGAGAAGCCCTCGCGACCACGTGGCAGGACGGGCTGGCGATGCGCGACGCGGTCGAGCGCGCCGGCGTCCTGCTGATGATGGCGTTCCCGGTGCGGTTCACCTCGGCGTTCGACCGGTTGCGCGCCACCCACGACTCGGGAGCCCTCGGCACCGTGTTCTCGGTGCGGGGTGCGAACACCGGCATGCTGCCGCGCACCCGCGACTGGTTCACCGACCCGGCGATGAGCGGTGGCGGAGCCCTCGTCGACCACGTCGTGCACATCGCCGACCTGCTCGAGGGCCTGACCGGTGCTGCCCCGGTGTCCGTCACCGCGGTGGCGAACCGGGTCCTGCACGCCGACCGGGCCCGCGCGGAGACCGCCGGGCTCGTCACCGTGACGTACGACTCCGGGATGGTCGCCACGATCGACTGCTCGTGGAGCCGACCGGACACATCGCCGGTGTGGGGCGGGCTGACCCTCGACGTGGCGGGCACGGGCGGCACCGTGTCGGTGGACTTCTTCGGCGCTGCGGCACGGGGGCTCGACGCGGTGCACGGGCGACCGATCGAGCTGCGGTACGGCGCGGACCCGGACGTGACGATGCTCCGCGTGTTCCTCGACGCGGTGCGGTCCGGCGTGCAGCCCCAGCCGGACGTCGGCGTCGGGCTCCGCACGCTGTCGATCGTGCTCGCAGCACGGGAGTCGGAGCGGTCCGGTCGGACGGTCGCCGTCCCGTCGGCGTGACCCGCGGGGGCGGCCCCGCCGCGCACCGTCCCGCAGGTCGGTCTGGAGGCGCGTGGCGGCGCCGCCCCGCGCCTCCCGGATTCGTGTCGGCACCGTCCCGAGCGGTAGGTTCGCAGGCGGCGCGGGCCCGACCGCGGACCGTGAAGCAAGGGGGTCTCGTGACCGTCGCGCCGCCGCGCGCAGCGCGCCATGCACCCGACGCCCGCCACCGTTCACGACGGGTCACGAGCCATCGGGGTGCCGCGGCGTCCACCCGGAGCCTGCGACTCGAGATCCAGGCCGTCCGTGCCGTGGCCATCGCCGCCGTGGTGCTGTACCACCTGTTCCCCCAGGTGCTGCCCGGCGGCTACGTCGGCGTCGACGTCTTCTTCGTCATCTCGGGGTTCCTCATCACGGCGCACATCGCCAAGCCGCTCGCCACCGGCCGCTTCAGCTTCCGGGTCTTCTACGCCCGACGGGCGTGGCGGCTGCTGCCGGCGTCGATGGCCACGCTGTTCGTCACGGTGATCCTGACGGCGATGTTCGTGCCCCGGACGCTCTGGAAGGACTTCACCGAGCAGATCATCGCGAGCGCGCTCTACGTCGAGAACTGGGCCCTCGCCGGCAACTCCGTGGACTACTCGGCGCTCGCATCGGACTCGAGCATCGTCCAGCACTTCTGGTCGCTGTCGACGGAGGAGCAGTTCTACGCCGTCTGGCCCCTCGTCCTCTGGCTCTGCGCCTTCCTGCGCTACCGGCGCCGCCGCCGGAGCGGCGTGTCGCTCGCACCGGCGATCGCCATCGCCCTCGGAGCCGTCTTCGTGCTGTCGCTGGCGTCGTCGATCTGGGAGACCGCGCACTCGCCGGCGTCCTACTTCCTCACCACGACCCGGGCGTGGGAGTTCGCCGCCGGCGGCCTGCTCTGGCTCGGCCTGCAGCGCGTGCGCATCCCCCCGCCGCTCGCGGCGACGATGAGCTGGGCCGGCCTCGCACTGATGCTGACCACCGCGCTCCGGTTCGACGCGTCGACGCCGTTCCCGAGCTGGACGGCGATCGTCCCGATCACCGGCGTCGCCCTCGTCATCGCCGGCGGGATGCCCGAGCCACGGTGGGGTCCGTCGTTCCTGTACCGGCTGCGGAGCGTGCAGTGGCTCGGCGACGTGTCCTACTCGCTGTACCTCTGGCACTGGCCGCTGCTCATCGTCATGCCGTTCGTGATCGGGCTGACCGCGGACGAGGCGACACCGCTCTGGGCGAAGGGCATCGTGCTCGTCGTCGCCCTCGCCCTCGCGCACGCCTCGCGCCGGCTCATCGAACAGCCGGTGATCGCGTTCTCGACCGAACGGATGCGCGCGCCACGGCCGCGCCACCGCGGCATCCTCGTGCTGGCGATCGCCGGCATGCTCATCGTGGCGCTGCCCGCGGCCGGCATGTACGGCAGTGTCGTGCGGGAGCAGTCGGCGAGCGCCGTCACCGGGGTCACCACGGCGTCCGACGGCACGCTCAGCAGCCCCGCCTGCTACGGCGCCGCCGCGATGCAGCCCGGCGCGGACTGCCCGCAGGTGTCGCCGGACGACATCGCCCCGAGCCCGGTGCAGGCGGCGACCGACGACTTCGCCGACCACGCGGGCAGCGGCTGCCAGATCGCCGGCGACGACACCACCGTCAAGGCGTGCGGAGGTCGGCGACCCCGACGGCACCGTCCGGGTCGCGATCGTCGGCGACTCGCACGCGGCCAACTACGTGCCCGCGCTCGAGCTGATCGCGAAGGCGAAGCACTGGAGCCTGACGACCTACCTGCACTCCGGCTGCCCGATGACCCGGGCGCTCATCACCGCGTCGTGCGACACCTGGAAGGCCGACACCCTCGATCGGTTGCAGCAGGAGCGCTACGACGTCGTCTTCGTCGCGGCCTTGTCCCGCACGCCGTGGCCGCACGGCCTCGTCCGGCACGCCGACGAGCTCACCCCGGCGATCCGCGACGACGCCGCAGCCGCCTACGCGACGACCTGGGTGCGGCTGCAGCAGGCCGGGTCGAGCGTCGTCGCCCTGCGGGACAACCCCGACCCGGCCATCGGTGGGGTGCCGGACGTGCCGAGCTGCGTCGAGCAGCACGGCGACGGGTCGGCGTGCGACGTCAGCGAGGCCGACGCCCTGCTCGACGACCCGGTGGCCCAGGCCGCCCGCACGACACCCGGGGTCACGCTCATCGACTCGACCGCGATGTTCTGCGCCGACGGCACCTGCCCGGCCGTCATCGGCGGCGTCGTCGTGTACCGGCAGGTCCAGCACGTCACG
This sequence comes from Curtobacterium sp. AC273, assembly GCF_979253735.1. Lineage (NCBI taxonomy): Bacteria > Bacillati > Actinomycetota > Actinomycetes > Micrococcales > Microbacteriaceae > Curtobacterium > Curtobacterium sp. AC273. Next base: position 86,476 of record NZ_CEEDDU010000005.1, on the reverse strand, counting down.
CAGACGTACGCGCGGTCGATGGCGCCGTTCCTCGAGCCCGAGGTGACCGCGGCGGTCGAGGCGGCCCGCGCGCGCTGACCGGCACGGGTTCTCAGGGACCCGGGTCCGGGTTCTCGGGTTCGGGCACGGGTGCTCGGGCAGGCTGGGAGCATGACCTTCGAGCAGCACGCGCGGTCGTTCGGGGCGGCGGCCGACGCCTACGAGCGGGGACGGCCCGGGTACCCGTCGGCGGCGGTCGAGTGGCTCCTGCCGGACGACACCGGACTCGTGGTCGACGTCGGAGCGGGCACGGGGAAGTTCACCCGGACGCTCGTCGGACACGCGCGTTCCGTGACCGCGGTCGAGCCGGACGCCGAGATGCGCGCGCGCTTCGCCGCCGCCGTGTCCGACGTGCGGGTGGTCGACGGCTCTGGGCGAGGCGATCCCCCTCGACGACGGGTCCGCCGACGCCGTGACCTTCGCGCAGGCCTGGCACTGGGTCGACCCGGCACGCGGTGCCGCCGAGGTCGCGCGCGTCCTCCGACCCGGCGGTGTGCTCGGCCTGGTGTGGAACGTGCGCGACGAGACCCGGCCGTGGTCCGCCCGGCTCAGCGCGCTCATCCAGCAGCCGGAGTCACGGGTGATGGACCACGGTGCTCCCGTCGTCGGTGCCCCGTTCGCCGACGGCGGGTACGAGCGGTTCCGGTGGGTGCACGAGCAGGAGCGCTCGGCGTTCCTCGACATGGTGGCCTCGCGCAGCTACGTCATCGTGCGACCGGACGACGAACGGGCCGCGCTGCTCGCTGCCGTACAACGGCTGCTCGACCAGGACCCGGACACCGCCGGTCGCGACACCGTCCCCGTGGAGTACACGACGCACGTGCACCGGTACGTCCGGCCCTGACGCCCGGGTGCACCGTCCCCGCCCGCCCGCGCTACGCTCGTCCCGATGCGCGCAACCGTGCGGGACGTGGCCGCCCTCGCCGGGGTGTCGCCGAAGACCGTCTCCAACGTCATCAACGGCGGCGTCGTGGTGCGCCCGGAGACCCGCGAGCGCGTGGAGCAGGCGCTCGCCGAACTCGACTACGTGCCGAACCTGTCGGCGCGCGGCCTGCGGAACGGGCGGTCGGGCGCGATCGCGCTGACGCTGCCCGAGATGGCGAGCGCGTACTCCGCCGAGCTGGCGCAGTGGTTCGTGGAACTCGCCCGCGACCGCGGCTGGACCGTGCAGCTCGACCAGACCGGCAACGACCCGGCCCGCGAGCGCGACCTCGTCTCCCGTGCACGCGCACACCTCGTCGACGGGCTGATCCTCAACCCGGTGTCGCTCAGCGCGAGCGTCCTCGCCTCGACCGAGGGCCTGCCGCCGACCGTCGTCATCGGCGAGGTCGAGCCCGAGCACGTCGACCAGGTGCACGTCGACAGTCTGGCGGCGTCCGAGCAGGTCACCACGTACCTGACGGGACGGGGCCACCGTCGGATCGCGATCGTCGGCGCCGCGCGCGCCACCGCCCCGACGGCCACGAGCGAGCTGCGGGAGCGCGGGTACCTCGCCGGGCTCGCCGCCGCCGGCATCGACCCCGACCCGGCGCTGCGCGTTCCGCTGGCCGGCTGGACGACGAGCGAGGCCGCCTCGGCGTTCGCGACCTGGCTCGACGAGCACCCGCTGCCCGACGCCGTCTTCGCGTTCACCGACTCGATCGCGTTCGGCGTGCTGCACGTCCTCGCCGCCCGGGGCGTCCGGGTGCCGGAGCAGGTGAGCGTCATCGGGTTCGACGACGTCGACGGTGCCGCGTACGCGATCCCCGCGCTCAGCACGGTGTCGTTCGACCGTCGGGCCTTCGCCACCGCTGCCCTCGACCTGCTCACGCGTCGGATCGAGGACCGCGACGCCCCGCCCGAGACCGTCGTGATCCCGCACCGGATCGTCGAGCGGCAGAGCGTCGCGCCGCGCTGAGGTCCGCCCGCGCCCCGCTTCGTTCGAGGCCGTGGACGCCATGCGGCGTACGCTCCGCCGCATGACCGCCAGTGCCCCGTCGATGCCGACGCTCTCCGCCACCGTGCTGCAGTCCCCGGACGCCGTCGCCCTCGCCCGCTTCTACGGGGCGCTCACCGGGTGGACCGTCCACGAGGACGACCCGACCTGGGCACGTGTCCGCTCCCGAGGACGGCCCCGGGCTCTCCGTGCAGTACGAACCGGCGTACGTGGCGCCGACCTGGCCGGGCACGACGGACGCTCCGGGCATGCAGCTGCACCTCGACTTCCAGGTGGAGGACCTGGCCGCCGCGGTCGCCCGGGCCGAGGGGCTCGGTGCCCGGCAGGCGGAGCACCAGCCGCAGGAGGACGTGCGGGTGCTGCTCGACCCCGACGGCCACCCGTTCTGCCTGTTCCTGCCCGGCGCCTGACCCGCAGGGCGCCCCGAGTCTCGCTGGCGCCGCCCCGAGACGCGCGCGCCGCTCCGAGTTTCGCGCTGCGCGACAGTTCTCGGGCTGTTCGGCGCGAGAAGTGTCGCTCAGGCCGAATCTCGGGCGCCCGGGCGCCGCCGCCGGCCGGGGCGCCGCCGGCGGGCGGCGCATCCGCGGCGGCCAGCACGGCCTCGCGGGTCCGGGCGTCGCCGAGGATCCGGAAGTGCCCGCCGACCGGCACCCGCACGTTCGTCGCCCCGGCGAGCGCACTGCCCTCCGGGATCAGCGTGTCGAACACCCCGAACACCGAGGTGATCCGCGCGTTCGCATCGAGCTCCCGCGCCAGCCCGGACAGCACCGGGTCCGCCGCGCGGAACGCCCGCAGGTGCCGCACCGGCGCGAGTCGCGCGTACCCGGAGCCCGCGAACGGCGTGGACACCGCCACCATCCGGTCGATCCGCCCGTGGTCGTCGAGGCGCGCCATCGCGTACTTGCCGATCAGCCCGCCCTTGCTGTGCGCCACGAGGAGCACGTTCTGCAGGCCGTGTTCCTCGAGGTACGCCAGCACCTCGTGCGCCGACTCGGGCACGGGCCGCAGGTTGTGCCGCAGCACCGGCAGCACGTGCACCGGGTGTCCGCGATCGTGCAGGGCGTCCATCAGCGGTCGCATGAAGTGCCAGGTCTCGTAGACGCCCGGGACCACGACGACGGGCTGGCCGTCCCCGGTCCGGTAGTCGTCGGCGGTCGTCGGTCCGAGGCTCCGCAGCTGCCACCTGGCCGCGTACCACCAGTCGAGTGCGGCCCACCATCCGCGGCGCACCAGCGAGATCCGGACGGGAGGCGCGGTGCGGTCCGTGCGCGTCGGTCCGGCTCCGGACGTGGTCGCGTCCGTCATCGCAGCCCTTCCAGGGTCTGGTCGTCCGGCGTGCGGCCGTCGGGCACGGGGACGGCCCGCAGACCGTCGAGGAGGCGGGCGACGGCCACCGGCTGGTGCTCCTGCACGTGGTGCGGCCCGGGGAGCTCGACCACCCTGCCGTCGGGAGCCGCCGCCGCGAGTCGTGCTGCCCAGTCGCGCCGCGCGATCGGGTCCCGGGTGCCGCGGACCACGAGGACGGGCTGCCCGACGTGCGGCAGGGTGTCCTCGAGGCGGTGCCGGAGCATGGGTCCGAGTTCGCGGAGGTACTGCGGCACGCTGCGGAGGTAGTCGGTCAGCACGACGGTGTTCATCCGGAGGCCCTCGACCGTGCAGTCGCGCGCCAGGTCGAGCGCCTGCAGCACGGCCGACCGCCGACCCGGCACGATGACGGGCCCGATCAGCACCACGGACTCGACGGTCTCGGCGTGCCGACGAGCTGCCTCGGCGACGACCTGGGTCCCCATCGACTGCCCGACGAGCACGAGCGGACCGGCACCGCGCGACCGGACCGCGCGGACGACGAGGTCGGCGAGCTCCTCGATCTGCAGCCGGCGTCCGGCGCCGGGCACCCCGCCGAACCCGGGCAGGTCGACGCCGACGGTGCGGTGGGTGACCGCGAGCGCGCGCTGCGTCCGGCGGAAGGACCGGTGGGACATCCCGATGCCGTGCACCAAGACCACCGTCGGCGCGAGGTCGTCGTGGAGCCGTCCGGCCGGGGCCAGGGTGTGCAGGCGCACGGACAGTCCGTCGACCGAGACCGTCTCCACCTTCGCGCCCACGAGCCGAGGGTACGCGGCGGGTCCTGCACGCCCGCGTCCGCTCCACAGTCACGCGTCAGCCTCGTCATCAGCGGCTGATAGGGAACCGGTGTGCACTCGTCCGCATGACCGAGGACTCCCCCACGACGCCCGCCGACCGCCCGACCGACGCCACGCCCAGCGGGTGGGCAGCCGCACCGGCCCCGACCTCCACCGCGACCTCCACGACCCCGCCGCCCCCGACGTTCGGCCCGTCCGGTCCGACGCCCTGGTACGGCACGGCTGCCGCGGCGCCGCGGACGGGACCCAAGCCGCCGTGGTTCTGGCCGATCGTCGCCGTGGCCGTCGGCCTCGCCGCGCTGCTCGTCGGCGGAGGTGTCGGCTTCGCCGTCGGGCACGCCATCGGGGGCGCCGGCCACGGGACGACGCAGGTCCCCGGCACGAACGGCGGCGGCACCGGGCAGTTCCCCGGCGACGGCCCCCGGGGCGGCACGGGGACCGGATCCGACACCAGCGGTTCCGCCGGGAACAGCTGAGGGCTACGCTCCGGTCATGCGCAAGGTCACCGCAGGACTGTTCGCCTCCGTCGACAACGTCGTGCAGGACCCGTACACGTTCCAGTACGACTCCTTCGACGAGGAGCTCGGGGCCGGGATGGGCGCGTTCATGGCCCGGACCGACACCGTCCTGCTCGGGAAGAACAGCTACCTCGAGTGGGCCGAGTGGTGGCCCGCCCACCTCGAGGACGGCTTCGGCCAGTGGATCAACCCGATCGAGAAGGACGTCGCGTCGACCACCCTCGGCGACGACCTGGCGTGGCAGAACAGCACGCGGATCACGGGCGACCTCGACGACTTCGTGCGGGACCTCAAGCAGCGTGACGGCGCGGACATCGCGGTCTGCGGCAGCGTGACCGTCGTGCGGCACCTGCTCGTCGCCGGTCTCCTCGACGAACTCCAGCTCATGGTGCACCCCGCGATCGCCGGCGCCGGCCGCAAGCTCTTCGAGCCGACCGACCCGCCCACGCGCCTGCGGTTGGTCGACAGCACCGTGACGAGCAAGGGGAACGTCCTGAGCACCTACGCGCCGCGGGAGGCGTGACGGCGACGAGCCGCGCCTCCAGGCCGGCCCTGTGAACGGGGCGTGGGCGAACCGCGCGTACCCTCTGAGGTGACCATCTCACCAACCGAGGAAGCCGGAGTCAGCATGCCCCAGGACACCCGCCCGCACGTCGTCATCGTCGGCGGTGGATTCGCCGGTGTGGCCGCGATGCGCGAGCTCGCCGACGCTCCGGTCCGGGTGACCCTGGTCGACCGCCACGTCTACAACATGTTCCAGCCGCTCATGTACCAGGTGGCGACCGGCGGCCTGAACGCCGGGGACGTGACGTACTTCCTCCGCAGCCTCCGGGCGAAGCAGAGCAACGCCGAGTTCCGCCACGGCCTGCTCACCGGCATCCGCACGGACGAGCGCATCGCCGAGATGTCCGACGGCGAGCACCTGCACTACGACTGGCTCATCCTGGCGAACGGGGTGAACACCAGCTACTTCGGCACCCCCGGCGCCTACGAGTACGCGTACTCGATGTACTCCCGCTCGCAGGCCCTCCGGATCCGCGACGAGCTGTTCACCCGGCTCGAGGAAGCCGCGGCGAACCAGGGCCCCGACGAGATCAAGGTCGTCATCGTCGGCGGCGGTGCGACGGGGGTGGAGATGGCCGGTGCGCTCGCCGAGCTCCGCGACCAGGCCCTCGTCGGCGCGTACCCCGAGATCGAGCGGGGCAACATCTCGATCACCCTCGTGCACCGCAGCGGGGAGCTCCTCAAGCCGTTCGCCCCGCGGCTCCGGCGGTACGCGGCGAAGATCCTGCGGAAGCGCGGCGTCGTGCTGCGGCTGAACACGGGTGTCTCCGAGGTCAAGCCCGACGGCGTGATGACGGCCGAGGGCGAGTTCATCCCCGCGTCGCAGGTCATCTGGGCGACCGGTGTCGCCGCCCACAAGGAGGTCGCCGGGTGGGGCCTGCCGGCAGACCCACGGCGGACGCATCCAGGTGAACGACGACCTCAGCGTGAAGGGCGTCGAGCGGATCTTCTCCGCCGGCGACATCGCCGCGCAGGACGACGCCCTCGCCCACGCCTCGCTCAGCCCCCGGCGCGGGGAGGCCGGCACTGCGACGGCAGATCGTGCGGGGCATCGAGGGCAAGCCGAGCGAGCACTCTCGAAGTACTTCGACAAGGGCACGATGGCGACGATCGGCACGAACGCCGCGGTCGCGCAGCTCCGGGGTGGCATCACGTTCGTCGGGCCGATCGCGTGGGCGGCCTGGGTGGCGGTGCACATCGCGTCGCTGCTCGGCAACGGCAACCGGCTGTCGACCCTGTCGCACTTCTTCGTCCGCTACCTGTGGTTCATGCGGAAGCGCTCGATCCCGATCGTGGGCGACGTCCGGCCGGTGCGCCCGAACGGGGACCGCGAGCCGGAGCCGTGGCAGATGCAGAAGGCCGAGTAGGCGCGGGGCGCGCGGGGCACGGGGGGGCGCGGGCGTCCGCCGGGGCGTCGGGGGAGCAGAGATCGTCGGGTCCCTCGATGGCACCCGACGATTTCTGTTCCCTCGACGGACCACGCAGCCCAGCGCGTGTTCGCTACGCCACCCGCACAGCAGAGTAGGCGCCTGCGGCGATGTCCTCGAGCAGCCCCGGTCCGGTCGGCTCCCACCCGAGGAGGTCGCGCGTGGCGTCGGACGTCGCGGACATCTCCATGCCGAAGAACTGCCCGATGAACCCGAAGTGGGACACCGCGTCGGCCGGGTCGACCGAGGTCACGGGCAGCCCGAGTCCCTCGCCGATGGCTTCGGCGATCGCCCGGGTGGGGATCGCGGTCTCGGCGACGGCGTGCAGCTTCGTGCCAGCGGGTGCCTGCTCGAGTCCGAGCCGGACGAGTCGCGCGGCGTCGGTGACGTGCACGGCGGCCCAGCTGTTCGTCCCCTCGCCGACGTAGCCGGACACGCCGGTGCGCTGCGCGGCGCCGACGATCGCGGCGATGAAACCGTGGTCGCCGGTGCCGTGCGTGGTCGGGCTGAAGCGGGCGGCGATGCTCCGGACGCCCTGGGCGACGAAGTCGAGGGCACGGTTCTCGCTGCCGCCGCGCATGCTGTCCGAGCCGACGAACGGTGGTTCGGGTCCTGCTCGTTCGCCGGCCGGCCCTGTGCGAGTCCGGCGACCCCGGAGGGCGACGACGAACGGACGGTCGGTGCCGACGAGGGCCTCGGCGATGGTCTCGACGGCGGCACGCTCGCTGGCGTTCGTGGCGGCCGGGTTCGCCCAGTCGTGCTTGTTCGCGAGGTGCAGGACGCCCTCGGCATCGAGGTCGCCCCGCGGCGGACGCCTCGAGGTCGTCGAGGTTACCACGGAGGACGGTGACACCCTCCGCCTCGAGCCCTGCGGCGGAGGCGTCGGACCGCGCGAGGCCGGTGACGGTGTGCCCGGCTGCGAGGAGGTCGTCGACGGTGTGGGAGCCGATCCATCCCGAGGCCCCGGTGACGAACACGTGCATGGTGAGTCCTTTCACGGGTGTCCACAACGTGATGCCGTGAACTGACATCACCGGGTAGCACTCGATGTCAGTCAGACTGTCATCAGTAGACTTCGGCCATGGCCCGATGGCAACCGGAACACGCGAACGCCTGCAGGCGACCGCCTTGCAGCTCTTCGCGTCGCACGGCTACGACCAGACGACGGTGGCCGAGATCGCCGCTGCCGCCGAGGTCACCGAGCGCACGTTCTTCCGGCACTTCGCCGACAAGCGCGAGGTCCTCTTCGCCGGGCAGGACGACTTCCTGGGGATGTTCACCGGTCCGATCGAGGCCGCCCCGGCCGACACCGCGCCGTTCGACCTCGTGCGGCTCGCGCTCGTCGCCAGCGGCGCGTTCTTCCCCGACGACCGCCGTCCGTGGTCAAGGCAACGGCAGGTGATCATCGACATGAACCCGGCCCTCGGCGAGCGGGAACTCGGCAAGCTGGCGACCCTGAAGACACGGCTGGGCGAGGTCCTCCGCGCGCGCGGTGTCCCGGAGCCGGCCGCGACGATGGCGGCCGAGACGGCCGTCACGGTGTTCCACCTGTGTTCGCGCAGTGGATCGCCGCCGACGAGGACCGGCCGTTCGCCGCCATCGCCGACGAGCGCTCGACGCCCTGACCCGTCTGGTGCACCCCGGTCGTTGAGGCCGCTCTTACCTGCGGAGAGACCCTGGTGGAGACCAGCAGGCCGACCCCGCAGGGAGGGGACGTGGAGACGAGTACACTCGCGACGGAGCGCCCGCGGACCAGACCCGCCCGCGGCGGCGCCCGGCCCGAGCGACCCCACCGCCGCCATGACCCACCACGCCCCGGCACTCGACGGCCTCCGCACGGTGGCGATCATGATCGTGATCCTCTACCACCTGCACGTGCCGCAGTTCGAGGGCGGCTTCATCGGCGTCACCGTCTTCTTCGTGCTCTCCGGCTTCCTCTATCTCGACGCTGCTGCTCGGCGAGCGTCGACGCACCGGACGCATCCGGCTCGGGTCGTTCTGGACGAAACGGCTCCTCCGCCTCTACCTCGGCGCTGCTCGCACTCGTGGTCGTCGGGCTCGCGCTCTGGAACTGGGTGGGCGACTACAAGGGCGCGTCGTTCTCGCCGGTGAGGCCGCGTTCATCGCCCTGAGCTACACCGGCAACCTGTTCCGGTCGTACTGGGACACCACGCAGGGCGTCTTCGCGCACACGTGGAGCCTGTCGATGGAGGAGCAGTTCTACCTCGTCTGGCCGCCCGTCCTGGTGCTGCTGCTCGCGGTTCGGTCGCGCCGGCACTGGCTGATGGCCGGCCTCGGCGTCGTCATCGTCGGGGCGGCGGCGGCGTCGTGGGCGAACTACCGGACGCCGAACGGCGGCGCCACCCCGGATGTGTACTTCTCCCCCGTGCTCGGCGTCGTGCCGCTGGCGACCGGGTGCCTGCTCGCGCTGCTCCTCGACGACGAGCGGGTCCGGACCTGGGCAGCCGGGGTCGCCGGACACGTCGGCACCTGGGTCGGCCTCGCGCTCCTCGTCGGCGTGCAGTTCTGGATCGACGGCGACTGGACGCAGCACGCTGTTCGTTCGGCGTCGTGCTGCCCGTCACCGGACTCGTCTCGGCGCTCCTGATCGGCGGGCTCGTGTCCGTCCGCTCGCCCGTCTCCGTCGCACTCGCGTGGACGCCGGTGTCCTGGTTCGGTCGACGCGTCTCGTACTCGGCGTACCTGTGGCACCCGCTCGTGATCGCCCTGCTCGGCACCTTCACGATCGGGCCGTGGGGGACGTCTGGCTCGTCGCGGTCGCCCTGCTGGTGGCCGTCGGCGCTGCGTACGCCGTCGAGGGTGCCGGTGGAGCGCGCGCGGAAGCGGCTGCGCGAGGCGCGCCGCCTCGTCGCCGCCGACCGGTCCGGCCGCGAGACGGCGGACGCGACCACCTGACCGACGGGAGGGCGCGGGGCGGCCCCCGCACCGTGCCTCCAGTCCGAGTCCCAGTCCCCGTCCGATCGGTCGAGGGAGCACAAACCGTCGGGTGCACCCGGGCGACCCGACGATTCCTGCTCCCCCGACGCGACCCCGCGCAGCACGCGAACCCAGAGCCACCCGCGGGGCTGGGTGGACACGTCACCCAGCCCCCGTAGGCTCGCACCGTGACCACGGAGCGCGTCGACGTCCTCGTCGTCGGCGGTGGCCCCGTCGGCCTCTTCACGGCTGCGCTCCTCGCCGCCCGCGGCGTGCGGGTCGCCGTGTGGGAGCGTCGTGCGGCGCCCCCGGTCGGCTCCCGCGCGATCGGGATCCACCCGCCGTCGCTCGACGCCTTCGCGACGATCGGCCTCGACGGGCTTGGTGCTCGCCGAGGCCACCAAGGTGCGCACCGGGGTGGCCCGCAGCCGCGGCCGAGCGCTCGGCACCCTCACCTTCGACCGCGCCTCGGCAACGCACCCGTACGTCGCCACGCTCGACCAGCACCGCACCGAGACGCTCCTGCGCGACCGCCTCGAGGAGCTCGCCCCGACGGCGCTCGCACCGGTACCGCCCTGCACCGGGCTCCGGCGCCACCGCGACCACGTCGACGTGACCGGCACCGGACCGGACGACGTCGCGGTGACCGTCCGGGCCGCGTTCGTCGTCGGTGCGGACGGCGCCCGCAGCGTCGTGCGCGACCTGCTCGGCATCGGCACCACCGGTCTGGGACTACCCGGACCGCTACGTGATGGGCGACTTCGCCGACCCGGAGGAACCGTCCGCCCGGTCCGCCGCGCTCGTCGACGTCGGGCCGGACGGGGTGGTCGAGTCCTTCCCGCTCCCCCACGGACGACGCCGCTACGTCGTGCTGGTGCCCGACGACGAGGCCTTCGCCGCCGCCGGCACGAGCTACGGCGAACCGGAACCCCGAGGTCGCCGTCCGCCTCGCCTCGCTCGTCGCCGAACGGACCGGCGTCGCGCCCGACCCCGCGAGCTGCTCGATGACGAGCGGGTTCCGCGTGCGCCGCCGAGCGGCCGACCGCGTGGGCGTCGGACGGATCGTCCTCGCCGGGGACGCCGCGCACGAGATCAGCCCCATCGGCGGGCAGGGCATGAACCTCGGCTGGCTCGACGCCGCCGAGCTCGCCCCGCTCCTCGCCGACGCGGTCGCCTCCGATCACCCGGCGCCGTGGCCCGGCTACGCGCGACGCCGGCAGGCCTCCGCCGGTCGCGCGGCACGACAGGCCGAGGTCAACATGGCGCTCGGCCGCCCGCTGGGTGCCTGGGCGCCGTGGGCCGGGAGGCGCTGCTCCGGACCGCCCTGTCCCTGCCGACCGCGCACGGCCTGGCCCGGCTCTACGCCATGCGCTGGTCCTGACGGGTCCGGTCACGAGGCGCTGCGTTCAGGCCACGAGTCGTGCGCCAGCCAGCCCGAGTTCGACGACCAGCACGAGCGACGATGCGATCACCAACCGGAACAGGGTCCTCGAGGCGCGCCCAACGACCACCAGCCGGATCCCGACCGCCGCGAGCACGACCACCACGACGGTGCCGACCACGGCCAGCACGACCCCGACGCCGCGCACCGGGTCGTCGCCGAGGACCTGCCCGCCGAGCACCAGCAGCGCCGCGACCACGAGCGAGCCGAAGGCCGTGATGCCGGCACCCCGCAGGCCGAGCCGGTGCGGGAACCCGCGGACGCCCGTCGCCGCGTCGTCCACCAGGTCGGGCAGCACGTCTCGTGCAGTGGATCGCCACCCCGAACACTGCGCCCGTCGCCACCGCCCACCACGCCGGCCAGGGTGCGTCGGGACCGGCGGACACGGCCACCACGGGCAGCAGTCCGAACGCGACGACGAACGGCACGACGGACCACACCGTCCGCTTGAGCCCGGCGTCGTAGGCCCTCACCAGGCGGCGACGAGCACGAGGTGCGCGACCGCCGCCACCGGCCCGAGGAAGACCGACAGCACGACGGCGAACCCGGCCGTGACGAACGCCGCGGTCCGGACCGTGCCGACGGCGACGAGGCCCTGTGCGACCGGCTTGTCCGACCGCCCGACGGCTCGGTCGCGGTCGGCGTCGATCCAGTCGTTCGCGAGCCCGATCGACAGCTGTCCGGCGACCACCGTCAGCGCCACGAGGACGACGAGCCACGCCGGGTGCCCCACCGCCCCGGCGATCACCGCGGCGAGCACCGTCACGGTCAGGGTGGGGCCCGGGTGCGACGACGCCACCAGGAGACTCGGCAGGGAACGTCGCGGACGAGGGGTCACCGGGCCAGCGTACGGGCGCCCTCTCCGACGGGTCGGCAGACGACGACGGGTGAGCACGCCGGACGCCAGCGCGATCCCGACCAGCACGACGAGTCCGCCGACCGGTTCGTTCCACCGCACCCGCTCGCCGAGCACCAGCACCCCGAGCGCCACGCCGACGACCGGCGTCAGGTAGGTCACGGTCGAGGCCCGGCCCGCGCCCCAGGCCTGCACGATCCGGGTGTTCCACGCGTAGGCCAGCCCCGTGCCGACGCAACCGAGTGCGACCATCGCGGCCACGATCCTCCAGTCCAGCTGCACCGGACCGGTGGCGATCGCGGGCGCACCAGCAGGAGCAGCCCGGAGGCGAGCGTGAGCTGCAGCACCGTCGCGAGCGTCACCGGGTCGTACGAACTCGTCAGGCGACGCGCCGGAGGTACGCCAGCCCGATGCCGTAGCACGCGGTCATCCCGAGGAGCGCGACCTGCCCCGGGATGCTCGCCAGCACCGCCGGGTCGCCGATGACGTCCCACGGTCCGACCAGGACGAGCACGCCGACGATGCCGAGCACGATCCCGACGACCTGTCGTCCGCGGAGCCTCTCGGAGGGCACGAGCACGGCGAGCGCCGCCATCGTCATGATTCGGCGTCGTCGCGTTGTAGATGCTCGCGAGCCCGGACGGCACGGTCTGCCGGCCCAGGCCATGAGCGACGACGGCACGCTCGGCGTTGAGGAACACCGACACGACGAGGAGGTGCGCCCAGACCTTCGGCTCACGGGGCCAGCGGCGACGAGGGTCGCCGAGCAGGATCAGCACGAGCGTGACCGCTTCGAGCACGGTGCGGACGGTCGCGACCTGCTGCGGCGCGAGGCCGTCGAGCCCGATCTTCGCGAACAGGAAGCTCGAGCCCCAGGTGAGGTGCGACGAGGAGGTAGAGGACCGCGTTCATGTGGCCTAGTGTCGACACCTCGCAGCGCATGCGGCAAAGCGCATGCGGTTCATGTCGACATGAGGATGACGCATGACCGTCGTCTCTCGTTCCCCAACTCCGCGCGCGTTCGTCGCGACGGTGGACGCCGGGTCGTTCACCGGCGCCGCCGCCTCGCTCGGTGTCGGCCAGTCCGCCATGGTCTCTGCACGCCGTCGCCGGTCTCGAGCTGCGCGAGGTCGGTGGCCCCGTCGTCCGCCGTGGCGGCGCCGCCGCCACGACCCCGCCCTCGGCGACCGACTGCTCGCCCACGCCCGCAGCGTGCTCGCCTCCGTCGACGCCCTGGAGGCAGTGGTCCGGCCCGCCACGGCCCGCGGTGCGGTGCACTGTGCGTCTCGCCGCCGTCCCCACCGTCTGCCAGGGCCTGCTGCCGCGGCTCCGCGAACTGTGGGCGGTGACGAAGCTGCCCGACGTCGACGTCCAGGTCTACGAGGGCGACGACGACGAGATGCCGGAGGTGGCTCGAGGCCGGCACGGTCGACGCCGCCGTCCTGGTCGACCCGACGCCGGTGCCCGACGGGGGCGTGGTCGTCGCGCAGGACGAGATGGCCGCCGTCGTGCGCCGTGACCACCCTGCTCGCGGACCTGCCCGCCCTGACGCTCGACGACCTGCACCGAGGACGGCCTGGTCGCCGGTGGCGGTGGGTGTGAGTACCAGATCCAGAAGCTGCACGAGCTCTGACGCGGAGCAGCCCTTCCGCTACGCCCACCGGGTGCGTGAGATGAGCACGATGTTCGGGATGATCGAGCGGGGCGAGGGTGTCTCCATCGTGCCGACGCTGGGGCGCGTGATGCTGCCACCGGACCTCGTGATGGTGCCGATGGCGCGGCGGCTCGAGCGGCGGACGCTGGTGCTGAGCGGACCGTCCTCGCGGGCGTGGCACCCGCTCGCTCGGGCGCTGGTCGACGCGGTGTGACGTGTCCGACCTTCGGGGCGATCCGCCGGGGTCCCCCGCTCCCTAGGCTCGTCACATGACCACGATCGCACTGCCCGACGATGACCCGGGGGCGCCGGGTGGCCAAGGCGGAGTCGTGGCGGCTGGCCGTCGCCGTCCTGACCGGCTCTCGTCACCGCCGCGCTGGTCTGGCCGACGATGGACACCTCCGGGGGATGGAGCGACGCGCACGTCGGGGGCCTGGTCCTCGGGGACCTCGCCGCCGGCCTGGTCGCCGTCGTCCTCCTGCCGTTCCGGCACCGCGCGCCGCTGCTGGTCACCGTGGTCATCGCCGTCCTCAGCTCGGTGTCGACGCTGGCCGTGGGCGCCGCCGCGCTCGCCCTCGATGTCGCTCGCCACCCGGCGCCGGGCCGTCGAGCTCGCGATCGCCGGGGCGGTCATGCTCGGCGCCACCGTGCTCTACGACGTCGTCCTCGCGCCGGACCAGGACATGCCGCTGTGGCAGATCGTCGCCGTGGGGGCCGGCGGGATCGCGCTGCTCGTGGCGATCGGCATCGGGATCGGGCAGCGGCGCGCCTCCTGCTGTCGCTCCGCGAGCGGGCGGCGCTGGTCGAACGGGAGCAGCAGCTGCGCGAGGACCGCGCCCGCGAACAGGAACGCGCACGCATCGCCCGCGAGATGCACGACGTGCTCGGCCATCGCCTCTCGCTCGTCGCGCTGCACGCCGGCGCGCTCGAGTACCGCGGCCCCGGACTCACCCCCGACGAGACCGCTGCGGCGGCCGGCGTGGGCCGGGCCGAGGCGCACTCGGCGCTCACCGACCTGCGCGACGTGCTCGGGGTCCTGCGCGACCTCGCCCTCGACCGAGGGCGACGAGGTCACCGCCACCGCGCCTCCGCAGCCGACCCTGGTCGACCTGCCCGAGCTGCTCGACGCGGCGCGCGCCGGCGGTGCGGTCGTCCGGGCGAACTCGAGGCCGGTGCCTCGGCGGCGCCGACGGCCGTGGGACGCCACACCTACCGGATCGTGCAGGAGAGCCTGACCAACGCGCGTCGGCACGCCCCCGGGCAGGTCGTCGACGTGGTGGTCGAGGTCGTCGGCGGTCCCGCGCTCCGGGTCGTGGTGTCGAACCCGCTGGCGGACGGCACCGCCCCCACGAACACCGCCGGCCACGGCCTGCGCCGGGCTCGCCGAGCGCGCCCGGCTCGTCGGTGGCACCTTCCGGGCCGGCATCGGGACCGACCGGGTGCACGTCGTCGAGGTGGTGCCGCCGTGGACCGCGTGACCGGTCGGATCCGGGTCGTCCTCGTCGACGACGACCACCTGGTGCGCGCCGGCCTCCGGCTGCTGCTCTCCGGCGACGACGACGTCGAGGTGGTCGGCGAAGCCGGCGACGGGCCGAGGCCGGGCACGTCATCGCGACGACGGAACCCGACGTCGTGCTCATGGACATCCGCATGCCGCGGTGCGACGGGCTCGTCGCGACCGAGCGGGAGTGCGCCGTCGCCGCGATCTCGCGGTGCTGGTCCTGACGACGTTCGAGGGCGACGACATGGTCCTCGGGGCGCTGCAGGCCGGAGCACGGGGGTTCCTGCTCAAGGACACCCCGCCGCACGAACTCGTCGAGGCGGTCCGGACGGTCGCAGCGGGCCGCTCGATCCTGTCGCCGTCCGTCCTCGACCGGGTCATCGCGTTCGCGGCGCAGCCCCGGCCGACGCCCGAGACCGACGGTGCCGAGGAGCGTCGACTGCTCGCGCTCCTGACCGAGCAAGAGACCGAGGTCGCCCTCGCCGTGGCGGACCGGGGCGTCGAACGCGCAGATCGCCGCCGAGCTGTTCGTGGGGCTGGCGACGGTCAAGACGCACATCGGGCACGTCTACGAGAAGTTCGGGGTCGAGAACCGGGTGCAGCTCGCCCTGGTGGTCCACGCCGCACGGCGCTGGAGGTCGGCGGTACTGAGTCGTCGGCCGGACGCGGTCGGCAGGATGGGCCATGGCCGAGACGCACGTGAAGACTTCACCACCCCGCACAACCGCTGCCGAGGCCGCCGGACTGGCCTGGCTGGCCGAGGCCGAAACAGGCCGGCGGCACGCGGATCGCCCGCGTCCTCGATCGTCCGAGCCCGGACCGTCCTCGACCTCGAGCTGATCGACGACGGCTCCCCCACGGCGCAGCAGGCGGAGCGGTTCGGCCGGTCGCTGGCGCACACCCACGCTGCGGGCGCGGACGGCTCAGGGCAACGCCGGCCCGCGCTTCGACGACGGGCCGCTCCGGATGGGCCGCTCCGGGACGGCGTTCGTCACCGCGGCGGACGCACCGGCGACGTGGGGCGAGTTCTACGCCGAATACCGCATCCGCGACTACGTGCGCCGGATCGTCGACCGCGGCGGGGCGGACAGCGGCTTCTGGCGCCGGTTTCGGGCCCGGTTTCGATCCCGGTTTCCTCGATCCCGACGAGGTCGCGCTGTTCGAGCGGGTCGCGGACCGGGTGCAGGACGGGACGCGCTCGGGTCACCGCAGCCCCGCTCGTCGAGGATCGACCGCGCGCGTGCACGGCGACCTCTGGGCGGGCAACGTCCTCTGGCCCGGGTGGATCGCTCCGAGCCGACGGGCGCCGTGCTCATCGACGCGAACCCGCACGGCGGCCACGCCGAGACCGATCTGGCGCTGCTGGCGCTGTTCGGGCTCTCCCCCGACTCCGAGACCGTGCTCGACGCGTACGACGCCGAGTCCCGGTTGGCCGACGGCTGGCAGGAGCGGGTGGAGCTGCACCAACTCGCCCCGCTGCTGCTGCACGTGTTCCTGTTCGGCGGGTCCTACCGCGGCTGCCGTCCGGGCCGCCCGCCGCTACCGCCTGACGGGCAGGCGCTGGCGCCGGGCCCCTGCCGGCCGGCCGGCTCGCGCCGCCCGCCCGCCCGGCCGCCCGGCCGCCGGCCGCCCGCAAAACGCAACCTCGGCGGTTGCCCGCAGCGGAACACCGCTGCGAGGAGTCGCCGTCGTTGCGTGTTGCGAAGAACGGAGTGGGCGCGAGACTCGGGGCCAGCCCTCGCGCCGGCGGACGGCGCATACTGAGCACACCGACGAGGAGGCCCACATGCCGAACGACTTCGCACGACTGCCCGGCCGACCGCGCCCCGAGGACCTGGTCGTCGAGGTCCCCGCGTTCGAGGACGACCGCCCCCAGCCGGAACCCGCACCACCCGCTGCCGCGCCGAGCTTCGTCGCGGCGACCGAGTTCGCACGCAAGCTCGCACGCGGCGCCGACCATCCGCCAGACCCAGATGCGCGCCGGAGCCTGGATCGCGGGCGTCCCGATCGCCGCGCTCGGGCGGTCATCGCCGTCGTCCAGATCCTGCTCCCGCGCTGACCCCACCGGGCGGCTGGCCGATCCCGCCGAACGGCCCGCGCGCTGTGGTGTTGCGTGCTCGGTATACCAGGCCGTAGCATCGCCCCTACCGCACCACCACCCCACAGGGCCCGACTGTCACCACCGGTCATTGCCCGCGGCGAGGCGCTCCATCGATGCAGCCTGGCCGTCCGCTACCGGCAACGCCCCATCCGGACCCGCACACGTGAACCCCCTCCTCCTTCCCGGTCTCTACGACCCTGCCCGCGAATCGAGCGACTGCGGCGTCGGTTTCATCACCCTGTCTCGACGGCACGCCGAGCCACGACGTCATCCGCAAGGGCGACGAAGCACACTGCGCGATCCACCCACCGCGGCGGCGAGCCCGCCGAGGGTGTCGGGGATCGGCGCGGGCGTCAGCATCGACCTGTCGGTGGGAGTTCTTCAGCGCGATCACCGGTCAGGAGCTCCGCGCGGGCCACTTCTCGGCGTCGCGAACTGCTTCGTGCCGACCGTGCCAGCGCCGACCAGCGCAGCCCCGGACGGCACGGACGAACGGGCTGCAGCCGAGCGCACCGTCACCGACGCCATCGAGCAGCAGGGCTTCGAGCTCCTGCTCGTCCGCGACGTCCCGGTGGACCACTCCGTCGCCCGCCCCGAGGCCGAGCAGTACCAGCTGCCGATCGTCCAGTGGGTCTTCCGCGCGCCCGACGAATGGGCCCGTGCGGAGGTCGACGCCGCCGCGAACCGCGCGCTGCTCGCGATCGAGGCCGTCTCCTACGAGCAGGCCGCCGCCGACCGCGCCGAGCACGCAGCCCTGTACCCGCTGTCGCTCAGCGCCCGGACCCAGATCCTCAAGGGCCCCTGAACCTCAAGCGAGGTCATCGGGTACTTCACCGACCTGCGCGACCCGCGCCACTCGGTGCGGACGCTGTACTTCCACACGCGCTTCTCGACGAACACCGAGCCGCACCCGACGATGGCGCAGCCGTTCCGCCTGATGGCGCACAACGGCGAGCTCAACCTAAGGACCGGGAAGAACCGCCTGTCCGACGAGGCCCTGGCCGTGCCCGCACCCGGAGCATCGTCCATCCGCCCCGGGCAGTCCGACCGGAGCCACCTCGACCAGACCCTGCAGAGCCGCGTGTTCGACGACGGCCTCGGAGATCGTCCAAGCCGTGGTCTCGCTGATGCCGCCGGCGTGGGAGAACGACCGCACGCTGACGCTTGACGTGCGCGACATGCTCGAGTACTTCTCGCTGTACGAGGAGAAGAACGACGGCCCCGCCGCCGTGATCTTCAGCGACGGCGACGTCGTCGGTGCCCGACTCGACCGCCTGGGCCTCCGCCCGCTGCGCTCGGTGCAGACCGCCGAGTACCTGATGGTGTCGTCCGAGGCCGGCCAGGTCGAGTTCGACGCCGACGAGGTCGTGCACCGCGGGCGCATCGAGGCCGGCGGCATGCTCGTCGTCGACCACCGCACCGGCACGCTCATGCGCACCGACGACGTCCTGCGCATGCTCGCCGACCGTCGCGACTACAAGACCCTGCTCGACGCTGCCCGCGTGAACCTCGACGACCTGCCGGCGCAGGAGTACCACCGCACGACGAGCACGCTCGGCTACGACGGCGACCTGTCGCTGCAGGGCCGGTAACGTGGCGTACTCGCTGAACCAGGAGAGCTTCCAGTTCATGCTCGACCCGGATGCTGCAGAACGGGTCCGAGCGCATCTCGGCGATGGGCTACGGCAACACGATCGACGCCCTCAGCGACACCGAGGAGCAAGCGCATGGCGAAACCGTGTCTCGACAGCGCTTCGCCCAGGTGACGAACCCGCCGCTCGACTCGATCCCTCGCGAAGCCGACGGCATGAGCATGCGCGTGACCCTCGGCAGCAAGCCGGACGGCACGGGCAGCGGCACCGGCATGCCGACCCAGCGGCTCGTCGTGCAGTCCCCGGTCCTCGGACACCTCGACATGGTGCGCCTGCGCGACCAGGACATCGTGCCGCTGGAGCCGCTTCGACATGCTGTACACCCCGGTGCTCGGCGACGAACGGGGCCAACGCGGACGCGATGCGCGCCGCCGTCGACGCGCTCTGCGACGCCGTCGAGCAGTTCGCGAAGGCCACCGGCGGCATCGCCGTGGTTACCGACCGCGAGGTCTCGTCCACCGCCGCGCTCCCGCCTGATCCTCGCCGTGGCCGCCGTGAACCAGCGGCTCACCGAGACCGGCCTGCGGCTGCGGGTCTCCGTCGTCGCGGAGTCCGGGCAGCTGCCGTCGATCGCACCACGTCGCGACGGCGCTGGGCTTCTGGCGCAGCCGCGGTGTACAGCCTGTCCCGGGGGGGGGGGGGGGGGGGGGGGGGGGGGGGGGGGGGGGGGGGGGGGGGGGGGGGGGGGGGGGGGGGGGGGGGGGGTCTGCGTGCGGAGGAGAAGTACCCCGCTGCGCCGGCACCCGCCGGGAACTGACCGCGACGGACCTGGCACTCAAGCAGTTCCGGAAGGCGGCCGAGAAGGCCCTCGCGAAGACGATGGGCCGCGTCGGCCTGTGCACGGCCGAGAGCTACATCGGCGGCGAGTTCTTCGAGCCGAACTACTTCTCGACACCCGCGACGACCTGTTCGCCCGGGTCTTCCCGCAATGCAGGCACCCGTCGGCGGGGTCGGTTTCGCCCGCATCGCGCAGGCGGCGACGGACTGGCACGAGCGCGCCCGCACGGTCGAGTCCGAGGGCCAGGTGCCCCTGCTCGGCCTGTTCAAGGGGCGCTCGGACGGCGCCGAGGAGCACTCGTTCGGCGTCGCCACGTGCGCGGCTTCGGCGGGAGACCGAGGAGCGCCTTCCTGGCCTTCAGCGCTCAGGCGACTCGGACGCGTTGCGCCTGCTCACGCTCGGCCAGCTCGACGACTCGTTCGGCATCACCGACGCCGCGTACCGCAACACCGGGTACGACCGGCTGAGCGACGCCGAGATCGACGCGCACCGGATCACGCCGGGCTACGTCACGTTCCTGCAGACCACGCACGACGAGCGTTCCCGCCGCCCCGCCGCGCTCCGCTGACGTGCTCGCGCGCTTGCCGGACGTCACGGGCATCGACGAGGCAGAGGACTTCGCCCGCGAGCTCGGCCGCTTCGCCACCACCGGCAACGCCAGCAGCCACGGTGCGCGGACTGTCCGGCCGCGTCCGTCGGACGACCAGACCGCCGAGGAGCGGCTCGCTTCCGCCCTGCAGCTCACCTCGACGGAGACCACGGGTGCACTGCGCCACGCGGCCCTCGCGGACGGGCTCGCGCTGCTGCACCAGGGCCCTGGTGGACGTCGACACCGTCGACAAGACCCCGTGAAGACGCTCCGCGCCACCGGCCCCGCGGTCGATTTGCTCGCCCTGCTCGAACGCGCCCCGGCGAGCGTCGCTACGCTCGACGAGGTCCAGCCGGCCCACGAGATCAGCCGGACCCTGGCGTCCGGCGCGATGAGTCACGGGGCGCTCGTCGCCACCGCGCACGAGGCCGTGGCCCACGGCACGAACATGGTCGGCGGCATGTCGAACAGCGGTGAGGGCGGCGAGCACCACTCGCGCTACGGCACCATCCGCGGCTCGCGCATCAAGCAGTTCGCCTCGGGCCGGTTCGGCATCTGGGCGGGCTACCTCGCCGACCCGATGCTCGAGGAGCTCGAGATCAAGATCGGCCAGGGCGCGAAGCCCGGCGAGGGCGGTCAGCTGCCCGCGCCGAAGGTCACGGTGGACATCGCCGCGGCCCGTGGTGGCACGCCCGGCGTCGAGCTCATCTCGCCGCCGCCGCACCACGACACGTACTCGATCGAGGACCTCGCGCAGCTCATCCACGACTGCAAGGCCGCCCGCGTCCGGGTGATCGTGAAGCTGGTGTCCTCCGAGGGCATCGGCACCATCGCGGTCGGCGTCGCCAAGGCCGGCGCGGACGTCATCAACGTCGCGGGCAACACCGGCGGGACCGGAGCCGCGGCGGTCACGAGCCGAAGTACGCCGGGCGTTCGGCGGAGATCGGCGTGGCCGAGGTGCACCAGGCCCTCGTCGCGAACGGCCTGCGCCAGAAGGTCACGCTGCGCTGCTCCGGCGCGCACCAGACCGGCAGCGACGTCGTCACGAGCGCGCTGCTCGGCGGCGACAGCTTCGAGTTCGGCACGACCGCGCTGATGATGCTCGGCTGCGTGATGGCGAAGAACTGCAACGTGAAGTGCCCGGCGGGCCTCACCACGAACGCCGAGGCGTTCGAGGGCGACCCGCGCGCGCTCGCGCAGTACCTGCTCAACATCGCCCACGACGTCCGGCAGATCCTCGCCCGCCTCGGCCTGCGCTCCCTGCGCGAGGCCCGGGGCCGCACCGACCTGCTGCAACTCCTCGACCACCCGGCGAGCGTCGGACGGCTCGACGTCCGTGCCCTCCTCGCGCAGGTGCCCGAGAAGGTCGTCGCCGACCCGGAGTACCTCGAGAAGGACTTCCACACCGACGACGCGCTGCTCGAGCGGGTCCGCACGGCCCTGGTCGACCACGCGCAGGAGCACGTCCTCGTGCACGGTGTGCTGCTCGGCAACGCGGACAAGTCGGTCGGCGGCCAGCTCGGCATCGACCTGGAACGCCTGCTCAACCACGAGCTCGGCGCGGACGACGTCGCCGGGCTCCCCACCATGACCACCGACGACCGTGGTCGTCGTCGCCTGGTGGACGGCGCGGTGACGATCCGCACGCAGAAGGTCGGCCGGGCAGTCCTACGGCGTGTTCAACAACGACGACTTCGTGCTCGACCACACCGGCACCGCGAACGACGGCGTCGGCGAGAGCCAGAGCGGCGGCCGGATCATCGTCCGTGCGCCGGGCGGCGGCGCGCCGAGCGAGGGCGGCAGCGTCCTCGTCGGCAACTTCGCGCTGTTCGGCGCCGCCGGTGGCCGCACCTTCGTCGAGGGCGAGGCGGGCGACCGGTTCGCGGTCTGCAACTCCGGGGCGACCGCGAGGTCGTCGAGGGCGTCGGCGACTTCGGCTGCGAGTACATGACCGGCGGCGCCGTGTTCAACCTCGGCGGGTTCGGCAAGGGCCTCGGCAACGGCATGTCCGGCGGGTTCCTGTACCAGTACGACCACTCCGGTCAGGTCGCCGAGCGCGCTAGCGCGGACTCGCTCCTGGTGTTCCCGGTCACCGACACCGCCCGCGGCGCCTTCCACGGAGGACGCCGCACGGCTGCTCCTCGAGTAGCACCTCGAGGCGACCGGCCCGCTGCTGGCCGAACGACTGCTCGCCGAACTGGGAGACCACCCCGCCACCCATGTCTACGTCGGCATGCCCCGCGCGCTCCTGCTCACTCAGGACGCCGGTGAGATCCTGGCGGCGGCGACCCGTAACGAGCTGCTCGACGAGCTGGCGACCTCGATCGCCACCGACAAGCTCCGCGCGTTCAAGGTCGACTACCGCGACCAGCGCGCCGTGCTGGGTGGCCGCGCCCCGTCGCTCGGCGACCAGGGCGACGATATGTTCTCGCTGCTGTCCTCGTGCACGGTGCTCGGCGTCGCGCAGGACCTCGCGCTCGAGCGCGTCCCCGGCGCCGCGGGGCCGAACGACCCGCAGGTGACCGAGGCGGTCCAGAACCTCATCCTCACCGAGGACTTCTTCGTGAAGCAGCGCGTCGACGAGTACCTCCGCGGCACGCTCGACCGGTTCGCGGACGACGAGCTCGCGACCCTCATCGCGATCAAGCGCCTCGACGACTACAAGCGCGCGCTCGCAGCGGAACAACCGCAGCATGGACGCGCCCGGCACCACCGGGTGGATCATGCACCACCAGAACGCCAAGAACGACGGCCGCGTTCGCGAAGGCCCGCTTCGACGAGCTGCTCGACCGCGGCATCGAGGACATCGCCCGCCGGGCACCGCAGGCCCCGACCGAGGCGGTGACCGCGTGAGCACCCTGCCCCCCACCGGCTCGCTGATCCCGGTCGACGCCCCGTTCTCCGCCGCGCAGGAGTCCTGGCTCGCCGGGTTCATCGCGGGCATCGCGGCGGCCGGCAAGAAGACCGCCGCCCCCGCGCCGACGACGACGATCGACGTGCTCTTCGGCACCCAGACCGGCAACGCGGAGTTCCTGGCCGACGAACTCGTCGCGGGTGCGACGGCCCGCGGACTCGGCGGCCGGGCAGGCGCGCTCGACGCCGTCACGCCGGAGCAGCTCGCCGGGATGTCCCACGTGCTCGTGGTCACCTCGACGTACGGCGAGGGCGAGATGCCCGACAACGCCGGACTGTTCTGGGACGCGATCCAGGCGACGACCGTGCCGCGGCTCGAGGAGCTGCAAGGTACGCGGTGCTCGGGCTCGGCGACACCAGCTACGACGAGTTCCGCGCGAGGCGGCAAGCTCCTCGACACCCGCTTCGAACAGCTCGGCGCGACGCGGATCCACGACCGCGTGGACTGCGACGTGGACTTCGAGGACCAGGCTGCGCTCTGGACCGCCGCCGGTCCTCGACCGGCTCGCTGCCGAGGCCGGGGGCCGCACCGACGGCGGGCGCGCCGCACCGGCCTGCGTCCGCCACCGCAGCCGGCGCGCCGGGGGCGAGCCGCGCCTCAGCACGGCACGGGTGCCCAGTGGAACAAGCGCAACCCGTACTGCCCGTCGCTGCCTGGTCGAGAACTGGCTGCTCTCCTCGCCGCGCAGCGCGAAGGAGATCCGGCACTACGAGTTCGACCTGGGCGACTCCGGCATCGAGTACGCGGCCGGCGACGCCCTCGCGGTGGTGCCCGTCAACGACGAGGTCTTCGTCGAGCAGCTGCTCGACCAGGTCGGCGCGACCGGCGACGAGGCGTTCGACGGTCGGCCGATCGCCGAGGTCCTCCGAGACCGACCGCGAGGTCGGACGCAGTCGAAGGACCTCATCGCAGACCTCGTGCAGCAGGGCCGCCGTCGAGAGCGAACTCGCAGCCGTCGTCTCGCACGGCGACAAGCACGGGCTCGACCGGTGGCTCTGGGGCCGCGACGTGCCTCGACCTGCTCCGCGACGCCGGCCCGGCCGCGCCGGGACTCGACGAGCCTGCTGCCGAACCTCCGAACGCTGCACCTGGGCGCGGCGAATACTCGATCTCATCGAGCCCGCTGGCGCACCCGGACCGCATCCACCTGACCATCGCCTCGGTCCGGTACGGCGAGCCCGCACCGGAATGTACGCCGGCGTGGCGTCGACGTTCCTCGCCGACCGGGTCTCCCACGGCCTGGCACCGGCTCGACGTCTACCTGCAACCGGGCGCCGCGTTCGGGGTGCCGACGGACGACAGCGCGCCGATTGATCATGATCGGGCCGGGCACGGGCATCGCCCCGTTCCGCGGGTTCCTGCACGAGCGGGCGGTCTCCGGAGCGACCGGCCGGAACTGGCTGTTCTTCGACGACCAGCACCGCGACACCGACTTCGTGTACCAGGACGAGCTCACGTCACTGCAGAAAGGAGCAGGGGTGCTGCACCGCCTCGACCTGGCGTTCTCGCGCGACCAGGCCGAGAAGGTCTACGTGCAGACCCGGATGCTCGAGCAGGGCGCGGAGCTGTACCGGTGGCTCGAGGACGGCGGGCACGTGTACGTGTAGCGGCGACGCCTCGCGGATGGCGAAGGACGATCGAGTCGGCGCTGCTGTCCGTCATCGGGACGCAGCGCGGCCGCGGCGAGGACGACGCGCAGGCGTACCCTGGCCGACATGCGGCGCGGGGAATCGGTACGTCCGCGAGTGTACCTGACCCCGCGCGCGCGCGACGGAGCGCGGTGTCCGCCGCCCCGGTGCGGAACCCGAACCACGCCGGGGCGGCGAGCGAGGAGCGTTCGTGGCCCGGGAGGCCCGGATCCAGGACTCCCACCACGTGGTTCACCCTCGACCGCGGACGTGTCCACCCCGGTCCCTGTTCCGGCGAGGACCGCAATCGCGGTAGGAGCACCGTACGTCGATGCGCGCGACGGCGGAACCCGTTGACCGACGATCGCCCCTGTGGTATTGCTCAGGCCGGGTCCCCGCCGGGGCGTGGCGGTCCTCGGACGCATCGTCGGCGTCGCCCGGCACCACGGCGCGCGACCACGCCGAGTCGTCCGCCGTGCTGGTGTCCGCCGGCTCCGGCGTCCAGGACGAGACCGGCACCTCGAGGCTCGCCGCAGCGTAGAGCTCCTCGAGCCAGCTGCGGTTGATCGACGGCACGCGGCTGCCGCCGAACTTGAAGTGGAGGCTGACGTCCGGGCAGTGCAGCCAGATGCTGCTCCGGCCGTTGCCGTGGACGACGTCGTCCTTCCACGAGAACACGAACCGGTGCTCCCGCCTGAGCATGTTCACGATGACGATCTGCAGGTTGCGAGGGCGCGGTCGTCGATCCGGAGGTCGAGGACCTCGCCGTCGTAGATGAGCTGACCCATGAGTCCTTCTACACCCCCCGGGGGGGGGGGGGGGGGGGGGGGGGGGGGGGGGGAGGGGGGGGGGGGAGGACGGACGCGCGTAACGTGCAACCAAATGGTTGTACGAATCGAACTGGAGCGACACCGAGGTCGACCGGGTCTTCCACGCCCTGGCCGACGCGACCCGGCGGGACATCGTCCGTCGCACCCTCGTCGGCGGGGCGTCCGTGAGCGAGCTCGCGGACGCGTACGCCATGTCGTTCGCCGCCGTCCAGAAGCACGTGGCCGTCCTCGAAGGAGCGGGACTCGTGACGAAGCACCCCGCGGCCGCACGCGGATCGTGCGCGCCGAACCGAGCCAGATCGACCGGGTCCGCGGTCTGCTCGACACCTACGCGGACCTCTGGCGCAGCCGGATCGACCGGCTCGACGCACTGCTCGGGGACGACCCGACGCCGATCGAGACACCCACACAGATACCAGGAGCCGATGATGCCGACCACGTCCGTCCACACCGATCCCGA
Source organism: Curtobacterium sp. AC273 (assembly GCF_979253735.1). NCBI lineage: Bacteria > Bacillati > Actinomycetota > Actinomycetes > Micrococcales > Microbacteriaceae > Curtobacterium > Curtobacterium sp. AC273. The sequence continues at coordinate 60,507 of NZ_CEEDDU010000005.1, read as the reverse complement.
GGAACCACGATGACCTCGTCGCCGAGTTCCCGGTGCCCGTCGAGCGACTCTGGGGCGCCTTCGCCGACCCGCGGCAGCTCGAGCGCTTCTGGGGCCCGCCCGGGTTCCCCGCCACCTTCACGTCGTTCGACCTGCGCCCCGGGGGTCTCGCCCACTACCGGATGACCTCACCGCAGAACGAGCGCTTCCTGTCGATGTGGGAGATCAGCGAGGTGGACGCACCCCGGCGGATCGTCTTCCGCGACCTCTTCGCGACAGAGGACGGCGACGTCGACGAGTCGATGCCGGGCAGCGAGACGGTGCTGTCGTTCGAGTCCGTCGACGCCGGGTCGCGGGTCACCGTCGTCACCGCGTTCGCGTCGTCCGCCGACCTCGACCAGCTCGTCGAGATGGGCATGCAGGAGGGCTACACGCAGGCGTTCGGCCAGCTCGACGTGGTGCTCGCCGACCTGCGGGAGTACGCGCTCCGGCAAGGGCACCGTCACCGAGCTCGTCGACGACACCCACGTGCGGATCACCCGCGCGTTCGAGGCGCCCCAGCACCTGCTCTGGCGCGCCCACACCGAGCCGGAGCTGATGCGCCGCTGGTTGCTCGGCCCGGACGGGTGGGAGATGACCGCGTGCGAGAACGACCTGGTCGTGGGCGGGTCGTTCCGGCAGGCGTGGGCACCGGTCGGCGACACCGCGGGCGAGGCGTTCGGCTTCGAGGGCGAGAACCTCGTCATCGAGCCCGAGCGCCGCATGGTCACCACCGAGCGCATGACCGGTGCACCGTTCCCCGCCAACGTCAACGACCTGCAGTTCGCCGAGGCCGACGGCGTCACCCTGATGACGCTGCTCATCACCCACCCCGACCTGGCCCAGCGGGACATGATCCTCGCGACCGGCATGACGGACGGCATGGAGACGAGCTACCAGCGGCTCGAACGCGAGGTCCTGACCGCCGCGGCGTGACCGCCAGCCGGTCGGCCGGTCGCCCGAGATCGCACTTCGGGACGCGGCCGTGCCGCGCGGACCGACCAGACTGCGATCTCACGCCCGCGACGTGGTGGCGACGGCCGGGAGGCGCGGTGCCAGCTGGCACCGCGCCTCCCGGCCGTCCGCCGGCTGCGTCTCGTGCGCGGAAGCGACAGATCGCGGCCGCGCACCACCGTCCACGTCGCGAGGGCGTCGGGGCCGGCCCGGCCGGCGGCCCGGTCAGTCCTGCGCGGTCGCCTCGTAGTGGCCGGGCACCGCCGCGCACGCCCGCGAAGCGGTACGGCGCGGAGGTCACGCGCGGACGCTCGACGTCCTCGCTCGTCGCGAGCACCGCCGGCATGCAGCTCGCGGTAGGCGTCGACCGTCAGCGGGACCCGGGCGTCGAGCAGCTCGCGCACGCGGCCCACGCGGCGGTGGTCGCGGTAGTCGGGCCGGACGATGCCGGTGATGAGCTCGCCGACGCTGCCCGAACCGTAGCTGAACAGGGCGATGCGCTCCTCGCCGAGGTCGTCGTCGAGGTCGAGCAGCGCCGCCAGCCCGATCAAGAGCGACGCCGTGTAGGTGTTGCCGGTCTGCCGGTTGTAGGTGAAGCCGATCGCGAGCTCGGACTCGTCGAACGGCACCCCGACTTGTGCTGCGTCAGCTTCCGGTGCGCCTTGATCGCCATCTTCGTGAACGGCTGGTGGTGGACGAACCGCACGATGTCCTCGTACGCCGGCCCGCCCTGCGCCGCGAGGAGTCGTCCCACGCGCCGACGAAGGCGTTCACGTACGCGCTCACCGACAGGCGGCCGTCGACCAGGGCGGTCGAGCGGTCGTTCGGACGCCAGAAGTCGTCGACGTCCGCGGTGAAGACCCCAGCGGCCGGTTCGGACTCGATGAGGTCAGGATCGGCCGCGATGAGGATCGCGGCGGCGCCGGCACCCCTGCGTGGGCTCGGCGGCGGTCTCGACGTCGTAGCGCGCGACGTCCGCGGCGATGACGAGCACCCGCTCGTGCGGCGCGCGGGCGACGCTTCGAGGGCGAGCTGCACGGCTGCGGTCCCGCCGTAGCAGGCCTGCTTCAGCTCGACGACGCGGACGTTCTGCGGCAGACCGAGCAGCCCGCTGCACGAACTTACCCCAGCGGCCTTCGACTTGTCGACACCGGACTCGGTCGCGAAGAGCACCGTGCGGATGCCCTCGACGCCGTGCCGGTCGATGATCCTGCTCTCCTTCGCGGCTGCCGCACCCATCGTGACGATGTCCTCGTCGGCGGCGGGCACGCTTGAACAGCGCGTCCTGCCCGATGCCGACGTGGTACTTCTCGCCGAGGTCGACGCCGAGGCGCTCGGCCAGGCTCATCTGAGCTTCGAGGACGTGGTGTCCGGTCGCGATCGCGATGTCGTGGATGCCGACGGAGAGCGGCTGCGGCGCGGTCATGCTGCTCCCCCTGCGGGCTTTCGCGCCCCGGCGTTCCATGGCGACATGCGCGGCCATCCAGTTCGCCCGGGTTGAGGGTCTGCGCGGCGAGCAGCGGAGAGCTCCCCGCAGAGGACGGTCGCGGCACACAGGGCGGCCAGGCGTCGGGCGTTCGGCTCGGGCCCGCTCCTGTCGGCAGCCGAGGCGCACCAGGAAGCGTCCTCCACGACGGGCAGGTCGCCGCCCTTGCCGTTGCCGACCGTGCCGACGGAAGACGAGTGCGGGAGCGAGGTCGCGAAGTACAGGTCGCCGTCGCGGTCCTCGGCGCTCGTGATGCCCTGGGACCCCTCGACGATGTTCGCCGCGTCCTGCCCGGTGGCGAGGTAGAACCCGAGCAGCATGTTCGCGTAGTGCGCGTTCGCGGAGCGGATGGCCCCGGCGATGGTCGAGCCCACCAGGTTCTTCAGCGACGTTGAGCTCGGCGATCCGCGCGGCCGACGCACCGATACAGGCGCTTCTCGACGATCTCGCCCGGGATGATGATCTCGGCGATCGTGTTCCTGGGCCGCGACTACGGATGCCGTTCACCGCGGTGGCCTTCTTGTCGGTGCAGAAGTTCCCGGAGACGGAGACGTACCGCAGGCCCGGCTCCCACGCGAGAGATCGCCGGCGCGCTTGCTCGCCGCCTGCGTCACCATGTTGTGCCCGGAGGCGTCGCCCTCGTGAACGCGAAGCGCAGGAACAGCAGGTCCCCGACGATCTCCGGGTGCACCTCGATGAGCTTCGCGAACCGGCTCTTGCCCGGCGACGATCTGCTCGAGCTCGTCCTGCCGGGCGAGGACCGCCCGGTCGGCCGAGGGTGTGCGGCGGCCGCGCTGTCGGCACGGACCACGACCGAGCGGGTCATGCGCTCGTCGACGACGGTCGAGACGATGCCGCCCTCGACCATGCGCGAGACACGAGCGGCCGCGGCCGACGGACGGCCAGAGGGGCGACTCGTACGTGGCGAGCGGCACCTCGTGCTCGCCCTCCACCGCGTTGCCGCTGATGCGGATCGGCCCCACCCACTTCGTGGGGATCGGGGTCAGCAGGTCAGTCATCGACGCTCCCTTCTTGAGCGCTTGCACCGCCGACGCTGAGGTGTTCTGATGTCGTGCGCCTCCCAGGCGCGGTGGATACCGGCGAGTCCGGTCTCCGCCGGGACGACCGCGATGCCGCAGTCGCCGCCGCCGGCACCGGACGGCGCGCCGCCCCGCCCGCGGCCTCGACGACGTCGCACAGGGTGGCGAGGCGTTCGGTCTCGATCTGCGAGCCGACGGACGCGCCGAGGCGCTGCAGCAGCCCGCGTGCACGGCGGAGCGCGCCGAGCGTGCGGTCCGCGTCACCGGTCTGGAGGCCCGTGGTCAGGTCGTCGACGCAGGCCCGGCTCTCGTCGAGGAACGCCTGGTACCCGCCGTTGCGGTGCCGGCGGACGACGCCGACGAGCTTCGTGGTGGACGCCGGCGAACCGGTCCACCCGACGAGGAGCTCGAGGTTCTCCGGCGCCGGGAGGCGCTGGACGTCGAACCCCTCCCAGTGCCTCGGCGTCGCCGAGGATCTCGGTCACGCTGCGACGGTCGAGCTGCGCGGCCAGGCGCTCGCGGTCCGGCGCGCTGCTGTGGCGGAGCCAGCCGCCGAAGGTCTTGCCGCGAGGTCCCCGCCGGACGCGCGCGGGTTCACCCGGATCGTCGCGAGCAGGGCGACTGGAACCGCTTCCGCTGCGAGAGCCCGAGGCCGTAGAAGCGGTCGAGGGCACCGACCGTCGCGACGGTGACCGCCGCGGACGACCCGAGGCCGAACTTCCGGCCGCTGGCGTCGTCGAGCTGGCTGTGGATCCGCAGGTCGTGGAAACGAGGCGGCGATGCCCTGCTCGCCGCGGAGCTTCTCGACCAGGTCGATCGTCGCCATCACGTAGTCGTAGGGGTGGTGCTCGGTGTCGAGTGCGATGCCGTCCTCGGCGCGGGTCCAGGTGAGCGGCAGGTGCCCGTACTCCTCGGAGTACATGCTGCCGGCACCGTGGCCCTCGGTCACCCGTGCCGTGATGGCGCGGTCGAGCGCGATGAGCACGGACGGCTGGCCCGGCTCGACGACGGCGTACTCGCCCGCGACGAACAGGCTTGCCGTGGGCACGGAACTCGATCACTCTCGGTGCGCTCCTCCTGGTCGGGGCGGCGCCCGCTCGGGCGTCCCCGTTCCTTCGGAGCGGACCACGCGCGCGGGCGGGTCCAGTGCCGGACTCGATGACGTCGCCGAAGCCGGACAGCGCGGACGCGACGGCGGACCGGTCCTCGGGCTTCGTCAGGACGACGACGTTGGGTCCGGCGTCGGCCGTGGCGTACGCCCTCGACCCCGGATGCGCGCAGTTCGGCGACCGCGTCGAACACCGCGACGCTGCGGGCGTTCAGGTAGCGGATCGGGGGGAACACCCTCGATGGTGGCGTGCATGCGGAGCGCGTTGCTCTCGGTGAGCTCGCCGATCCGGGTGAAGTCGCCGGCGGCACACGCGGTGAGCATGTCCCCCACCGTCTCGGTCGTCGAGGTCACCCAGGCCGGGTAGAACGGCGAGGTCGCGATGGTGCGGCGCATGGCCTCGCGCGAGCCGATCGGCTTCGGGTCTCCGCGTCGATGGTCACGACGACCATGGCCATCGGCGGCGCGGGGATCGGCTCGGCGTAGGAGCCCCGGCTTCCATCACCGGCGTGCCAGACCGCCACGCCACCGGGGATCGACCGGGTCGCCAACCCGATCCGCGCCGGGCGAAGCCGGGACAGGTCGCGCGGGGAGAGGTCGAGCCCGTAGGCCGCCGACGCCGCGGTGGCGAGGGCGGCGAAGCCGGAGGCGCTCGAGGCCAGACCGGCGCCGGTCGGCACGGTGTTCTCCGAGACGACGCTGGCGCGCGCGTCGCTGTCCGGCAGCTCGCGCACGAGGTCGAGGAACTGCTGCACCCGTACCAGGGCGCTTTCGTCCTCGACGACGCGACCGTTCAGGGTGAACGCGTCACGTGCCTCCAGGCCGACCCGCGACCCACCGTCCACGGTGACGGTCGTCGTCGTCGGGAACACGTCGAGCCCCATCGAGACGCTGCCCGTTAGCGGGCAGCGCCGAGCGTCGCGTCCGCCTTGCCCCAGTACTTGACGAGGGCGATGTTGGGGGTGCGCGACGGCGGTGAGCGGTCATCAAAGCGCGGTCTCCGATCGTAGTGGTCCAGTGTGGCTGCGGCACCTGCCGCCGCGCAGCGCGGCGGCGATGCGCTCCGCGTGTTCGCCGTCCGAGGGCGAGGGCGAGGACGCATCCGCCGCGCCCACCGCCGGTGAAGGCTTCGCGCCGAGGGCGTCCGCGGAACGTGCGGCGTCGACGAGCCGGTCCAGGTCGTTGCTCGACACGTCGAGTGCGGTGAGGAGTCCGTGCGCGGCGTCCATCGTGGCACCGAGCGCCTGTGCGTCGCCGTCCACGAGTGTCCCCCGTGCGCGGCGGGCGAGTCCACCGATGCGGTCGACCACCTCGTCGACGGCGGCCGGGTCGGCGTCGTGGCGAGCGCGCACGGCCGCGACGGCTTCGCGGGTGTGCCCGGGGGACCCCGGTGTCGGCGACGACGAAGGTGAACCGGGCCCCGAGTTCGACCGGCTCGATGCGGCCGCCCTCGAACCAGACGGGGGCGTCCGCGACGACCCCGTGGGCGTCGAGTCCGGAGGGACGCCCGTGGGCGACCCGTTCACACTCCTGGATGAGCTCGTGGTGGGTCTCCACGTCGAGCGTCTCGCCCAGGGCATCGGCGACGGCGGCGGTCACGGCGGCGGCGACCGCGGCGCTGGAGCCCATGCCGCGGGCGGTCGGCACCTCACTGTCGACGCGGACGTGGAACTGCTGGTCGGTGCTGCCGAAGTGGCGGAGCGTCGCGGTGACGGCGGTGACGGTCGGCATCACGGCGGCGGGGGCGAGGTCGAGCGGGCCGGTGTGCACCGCGGACTCGAGGTGGTGGCCGGGGCGGTCGTGCCGGTGCCGGTGCTCGCCGCTGCTGGCTCGATGGGTGTCACGGTGGCGACGACCCGGGCGTCGAGGACCGGCAGCACGAGAGCGGGGGCGCCGTAGACCACGGCGTGCTCCCCGATCAGGATCGTCTTGCCGTGGGACGACGCCCTACCGGTGCGGCGGGTGTCGCCGGCTCCAGTGGTCGCTGGGTTGTCGAGGTCGTTGCTGGTCATCGTGGGTCACGTCAGCCTAACCGGCTCGCACCACGCAGCGCCCGCCGGTCCCGAACGCGCAATCCTGGGACCGTGCTCCGGGAGCGCGTCGCACCATCGGGGTCGACCCGAACCGAGGAGCCGCGATGTCGCACGCCCACCGCCCGGAGGCGCCCCGCCAGACCCTGCTCGCCGACGTCGCACGCGCACTCGGCCCTACCCGAGCCGCAGGTCGACGTCACGGTCACGGGCGTCGCGCTGGCGACCACCGACGTCCGGCCGGGTGTGCTCTTCGCGGCGCTGCCGGGGCGGCACGGTCACGGCGCGGACCACGGCGGGACGGCGCGGGCTGCCGGGGCGGTCGCGGTGTTGACCGACCGGGCCGGCGAGGCGGCCGCGCTCCGCAGCGGTCTCCCCGTGCTCGTCGTGCCCGATCCCCGCGCCCGACTCGGCGACCTCGCACGGCTGCTCTCCGGCACGGCGACGCTGCCGTTCACGCTGTTCGGCGTCACCGGGACGAACGGGAAGACCTCGACCGTGCACCTGCTCGACGCCCTGATGCGCCGGCTCGGGTGGCGGACGGCCCTGAGCTCGACCGTCGAGCGCCGGGTGCCGGGTTCGGCGGTGCCGAGTGTGCTCACCACCCCGGAGGCACCGGAGCTGCACGAGTTCCTCGCCCGCGCAGCCGAGCTCGGGGTGCAGGGCGCGGCCATCGAGGTCAGCGCGCAGGGACTCACCCGCCACCGCACCGACGGGGTCGTCGTCGACGTCGCCGGCTTCACGAACCTGTCCCACGACCACCTCGACGACTACCCGGACATGGACGCGTACCTCGCGGCGAAGGCGCTGCTGTTCACCCGGAGCGGTCGCGCGCGGGCGTGGTGTCGCTGGACTCTGGGGCCGGACGGCGGATCGCGGCGCAGGCGAGCGTCCCGGTGACGACGATCTCGACGGACCCCGCTGCCGGTGCGGACTGGCTGGTGCGGGTGCTCGACCAGCGGCCGGACGGCAGCCGAGCAGTCGTGAGTGCGCCGGACGGCGCCGCGTTCACGCTCGACGTCCCGCTGCTCGGCGTGCACATGGTGGCGAACGCGGGATTGGCGATCGCGATGCTGGCGAACGCAGGGGTCCCCGCCGGCGCACTGCTCGAGGCGACCTCCGGCCCGCTCGACGTCGAGGTCCCCGGGCGGATGGCCGACGCCTCGGCCGCGACCGGCCCCCGTGTCTACGTCGACTTCGCGCACACGCCGGACGCGTTCGACAAGAGCCTCTCGGCGATCCGGGCCTTCGCGACCGGCCGGGTGGCCATCGTCCTCGGTGCCGACGGCGACCGCGACGTGAGCAAGCGGCGGGCGATGGGGACGGTCGCGGCGTCGGCGGCGGACGTCGTGGTCGTGGCCGACCACCACCCCCGGTACGAGGCTCCGGAGCCGATCCGGCGGGCGATCCTCGACGGCGCCCACGCGGTGGTCGCCAGCGCGTCCGGAACCGGGTCGTCCGCTCCGCTCGTCCTCGAGGTGCCGGAGCCGGCCACCGCCGTCCGCCGCGCCCTGGACGAGGTCGGGGAGGACGGCGTCGTGTACTGGGCGGGTCCGGGGCTCACCGACTACCGGGACGTCGAGGGGACGCACGTGCCGTACTCGTCGTTCGAGGACGCACGCGCCGCGCTGGCCGAGCGCGGGCGTCCCGGGGCCGCGTCAGGAGCGGAGCGCGCGTACTAGGTTGTGCACAACTCGGTTGCGTGCAATGCTTGTGCCATGCCCGTGACCGACGAGATGGTGTGCTTCTCCCTCTACGCGGCCTCCCGTGCGACGACCCAGGCGTACCGGACACTGCTCGAGCCGTGGGGCTGACCTACCCGCAGTACCTCGTGCTCGTGACCCTGTGGATCGAGGGCGACCAGACCGTCTCCAGCCTCGGCGACCACCTGCAGCTCGACTCCGGCACGCTCTCCCCCTGCTCCGCCGCATGGAGCAGGCCGGACTCGTCCGCCGCGAGCGCCGCAGCGCCGACGAGCGCGTCGTCACGGTGACCATCGGTGAGCGCGGGACGGCCCTCCGTCCGGAGCTCGCGCACATCCCGGCCCGGATCGCCGCCGGGATGGGACTGTCCGACGAGCAGGCCGCGACGGAGCTCATCGCCACGCTGCACCGGCTCACCGAGACCATGCACGCCACCACCACCGTCGCCGCGGCCGCTGACGCCCCGCGCGACGTCACGGCCTGACCGACACCTCACGCGTCTCCGAGTCCGTGAACTGTCGCTCAGCGCGAAGGAACGGCTCGCACCACGACGAAGACCACACTGACCCACGAAGGAAGGAACACCACATGGAAGCCCTCTACACCGCCGAGGCCCTCTCCACCGGCGCCGGCCGTGACGGCCGCGTCGCCACCAGCGACGGCTCGTTCGCGCTCGACCTCGCCATCCCGAAGGAGATGGGCGGCTCCGGCGCCGGCACCAACCCCGAGCAGCTCTTCGCCGCCGGCTACGCCGCGTGCTTCCACTCCGCGCTGCAGGGCGTCGCCCGCAGCCAGAAGGCGGAAGATCGCCGACTCATCCGTCGGCGGCCGCGTGCAGATCGGCCCGAACGGCCAGGGCGGCTACCAGCTGGCCGTCATGCTCGAGGTCGTCATCCCCGGCGTGGAGCACGACCAGGCCCAGGCCCTCGCGGACGCTGCCCACCAGGTCTGCCCCTACTCGAACGCGACGCGCGGCAACATCGACGTCACGATCACCGTCTCGAGGACTAGTCCATGACCGACACCACCCCCACCACGATGCGCGCCGTCGTGCACGAGACCTTCGCCGAGCCCGCCGACGTCCTGACCGTCGCCGAGCGTCCGGTCCCCCAGCCCGGCACCGGGCAGGTCCTCGTCCGCACCGTGCTCTCCCCCATCCACAACCACGACCTGTGGACCGTGCGCGGCACCTACGGCTTCAAGCTCGAGCTGCCCGCCCAGTCCGGCACCGAGGCGCTCGGTGTCGTCGAGTCGCTCGGCGAGGGCGTCACGAACCTGCAGGTCGGCCAGCGCGTCGCCGGCGGCACCTTCGGCGTCTGGGCCGAGTACTACGTCGCCGACGCGGCCGGGCTCATCCCGGTGCCCGACGCGATGTCCGGACGAGGCCGCCGCCCAGCTCGTGTCGATGCCGTTCAGCGCGATCAGCCTGCTGCACTCGCTCGACCTGCACGAGGGCGACTGGATGATCCAGAACGCCGCGAACGGCGCCGTCGGCCGCATGGTCGCGCAGCTCGCCGCCGCCCGGGGCATCAACGTCGTCGGCCTCGTCCGGCGTGCGGCCGGTGTCGACGAACTCCGCGAGCAGGGCATCGAGCGGATCGTCGCGACCGACGGCGACGACTGGCAGGACCAGGTCACGGCGATCACCGGCGGTGCGCCGATCATCGCCGGCGTCGAGTCGGTGGGCGGACAGGCCGCCGCGGACATCGTGTCGACGCTCGCCGAGAACGGGACCCTCGTCGTGTTCGGCGCCATGGCGTCGCCGACGATGACGATCCCGTCCGGGGCCGTGATCTTCAAGCAGGTCACGATCAAGGGCTTCTGGGGCAGTGTCGTCAGCCGCACCATGCCGGGCGAGACGAAGCAGCAGCTCTTCGGTGAGCTCATCACCCGCGTGCTCGACGGCTGCTGACGCCCCCGTCGCCGAGACGTTCGCCTTCGAGGACGTCCGCGACGCGGTGCGCGCGAGCGACACCGCCGGCCGCGTCGGCAAGGTACTCCTGCGCCCGTAGCGCCGCCAGCAGACGGACGGGAGGCGCGGTGCCAGCTGGCACCGCGCCTCCCGTCCGTCGTCCCGTCACCCGGTCACCCGTCGAGGGAGCAGAAGACGTCGGGTGCCATTGGCCGACCCGACGTCTTCTGCTCCTCGATGGACTGCGTCAGCGACGCCCCACCGTCACCGGCGCGCCTTCGGCGGGACCGTGAAGATGTTGCCGGTGGTGACGCCCTCTTCGACCTCTTCCAGGGTGCGGCCGCGGCTCTCCGGCACGAACTTCCAGATGAAGAGCAGCGCGAGGACGCCGACGATCGCGAAGCCGAAGAACGTGCCGGTGATGCCCGTGGCGGCGACGATCGTCGGGAAGTACAGCCCGAGGAACGCGTTCGCGATCCAGAGGCAGAAGACCGCGATCCCCATGCCGAGCGCACGGATCTGCGTCGGGAAGATCTCGGACAGGATCACCCAGGTCGCGATGTTGAGGAAGGTCTGCATCGAACCGACGAAGGCGACCACGAGGAACAGGATGACCCAGGGACGAGCGGGGTTGCCCTCGACGAGCGTCATCGAGGCGATGCCGATCAGGAAGTGGCAGACCGTCGTCAGCGAGTACCCGAGGATCAGCGTCGTCCGACGGTTGATCTTCTCCATGTTGTAGATGGCGATGAAGCCACCGACCACGGCGATGATGCCCGGCGCGATGTTCGCGATGAGCGCCGCCGACTGCTGGAAGCCCGACTCGATCAGGACGGTCTGGCCGTAGTACATGATCGAGTTGATGCCGGTCAGCTGCTGCGCGACGCCGATGCCCGCACCGATGAGCACGATCCGGATGAGCCACTTGTTGCCGAGCAGGACGCGCCAGCCGCTCTCGCGCTGGACCTTCTCCTCGAAGGCGTTCGTCCGCTTGATGTCCTCGAGCTCGGCCGACGCACGCTCCTTCGAGCGGATCTGCCCGAGGACCTCGAGCGCCTCGTCGTTGCGGCCCTTCGACGCCAGCCACCGCGGCGACTCCGGCACGCGGAGCATCCCGATGAAGAGCGCGATCGCGGGCAGGGCGCAGACGGCGAGCATGACGCGCCAGACCCCGTTGCCCTCACCCCAGAGGTTGCCGATGATCGCATTCACCACGAACGCGGCGAGCTGTCCGATGACGATCATCAGCTCGTTGCGACCGGAGAAGCGATCCGCGGATCTCGTACGGCGCGAGTTCGGCGAGGAACACCGGGACGACCGTGGAGGCACCACCGACCGCCAGGCCGAGCAGCACACGACCGACGACCATCACGCCGAAGGCCGGCGCGAAGACGCAGACGAGCGTGCCGACGAAGAACGTCACGGCGAGCCAGGATGATCGTCTTCCGACGACCCAGGCCGTCGGCGATGCGGCCACCGAGCATGAGCGCCGATGGCGGCACCGAAGAGGAGCGAGCTTCATGACCACGCCCTCGGTGAAGTTCGTGAGGCCGGGCTCCTGCTTCATCGGCAGCAGCGCGCCGTTGATCACACCGGTGTCGTAGCCGAACAGGAGGCCGCCGAAGGTGGCGACGAGGGCGAGGACGCCGAGGCGGCGGACGTGCGGAGCCCTTCCCGACCGGCGGGAGCGCCGTCTTCGGGGCTGTCCGGTTTGATGCCTCGACCATGCGGGTGACTCCTTCTCGTCAGTGATCACCCCCTTCATCGCTTGGAAAGGATCGTAACCCGTTTCCATGTCCTGTCAATCACACATATGGACATCAGACGGATTGGATCGCTCCACGAAAGTCCTGATCAGGGGCGAGGGTGCCTCACTCCTCGTCGCGGGGCGGTTCAGGCGAGCACGTCCCCCAGCGAGGACATGTCCGCACCGTGGTCGGTGTAGCGCCGGACCGTCCGGCGCGCGGCAGCGCTGGCGGCTCCGGCGAGCCGGGGGTTCCGGCGTGCGGCGTCGGCGACCCGACCGGCGTGCCCGGCGGTCGAGAGCAGGACGTTCGCGAGCCGCCCGCGCCTCGCCGGGTTCGGGGACCCCGGTGACGGTCCAGGCCGTGCGGACCTGGTCGTCCGGCGTGACGCCGCGTCGGGTGCCCATGCGGTGCCAGTCCGACAGTGACCCCTCGGTCCGGGAGGCTGCACGGTCCCTCGCCCGCGCGACGGCGGTCGGCGTCGCGCGCATCGGACTCGGCGCTCGTCCCCTCGACGGTGTCGAACCGGTCGGTCAGGCCGTCGGCACGACGACGGACGCTCTCGGCACGTTCCCGCGCGGCAGCGTCGTCACCGCCTTCCTCGGCGATGCGGGCGGCGCGCGCGGCGGCTGCAGCGGCGAGGATCTCCGAACGCTCCATACCCACGACGGTAGCCGCTCCGACCGACACCGTCCCACCACGCCCGGACCGGTGCGGTGTGCCGCAGGACACAGCCCGCAACCGCCCCTCCGTCCGGGCGCGACGCCGCGCTAGCATCGTCGCGAGGGGGAACCATGAAGCGTTTTCGTGACGATCGGTGCCGTCGTCCTGGGGACCGTCGCGCTGTCCGGGTGCTCGTTGCTGCGCGGATCCGACGGAGCGCTGCCCGCGCCGTCCAGCCCGCCGGCGACGTCCGCGCCGCCGAGCGCCACCCCGACGCCGACCCCGACGGCGAGTCCGCGTCGGACCTGCTCGAGGCGTCGGCGAACCCCCGCACGCCCCACCCCGGCACCGACCGAGGCCGCTGCCCCGGCCTCCGACGCTCACGCCCATCCCGGCCGGCACCGTCCTGGCGCAGGGCGACGTCGCCTCCCCCAAGGGCAGCATCCACTTCCACTTCCGGATGGTCGCCAACGGTGACGACTCCTTCACCGCGCAGTACTCCGGGATCACCTCGACCCTGCCGGTGCCGATCGGCGTCGGGCTGTTCGACCTGCCGCGGAAGGTCGGCGACGGGCTCACGTACCACGGCGTCGGCGACCACACCCTCGGTGGCCCGACCAGCGGTGCGATCGCGGCGAACGTGCCGCTCAGCGGGTCCGGGGTCGACCTGTCGCACCTCGGGACGCTCGTGACGTACTCCGCGGCGGCGCCCGGGCAGGACGTCCCCGTCGAGATCGCCGCCGACAAGGTCCTCGCCGTCACGACCGTCCGCTGGTCGGTCCCCGCACGGCAGACGAACGTACACCCGAAGGACGCCGGCACCCGCGCGAACGCGAACGGGCCGGTCACGGCGACCACGGCCTCCGGTGCACCGAAGACCTACACGGTCGCGCCGGACGACCTCATCGGCGACGTCGCCGCGCGCTTTGGCATCACGGTGCGCGACCTGGTGTGGCTGAACGAGGGCGTGCAGGTGTTCGGCGAGGACCAGCACCTCTACGAGGGCACGTCGCTCAACCTCGACCCGCTCGGCCGCTGACCCCGGCGGCCACGGCGCCGGCGACGTTTCGCGGTGAGCGACACCTCACCGGCCGCGCCGCGCGTGAACTGTCGCTCAGCGCGAAAACCGCCTCGGGTCCGCCCCGCGGCCAGCACGATCGGCAGACGGACGGGGAGGCGCGGTGCCAGCTGGCACCGCGCCTCCCGTCCGTCAGGTGCGCGTTACTCGCCGCGCAGCTCCAGGTACTTGGCGATGAGCGCCTTCGTCGAGGAGTCCTGCGCGTCCAGCGCGGCCTGGTCGCCGTCGACCGCCGGGGCGATCTGCAGCGCCAGCTGCTTGCCGAGCTCGACGCCCCACTGGTCGAACGAGTCGATGCCCCAGATGGTGCCCTCGGTGAACACGATGTGCTCGTAGAGCGCGATGAGCTGCCCGAGCACGCTCGGGGTGAGCTCCGGCGCGAGGATCGACGTCGACGGCTTGTTGCCCGTGAAGGTGCGTGCCGCGACGATCGCCTCGTCGGTGGTGCCCTCCGCGCGGACCTCGTCCGCCGTCTTGCCGAACGCGAGCGCCTTCGTCTGCGCGAAGAAGTTCGCCAGGAACAGCGCGTGGACGTCCTGCCCCGGCTGCACGGCCTTGCCGTCGCCGGACTCGTCCTTCAGCGGACGGGCCGGCTTCGCGACGGTGATGAAGTCCGTCGGGATGAGGCGGGTGCCCTGGTGGATGAGCTGGTAGAACGCGTGCTGGCCGTTCGTGCCCGGCTCGCCCCAGAAGACCTCGCCGGTCTCGGTGGTGACGGGCGAGCCGTCCCAGCGGACGCGCTTGCCGTTCGACTCCATCGTGAGCCGTTGCAGGTACGCGGCGAAGCGGTGCAGGTACTGCGTGTACGGCAGGACCGCGTGGCTCTGGGCACCGAGGAAGTTCGAGTACCAGACGTTGAGCAGCCCCATCAGGACGGGGACGTTCTGCTCGAGCGGCGTGGTGCGGACGTGCTCGTCGACGGCGTGGAAGCCGGCGAGGAACTGCTCCCAGTTCTCCGGGCCGATCGCGATGACGACGCTCGTGCCGATGGCCGAGTCGACCGAGTAGCGGCCGCCCACCCAGTCCCAGAAGCCGAAGGCGTTCTCCGGGTCGATGCCGAACGCGGCGACCTTGTCGAGCGCGGTCGAGACGGCGACGAAGTGCTTCGCGACGGCGTTCGACTTCTCGTCGTCCGAGGCGTCCGTGAGGCCCAGCTTCTCCCACAGCCACTGGCGGGCGAGGCGGGCGTTCGTCAGGGTCTCGAGCGTGCCGAAGGTCTTCGACGCGACGATGAAGAGCGTGGTCTCCGGGTCGAGGTCGACGGTCTTCTCGTAGATGTCCGACGGGTCGATGTTCGAGACGAAGCGGGCCTCGAGGCCGGGCTGCACGTACGGCTTCAGTGCCTCGTAGACCATGACCGGTCCGAGGTCCGAGCCGCCGATGCCGATGTTGACGACGGTCTCGATGCGCTTGCCGGTGACACCGGTCCACGAGCCGTCGCGCACCTGCGTCGCGAACGCGTAGACCTTCTCGAGCGTGGCGTGCACGTCGGCGTCGACGTCCTGGCCGTCGACGGTCAGCGGGGCGGCGGGGACGAGGCCCTCGGTCGCCTTCGGCCGGCGGAGCGCGGTGTGCAGCACGGCACGGTCCTCGGTGGCGTTGATGTGCTCACCGGCGAGCATCGCCTGGAAGCGCTCGGCGACGCCGGTGTCCTTCGCGACCTGCAGCAGAGCGCCGAGGATCTCGTCGTCGACGAGGCCCTTCGACAGGTCGACGGTGAGGTCCGCCGCCTGGAACGTGTACCGCTCGGCACGGCCTGGGTCGCTGTCGAACCACCCTCGCAGGTCCGGGGTGAAGCCGCGGCGGCGATGCCGTCCAGCTTCTTCCAGCCTTCGGTCGATGTGGGGTCGACGGGCGCGGATTCGGTCACGGGGTCCTCCTGGATCACCTTCAAGACGTACAAGCCCGCGGGTCACCGCAGCACTGCGTCGCGGACCGAGTTCGAGCGTAGTGCGCTCCGGCAGGTGGTGCGCACAGTCGGGCCGCCAGGTCAGGGGCGGTCGAGCGGGGCGAAGCGACGGAGGCGCAGGCTGTTCGTCACGACGAAGACGGACGAGAACGCCATGGCCGCACCCGCCAGCACGGGGTTGAGCAGCCCCGCCATCGCGAGCGGGATCGCCGCCACGTTGTACGCGAACGCCCAGAACAGGTTCCCCTTGATCGTGCGCAGGGTGGCACGGGAGAGCCGGACCGCATCGGCCACCACGGTGAGCCGGCCACTGACGACGGTGATGTCGCTGGCCGCGATCGCCGCGTCGGTGCCGGCGCCCATCGCGATGCCGAGGTCGGCCGCGGCGAGGGCTGCTGCGTCGTTCACCCCGTCCCCGACCATCGCCACGCTCCGCCCCTCTGCCTGCAGCCGGCGGACGGTCTCGAGCTTCGAGGCTGGTGTGGCGCGCGTGGACCTCGTCGATCCCGACGGACGCGGCGACGGCGTGTGCCGCCCCCTCGTTGTCGCCCGTGAGCAGCACCGGACGGAGTCCGAGCTCGACGAAGCGACGGACGGCGTCGGCTGCCTCGGGCTTCACGGTGTCGCCGACGACGACCACGCCGAGCGCGGCACCGTTCCGAGCGACCACGACCGCGGTCCCGCCGTCGGACTCGGCCTCGGCGAGTGCGGTGGCGAGCGTCTCCGGCAGGCCGATCGACCACGACTCGGCGAGCCACCGGGCGGTGCCGACCAGCACCACGTCGCCGTCGACCACGGCCTGCACGCCGGCGCCCGGCGTCGCGGTGAACTGCGATGCCTCCGCCGTGGCGATGCCCCGGTCACGCGCGCCGGCGATCACCGCGCGGCCGACCGGGTGCTCCGAGCCGTCCTCGACGGCCGCGGCCAGTCGCAGCACCGCGTCGGGGTCGACGTCGGCGTCGGGGGCGGCCACGACCGAGCGGAGCGCCATGGCCCCGGTCGTCACGGTGCCGGTCTTGTCGAGCACGATCGTGTCGACGGCACGGGTGCGTTCGAGCACCTGGGGTCCGCCGATGAGGATGCCGAGCTGCGAGCCGCGCCCCGTGCCGACCAGGAGGGCGGTCGGGGTGGCGAGACCGAGCGCGCACGGGCAGGCGATGATGAGGGTGGCGACGGCCGCGGTGAACGCCGCCGTCAGGGACCCGCCGAGCACGAGCCAACCGACGAACGCCAGGACCGCGAGCCCGATGACGATCGGGACGAAGACCCCGGAGACGCGGTCGGCGAGGCGCTGCACCTCGGCCTTGCCGGTCTGCGCGTCCTCGATGAGCCGACCCATGCGTGCGAGTTCGGTGTCGGCGCCGACGCGGGTGATCGTGACGACGAGTCGTCCGCCGACGTTGATCGTGGCACCCGTGACGGCGTCGCCGGGGCGGACCTCGACCGGCACGGACTCGCCGGTGAGCATGCTGAGGTCGACGGCGGAGGAGCCCTCGCGCACGGTGCCGTCACTCGGGATCCGCTCCCCCGGGCGGACGACGACCACGTCACCGACGACGAGCGAGGCAGCCGGCACACGGGTCTCGGTCGCCCCCCCCAGCACCGTCGCGTCCTTCGCGCCGAGCTCGAGCAGGGCGCGGAGCGCTGCGCCGGACTGCTGTTTCGCCCGCGCCTCCATGTACCGGCCGGCCAGGATGAAGACCGTGACGGCGGTGGCGACCTCGAGGTAGAGGTCGCTCGCCTCGGGATCGGTCGCGAACCACGAGAAGGTCATGTGCATGCCGGTCGTGCCGGCGTCGCCGAGGAACAGTGCGTACAGCGACCAGCCGAACGCGGCGAGGACCCCGACGCTCACGAGCGTGTCCATCGTGGCGGCGCCGTGCCGGGCGTTCACCCACGCGGCGCGGTGGAACGGCAGTGCTCCCCAGACCGCGACGGGCGCGGCGAGGGCCAGTGCCAGCCACTGCCAGCCCGGGAACTGCAGCAGGGGGACCATCGACAGGACGACGACGGGCAGCGCGAGCACCGCCGAGACCACGAGCCGCTGCCGGAGGGGCGCGGAGGGATCGGACCCGGCGGTGTCGGCGGTGTCGTCGTCCGCGGAGACGGGCGGCGCCGAGACCGAGGCGCCGTACCCGGCGGCCTCGACCGCGGCGATCAGCACTGTGGGATCGGCCGAGTCGGGGTCGTCGACCTGCACCTGCGCCTTCTCGGTCGCGTAGTTCACGGTCGCGGTGACGCCGGGGAGCTTGCCGAGCTTCCGCTCGATGCGGTTGGCGCACGAGGCGCACGTCATCCCGGTGATGTCGAGTTCGACCACACGGTCGACGATGCCGTCCGTCACGAGCGCACGACCTCGTACCCCGCCTCGGCGACCGCGTCGCGCAGCGCCTCGGTCGTGACCGGACCGTCCGACGTGACGGTGACCTCGGACCGACCGCCCGGCACGAGCTGGACGGCGACGCCCGACACCCCGTCGAGTTCGGTGAGTTCCTCGGTCACGCTCATCACGCAGTGCTCGCAGGTCATGCCCTCGACGAGCAGGAGTTCGGTGTTCACGGTGTCGTTCACGGTGTTCCTTCCGGTGTTCAGGAGCGGACGAGTCGCGCGATGGCCTCGCTCGCCTCGCGCACCTTGGCGTTCGCGGCGTCCCCGCCCTCGGCGACCGCCTCGGCGACGCAGTGGGACAGGTGGTCCTCGAGCAGCGACAGGGCGACGCGTTCGAGCGCCCGGTTCGGCCGCGGAGATCTGGGTGAGGACGTCGATGCAGTAGGTCTCGTCCTCGACCATGCGGGCGATCCCCCGCACCTGGCCCTCGGCGCGACGGAGTCGCTTGAGCAGGTCGTCCTTGTCGCCGATGTACCCGACGTGTTCGTGCATCGTGTCCTCCACCCGACTCAATACGGTACCCCCCTAGGGTATTCCTTCGACGCGCGGGCGCAACCGTGGAAAGATGCGGACATGACCGCCTCGTCGCCGAACGGCTTCCGCAGACTGCGGTTCACCGACGGCGACGGCTCCGACTACTCCGCCATCTTCGAGGCCGAGTACCACGGCTCGGACTTCGCGTCGGACACCTTCGCCACCGAGGACGCCCGGTACGAGTACACCGTCGTGGGCGACGACGACCTGACCCTCCGGACCATGCGCGCCGAGGGCGGCAAGCGCGGCGGCGTGATCGGCGCGCGGGACGACCACGTCGTGTTCTGGCTGACGAAGGGCCGGCTGGAGATGCACTTCGCCGACCGGTCCCGCGTCGTCGAGCCGGGCAGCCCCTACATCGCGTCGGCGTCCGAGGCCTACCGGTTCGAGTCGACCGGCACCGTCTACAACGGGGTCCACGTCGCCGACCGGTTCCTCCGCGAGGTCGGGAAGGACCTCGGGTTCCGGCTGCCGGCCGGTCCGCTGCTCTTCGACCAGCAGGACGAGGTGGTCGCACGGCGCGAACCACTCCGCCACCTCATCCACGAGATCGGTCCGATGCTCGTCGACGACCGGGTGCTCGGCGCGATGCGGACCGAGCTGAACCGCCGTCTCGCCGTCGTCGTGCTCGACACGTTCCCGATCCGGAACCGCGGGACCGACGTACCGGTGGCGAACCGACTGCGGGACGCGATCCGGTTCATCGAGGCGAACGCGTCCGATCGGCCGTCGGTGCCCGAGATCGCCGCGGCGTGCGGCCTCAGTCAGCGTGGCCTGCAGGACGTGTTCGCCCGCACGCTCGACTCGACCCCGCACCGGTTCCTCCGCGACCACCGCCTGGACCGCGTCCGGCAGGAGCTCCTGCGCGGCGACGGCTCCGAGGGGGTGGCCGCCGTCGGCGGGCGCTGGGGGTTCGCACGAACGCGGGGCGTTTCGCCGCCGCGTACCGCGAGCGCTTCGGCGAGGACCCCGGCGAGACGATGCGGGCATCGTCGGCCACCGGACGGCCCTCGTGGCGCCTCCGGCGCGCACTCCGCCTTCATCGAGCAGCACCTCGACGAGGACCTGACGGTGCAGGACATCGCCGATGCGGCCGGAGTGCGTCCGCGACGGCTCCAGCAGCTCTTCCAGGAGGAACGGGGCGAGTCCCCGATGGCGGCTGTCCGTTCGATCCGCGGTGCGTCGGAACGCAGCGGAGCGGCCGCAATCCGCGCGGTCGACTGACCCGACCGACCCCTCGGGGTACGCCAGCACTGGGATCGGGCCGTTTCTCTGGAGATCAGCTGAAACCGAAGACCCGGGTGTGACGAACCTCTGGTGAGCCCCGTCTCATCCGTGAACAGCAACCGCTGGGAACGCCCGGCGGGACGATCGGAAGGAACGACAATGGCTGACACCACCCTCACCCCCACGACCACCAGCACGGCCGCCACGCGCAACACCGGAACCCACTCCGGCGCGAACGGTGTCACGGGCAAGACCGTCATCGACGACACCGTCGTGTCGAAGGTCGCCGGCATCGCCGCCCGCGAGGTCAACGGCGTCCACTCCCTCGGCAACGGTGCAGCCCGTGCGATCGGCGCCCTCCGCGACGCCATCGGCCAGCGCGACTTCGGTCAGGGCGTCAAGGTCGAGGTCGGCGAGAAGCAGGTCGCCGCGGACATCGTGATCGTCGCCGAGTACCCGGTCGCGCTCCAGCAGGTCGCCGACGGCGTCCGTGCCGGCGTCGCCCGTGCGCTCGAGCAGATCGTGGGCATGGAGGTCGCCGAGGTCAACGTGACCGTGCAGGACGTCTTCATCCCGGGTGACGACGACGACAAGGACGACGAGAAGAAGGAAGCGCGAGTCGCATGAGCAACACACTGATGGGCGCCCTGATCGGTGCCGTCCTCGCCGTCGTGCAGCACCTGCAGTTCGGCTTCTGGGGCTTCGTGCCCGTGGTCGTGTTCGGAGCGGTCGGGGCCCTCGTGGCCGCGCTCGTGACCGGCCGCATCGACCGCGGTGCCCTCGCCGACGTGCTGACCGGGCGCCGGAGCTCACGATGACCCCCGGCCCGGACGGCGTCTCGTCTGCTGCTGTCGCGGGCCGCGTCGAGATCACCGCTCGCGCACTGAACTCGCTGGCGCGGGCCGTCGCAGCCGAACGGCTCGGCAGCCCCGCCAAGCGGGTGCGGGTCGGACTCGGCGACGCGTCCGGCGCACTCTCCTCGACATCACCGGCCCGATCTCGGCGGGCGACGACATCGTCGACCGCTCCGCCCGGGTCGCCGAGGAGGTCAAGGCCGCGTGGGGTGACCTCACCGGCCGTCGTGTCGGCAGTGCCCACATCGAACTCACCGGGATCGTGCGCGAGCGCGAGACCCGGACCGCCTAGGAGGCCATCATGAGCAACGGTTCCGTGGAACGGCGCATCCGTCGCCGGAGCGTCCACCGCTCCCGCTCGACCGCCGTGGCCGTCGCCCTCGTCGTGCTCGTCCTCGTCGCGGCGTGGATCGGCACCGAGTCGGTCCTCCGGGCGATCGGTCGGCCTCCGCTCCTCGCCGACCCGCAGTCCGCGGTCGACGCGGCACTCCGGCCCGACGCGGCGTTCCTGACGATCGCCGAGGTCGTCGCCGTCGTGCTGGTCGTCCTCGGGGTCGTGCTGATCGTCCTCGCGCTCAAGCCCGGCCGGCAGCACCGCTCCGTCGTCGAACACGAGCGCGGCGCCGTCATCATCGACAGCCGCATCCTGGCGTCGACCGCGGCGAACGCGGCCGGAACCGCCGCGGGCGTCCCCGAGGGCAACGCCTCGGCGACCGCACGTGGTCGCCGGACCGAGGTCCGCGTGGTCCCCGTCACCGGGATGCCCGTCGACGAGGGCGTCGTCCGCGACGCCGTCCGCGACCGGCTCAGCGGTCTCGACGAACGATTCGGCCGGAGCGTCCGCGTCCGGGTCGAGGAGAAGGAACCCTCGCATGACCAAGAGCAACCGGACCCTCAACCGGATCATCCTCCTCGTGCTCGGCCTGGTCGCCGTCGTCGTGGGTCTCGTCATCGGCGCGGGTGTGCTGCCCGCCGTCCGCGACGCGACCGCCCCGTACGTCGACCTCCCCCGCAGCCTCGACGTCCCCGCGTCCTCGCTGTGGATCATCGCCGGTGCATGCGCCCTCGTCATCGTGCTCGCCCTCGTGTGGGTGTTCACGCGTGGCGGTGGCGGTACCTCGGTCGCCGTCCGGGAACGCTCCGGCGACGACGCGGTGACCGTCAACGTGGCGCTCGTCCGCGACGTCCTCGACCACGAGAGCTCTCCGGCGTCCGTGACGTCGTCGGCGGCTCGCGGGTCGACACCTACCTCGTCCGCCGGCAGCGGGTGCTGCTCGGATCCGGGTCGCCGTCCGCCGCGGCGGCGACGCGGTCACCGTGCTCGACGCCGTCGACCGGGCGGTCGCGGTCCTGGACCGCACGCTCGGCCGCCAGGTGCCGGTGCTCGTGCACCTCACCGGCGGCACCCCGCTCCGCGCTCGCGAAGGCCGACCCGCGTCCGCTGACACCCGTCAGCACGACGCACCACGGGCCTCCCGGCCCACCCAGCACACCCACCGGGCGCACGCCCGCCGAAGAAAGGACCCGTCATGGGACTCGACGACAAGATCAAGAACGCTGCACAGGACCTCGCCGGCAAGGCGAAGGAAGCGCTCGGGAACGCCACCAACGACGACTCCAAGGTCGCCGAGGGCAAGAAGGACCAGGCCGCTGCGAGCGCCAAGCAGACCGGCGAGGACGTCAAGGACGTCTTCAAGAAGTAGGTCGCACGAACCGTGTCGGGGCACTCGCGCAGTCGAGTGCCCCGCACGCGTTCCGGCGGAACCCGAACGAGGAGAGAACCATGCAGCACGACCCGAACGCGCACACGCAGGTCACCGAGGTGGCGCTGCCCGCGGAGCTTCACGGAGCCGTTGCCCGACGACGCGAGCACCGTCACGATCGTCGCCCGGACGGCATGGAGACCGCACTCGGCGTGCCCGGTGTGCACCACCTCGGCGGGATCGCCGCCCGTGCAGCCGACCAGTTCCGCAAGCAGCTCGGCCGGAGGCGCCGGCACCGCCGGCGTGCAGGTCGACGAGGACGACGGCGCGCGCTCGGCGTGCAGGTCTCCATCGTCGTCAGCTACCCGGAGCCCGTGCTCCACGTCGCCGACGAGGTGCGGAAGCAGGTGACCGCCGCGACGCGGCAGGTGTCCGAGCTCCTCGACGAGCGTGGACGTCCGCGTCCTCGACGTGCACGGTCCCTTCGACGACGAGCAGTCACCGCTGGGCCGCGCGACCGAGGCCGCGACCGACGCCGTCAAGCAGGCTGCCGAGACCACCGGCGACGCGGTCAAGCAGGCCGCCGAGACCACGGCGGACGCGACGAAGCGCGCTGCCGCGACGACCGCCGACGGGACCAAGCGCACCGCGGACGCCACCGCCGACGCCACCAAGCGCAGCATCCGCGACCGCCGATGCCTCGAAGCGCGCGGCCGACGCCACCGCCGACGTGACGAAGCGTGCGGCGGACGCCACCGCTGACGCGTCGAAGCGTGCGGCCGACGCCACCGCCGAGACCACGAAGCGTGTCGTCGAGACCGCCGCCGACACCACCGAGGACGTGCGTGACGCCGCCGCCGAGTAGCTCGCCCGGGCCTCGGAGCAGGCCGCCGACGCCGCGTCGTCCGCCAAGGACGCCGCCGAGCAGGCACGCGACGTCGTGGTCGACGCCGCCGAGAGCACACAGGACCGAGCCGCCGACGCGGTCGAGCGCACCCGGGACCGAGCCGCCGACGCGGTCGAGACCGTCCGCGACACGGCATCCACCGCCCCAGCCGACCGCGCGGCCGCGGCTGCGGACGCCGCCGAGGACGCAGCCGACGCCGCTGAGGACGCCGCATCCGCTGCCGCAGACTCTGCCGACGCGGCCGCGACCGCTGCGGACGGCGACGCCGCCCGGCACCGCCGGGAGCAGCCGTGACCACCGCCTGGTCCGGGAACCGCCGGACCAAGCTCCGCCGTCCCCGGCCACGCGGCGTCTGGATCGCCCTCGGGCATCGGCGTGGTCCTGGTCCTCGGCACCGCACTCGGGGCGTTCCTGCCCCTCGTCGGGTTCCTCAGCGGCGTCACGGCGACCACCTTCGGACTCGTGCCGTTCCCGTTCGTGCGGGTGGCACTCGTCACGATCGCGGGAAACGTTGGTCAACCTCGCGCTGCTCGTCCTCGCCTTCACCCGACGGCACACCGCGACCGCCGCCTCGGCCGTCGTGCTCGCCAAGTCCTCGTGGCCATCGCCGTCACGATCGTGCCGATCGTCCTCGTCGCCATCGGGTCCGCCGACCGCGCCGGTGACGTCTGGCCGATCGTCACCGAGCTCTGGAACCGCTTCACCGGCTGACGCGCCGACTCCCGTGCACCACCAACGAAGGAGCACCACCATGCGCAACCGCATCAACCTGATCGGCGCGATCGTCCTCATCGGCTTCTGGTTCGGTTCCCGCGCCAACCGCCCGGTGATCAAGACCTCCAAGGCCGAGACCGCGCGCGGCGGATCTGGAACGACCCGCACGCCCGCAAGGACCGGAAGAAGCTCGGCAAGAAGCTCGCGAAGGCGGCGAACCGACACCGCTGACGCCTCCGGCGCACTACACATGGATCACGACGTGGACGACTTCCGCGTCGTGATCCGTGTCATGTTCGGCCGTCTCCCCGACATTGTCGTAGTGAAGGAGAGCACCGTGGACAACACCGCAGAAGACGACGCCGGCCTCGCACGGCGCCTCGCCTTCGGGGACAGAGCAGCGCTCGCGACGGCGCCCGACCGCTTCGCGCCGACACTCACCCGGTACGCGTGGGGCGATCGCGGGCAGCCGCCAGGATCGCCGAGGAGATCGTCCAGGACACGTCCCTGACCCTCTGGCAACGCGCCGACGGGCTCCAGCTCCCCACCGGCAGCCTGCTGCCGTGGCTCCTGGTGGTGCGCCGCAACCACGCCAGGAACACCGGCCGCCGCACCGCGAAGAACGCCGGCGACGAACTGCTTTCCGCCGAGCCCGCGGCGCCCGGCGACACGACCGAGGCCTCCGAACAGCTCCGCTGCAAGTACCGCGACGAGATCGCCGCCCTCCCGGACACCGACCGTCGGATCTGCGAACTCTGGGCTCGCTGCAGGGGTACCCTACGCGGAAGCCGCCCAACTGCTCGGACTCAGCTGTCGGAGCGGTCACCCAGCGGGTCTCCCGGTCCCGCCGACGACTCAAGAAGGCGGTGACGCACGATGAACACTGAATCCCCGAGGGAGACGACCCGCAACGCATGCTCGTCTCGATGAAGCAGAACGTCCTCGAAGCGGGCCACCCTCGCCCGAAGCGACACGGACGTCGTGCGGGGCATCGCGATCGGCGTCGTGGGGAGTGCGCCCTGCTCGGTGCCGCCGGCGGCGGGGTCGCGCTCGGCCTCATCCCGACGTCGATCACCGCCGAGCCGGTGCCGACCGGCCACGCCCACCGTCGAGCCGACCCCGACCGAGACCCCGTCCGGGGCGCCGGTCGGGACGCCCGACGCCGACTCTCGACGCCGTCGCCCACGTCGACCCGGCCGCCGTACGTGCGCTGTCCGGATCCGTCCACCTGGACGATCTCGGGAGCGAGGTCGGGCCGATCGCGCTCGGTGGGGAGGACGCCGCCGAGACCGACGACCTGGACGGGATCTACTCGCCCGAGCCCCGCCTCAACCCGGCTGTCACCTTCTGGCTGTCGCAGGACTTCCCGGAACTGACGGTGGTCCGGGCGGACGACGGCACGGTGCAGAGTATCGCGGATCGGGACCGGCGCCCCGGACGCTCAGGGCAACGGCCCCCACGACGGCCGCTGGACTGGGCGTCGGCAGCACCCTCGCCGAGCTGCGGGCGGCGTACCCCGACCTGCACTACACGGAACCGGGCAACGACGACGCCCAGCCGTCGGACTCGCCCTACGGCGGCTGGACGACGACGATCAACGGCGTGTTCGTCAGCTTCCGCTTCCCGCCGGTCGGCTCCGGCGACCGAGCTGACTCGGTCTGGGTGAGCAAGGTGGATCAGTCGCCGCCGACGGAGTTCTGTCCCGCGGGTGACGTCGCCAGACTGGAGGCGCGGATCACGTGAGCCGGTCGGCTCGCGTGGTGCGTGCCGCCAGTCCGCTACCCTCGCGACGTGAAGCGTCTCTCTCCCCGGCCAGCGCTGGGTCCTCGGTCTCGGGCGTGTTCGCGCTGGTCTGCCTCGTCGTCGGTGTTCATCGCGATCGCCGTCGGTGTGACGAACGGGAACGCGATGTGCGGACCGCTCGACGACGACGGGCTCCTCGAGCCCTGCCCCGGGCGACACGTCCGGGGTCATCTGGGGCAGCGTCCTGGGCGCTCAATCGGGCTGCTGCACCTCGGGTTGACGGGCGTCGCGGGAGCCCTCGTGTGGACGTCGACGCCCACGATCGGTCCGAAGCCGATCAAGCGGTCCGGCTCCCCTGCCCGGCCAGACGCAGCGAGTGTTCTCGTACGGCACGCTCCGGCAGCCGCTCGTGCATGGAGTCGCTGTTCGGCGGGCACGTGCCGACCGAACCGGATGCCCTGCCGGGCTGGCGCCTCGAGTGGGTGACGATCACCGACCCGGAGGTCATCCGGACGAGCGGGTCCGACCGGCACCCGATCCTGCGACGGGGCTCCGCGGACGACGTCGTCGAGGGTTCGGTCCTCGCCCTCGGGTACGAGTGGCAGCTCGGCGCGGTCGACCGCCACGAGGTCGCCGACTACCAGCGCATCCGGGTCACGCTCGCGTCGGGGTGGACCGCCTGGGTCTACGTGGCGGCCGACCAGGTCCTGAGCCTGGCTGCGCCGGCCCGAGACCTGCCGCGCAGGTCGGAGATTCAGGATGCGCGACAGTTCTCGCGGCCCAGCACCCGAGAAGTGTCGCTCAGCCCGAGACTTCGGGCACGGCCCGGGGCCGGCCAGCCGCCGCGGCCGCCGCCAGCCGTGCCAGGCCCTCATCGATCGACACCGCCGGTGCCCACCTGCAGGTCGCGACGGGTCCGGCGCTGGTCGAACCAGTGCGCCGTCGACAAAGTCGCTCCGCGAGGAACCGCGTCATCGGCGGCTCGTCCTGCCCCGGGCGCACCCGCCACGCGGCCTCGACGAGCGACCCCGGCGGCCTGGGCCACCCCGGCCGGCACGTGCAGCCGCGGTGCCGGCACACCGGACGCTGCGTAGATCCCGGCGAGCAGCTCGGCGACCGGCCTCGGCTCACCGTTCGTC
Organism: Curtobacterium sp. AC273; assembly: GCF_979253735.1. NCBI lineage: Bacteria > Bacillati > Actinomycetota > Actinomycetes > Micrococcales > Microbacteriaceae > Curtobacterium > Curtobacterium sp. AC273. Next base: position 33,652 of record NZ_CEEDDU010000005.1, on the reverse strand, counting down.
ACGACGTAGGCGTTCCCGTGCACCCCGTCATCGGCGGCGCAGTCAGCGCGGCGACCATCGCGGACGCGGCGTTGTCGACGTAGAGCGTGTCGATGAGGGCTGCGCCAGAGTCGAGCACCGGCAGCCGCCCCGTCCGGGCGCGGTCGACGATCCGTCCGACGAGCTGCGTGTCGCCCGGCCCCCACACCAGGTGCGGCCGGATCGCGACGACGGCGAAGTCCGGGGCGTCGGCGTCGAGGGCGACGAGCTCGGCGGCGGCCTTCGTGCGGGCGTAGTCGCCACGCGCACGAGCCGGTTCGGCCGGACCGGCACCCGCACCGATCGAGTGACGACCCGGTGTGCGCGACCGAGGGCGAGGAGACGAAGACGAAGCGACGGGCCCCGCCCTGCCGAGCCGCGTCGACGAGTGCCCGGGTGCCGTCGACGTTCACGCGGACGAAGTCGGCCGGGTCACCCGCGAGCGAGGACCTTCGCGGCGAGGTGCACGACGGCCTCGACGCCGTCGACGGCGCGGCGGATCGCGTCGGGGTCGGTCATCGAGCCGAGCACGTCCGACACACCGGACACCCCGGAGGGTCGGCGCTGGAACGTCCGGACCCCGTGCCCGGCATCGCGCACGGCCGCGGCCGTCGCCTGCCCGAGGAATCCGCTGGCCCCGGTGACGAGGACGGTCACGGCTGGACCATCCGTCCGCCGGAGCGCACCGCTGCGGTTCGGTTGCGCTATGCTGCGACAGTTCGCCGGCGCCCGACGGTCTGTGAAGCGTCGCTGAGCGCGTGTGAGCACGCACCGCACGCAGCGCACGCGGCGGTCACGGCCGGACCATCCGTCCGCCGGAGAAGCACCGAGGCCGCCCACCGGGACAGCCGCGCACGGTCGACCTTCGAGTTGTGCCGGATGTCCGTCGGCAGCACGGGCACGGTCAGCACCGCGCGAGCGGGATCCCTGCGGCAGCCCGGACCGCTGCGGCCAGCGCTGGGTCAGCGAGCCCCGGACGGCGACGACTGCGACCACGCGCAGGGCTCCTGCCCGGTCGTCTCGACGATCGGCGACGGCCTGCCGCGTCCCGCTCGGTCCGATGCCAGCGAGACCCGGGCCTTCGCCCGACGCCGTCCAGCACGCTCGATGCGCTGCTCGGGACCGACCGGCGTGACGACCCCGGACGGGGTGGTGAGCACGTGCTGCTGCAGCCGCCCCTCGACCCAGAGCCGGCCGGACGCGTCGAGGTGTCCGACGTCGCCGGTGCGGTGCCCGCGGGGGTCGTCGACGCCGAGCGCCGGGACACCCGGTTCGTCCGCCAGAGCCGGTCGTACCGCTCGCGCAATGCGGGGCGCCGCGACGACGATTCCTTCACCGGTGATGCCCGCCCGGTCGGTCAGGGCGCCTGTGGGTCGGCCGACATCGTCGAGCGGCGCGATCTCGGACGTGCACGTGCGCGGCCGGGGCCCCGACGCAGATGCCCTCCTCGGCGGACTCCGACGCCGCTCCGCACCCCGTCGAGGTCGACGTCCGTCATGAGCAGCCCCTCGGTCAGCGCTTCCTCGTAGGGGGTGTGCGCGCTCGCGTTCGGCAGCGAGGTCGGTCGCCGCGGTCAGCAGCGCGGCCGACACCGGGGCGCCGGCCGACAGGAACAGGCCGACGCGGCCGAGCGCCTGGCGGTCGGCTTCCGTCAGCGCGGAGGCCGTCGCCACCACGTTCGCGAGCGCCGCCGGGGACAGGAACACCACGGTCGCGTCGGCGGCCGTCACCGACGCAGCGACCGCCGTCGCCGTGAGCGTGCGGGGCGCGGTGACGTCCATGTCGGGTGCCACCGGACCTGCGCCGAGCGCCGGTCCGAGCAGGGCGAACGGCGCAACCTCGGCGACGAGGCCGGTGCCGACGCCGATGTCGTACTGGGTCGCCAGGGCGTCGCGGACGGCACCGAGCTGCCCGTGCGTGTACACGACGCCCTCTTCGCCGGGCCGGTCGACCCGGACAGGTGAACAGTGACCTGCTGCGGACGCGTCGGACGCGGGTGCAGCGGGCAGGGTCGCGCCCGCTGCGAGACGGCGCTGCACCCGGCGGGCGAGACGTCGACGAGCGTGTGCTCGACGCGGAGCGCCTCGGCGTGCGGCTCCGGGCATCGTGACGGTCGCGATGCGTCGGCCCGGCCACCCGAGCGCGCGGGCGGCACCGAGCCCGGGCAGGGCGCCGATGATCCAGTCGGGACGGGCTCCGCGGACGGCACGGGTCAGGCCCGCGCAGCCCGAGTCCGGCATCGGCCACGACGACGACCGCGCCGATCCGACGCACGGCGTAGAGGACGGCGGTCAGGTCGGCTCCGGGCGTGACGAGCAGCGAGACGCGGTCGCCCGAGCGCACGCCGAGGTCCGCGAGTCCGGCCGCGATCTCCTCGACCCGGCGCGCGAGCAGCCTGCCACGAGACGGTACGGACCCCGCCGGGTGCGGCCATCCTCGACCAGCGCGGGTTCGCCGCTGTCGCGCAGGTCGTCGAGCGCGGCCCACAGTGGAGCGGCTCGCGTCCGTCGCGGCCTCGGTGCCGGCCTTGGAGGCGCGGCTCGTCCCCCGCGGGCACGTGGCCGTCCGGCAGGTGGTCGCCGAGCCACTCGAAGACCGTTCCGGCGACGTCGGCGTCGTCCGGCAGCAGGTGCCCGGCGCCCTCGAAGCGGTGCACGTCGGCCTGCGGCAACCGCTCGGCGAGGTCGTCGAGGTACCGCTCGAGGAACACGGGGTCTGCGCGGGCCCCACATGAGCAGCGCGGGGACGTCGAGCGCCGCGACCCCCGCGGCGATCCGGTCGAGTTCGGGGGCGCTCGGGTGCGCGCTGTCGACGGGAATGTCGGCGACGAACCCGCCGATCCCCCCGCGACGGGCGGCCCTCGCGGTACGGCGCCCGGTAGGCGTCGGCGGTCGGCCGGTCGAGCTTCGGGTGTGCGATCGCGAGCGTCGTCTCGAGGAACGCCGGCGTGATCGACGGTCGCCCGGCCGAGGAGCCCCGGGCGCAGGGCCAGCCGGAGCGGCGCCGGGATCGGGGCGTCGGCGGGCTGGTGCACGGCGGTGCTGCACGCCTGCACCGCCACGACGAGGTCCGGGTGGTCGACCGCCCAGCCGAGGGAGACGACACCGCCCCAGTCGTGGCCGAGGGTCACCACCGGGCCGGTGAGCCCGAGTTCGTCGGTCAGTGCGCCGAGGTCGCGGACGCGTTCGGGCAGCCAGCGCTGGTGCCCGGTGCGCTCCGAGAAGCCCATGTCGAGCTGGTCGACCGCACGACCCGCCACGCCGGACCGCTCCGCGCGGGCGACCTCGAGCGACCGCGCGGCGACCGACCGCCACAGGTACGACCAGGCCGGGTTGCCGTGCACGCAGAGCAGGGTGCCCACCGGGCGCACGCCGAGGGCGTCGAGGGAACCGGCCGTGCCGAGGAGGTGCCAGGTGCGGCGCGGGGCGAGTCGTGCCTCCCGGCCTCGGTCAGCAGCGACAACTGGGACGGTCAGCGAGACGCGACCCAGGGCGGGGTCGAGTCCGGGCAGGGGCGGCGGGAGCGCCGCCGGAGCCGTGGCAGCGGCGACGCGCGGGAGGCCGGACCCTCACCAGCGCAGTTCCACCATACGCCGCGCTTGATGCCGGAACCGACACCGCCGAGGAAGACCCGGTCGCCGCGGGTGATGCTGCCGTTCGCGACCTCGTCCGCCAGGGTGATCGGGATCGACGCCGGACCGACGTTGCCGAACCGCTGGCAGGTCGCTTCGGGACCTTGTCGCGCGGGATGCCGATCGCTTCGACGAAGGCGTTCGTGTGCACGTCGGAGACCTGGTGCAGCACGTACCGGTCCATGTCGGCCCAGTCGAAGTGCGCGGCCTCGTTCCAGGCGGCGACCACGAGCTCCATGCCGCCCTTGAGCAGCATCTTCGCGTCCGTAGAACATGCCGTCGACGCTGCCCACGCAGAGGTCGTACCACCGCGTCGCGGCGCGGGTGACGCCGCCCACGATGCGGTGCCCCTCGGGGCGGGCATCGGACGGGCCGAGTACGGCGGCCGCGGCACCGGACCCGAGGGTCAGGCTCGCGAACTCGCTCATGAAGTCCTTGCGGTTCCGGCCGCCCTGGTTCAGGCGGTCGATGGTGTTGAGCTGCACCTGGTCGGCGTCCTCGCCGTCGACGACGAGCGCGTACCCGATCTTGCCCGAGTCGATCATGCCCGCGGCGACGCTCATGGCGTTGACGAACCCGGAGGCACGCGTTCGCGATGTCGAAGTTGATCGCCGACGTCGGCAGGCCGAGCCCGTGGTGCAGGCGGACCGCGACGGACGGCTCGAGGTGCGGACGGGTCACCGACGTGTTGATGAGCAGACCGATGTCCTCGGGGCGGACACCCGCCTCGGCCATCGCGCGACGGCCGGCGTCGATCGCGGCGTCCTGGAAGGTCTGGCCCTCGCCCCAGTTGCGGCGCTCGGTGACACCGGCGACGCGTTCGAGCAGCCCCATCGGCAGACGGAGGCGACGAAGGACGCCGCGGAGGCGCGCCTCGATGTCGGCCGAGGTCGTCACCCGCTCGGCCGTGGTGGTCGCCACGGACAGCAGCGAGACGTTCTGGTGCTTCGCCGTGGCGTTGCCCGGCCGCTCCGGATCGTTGCTCGTCGCCTGGTCGACCGGCCGTTCCGTCATGATCGTCACCGACACATACTTCCGCATCTGGCCTGTGTGCGCGATCCGGATGCGCTGGACGGCCCTGAATCCGGGCAATGCATTGCATGTGAAATACATATTGCATACGATGGCTACCGACCCCTTCGATCGGAGCCCCGAATGCCCCCGCTCAGCAAGTCCACCTCTGCCGCAGCCCCTCCTGCTGGCCTTCGCGCCGTTGGCGGTGCCGGACATGGCCGCCGCGACGACCTTCACGACGGCACCCGCGCCGACCGAGGAGCGAGCCGACGAGTCCGTGGAGCCGGAGGCTCCGGGCGAGGGCGAGGGCGAGTCGCCTGTCGACAGTGGCGCGCCTGTCGAGCCCGAGGCGCCCGCGGACACCGCGGCCCTCGGTCGACGCCGACCCCGCCACGAAGCCGGAGCCGGCGCCGGCGCCGAGCACCGCACCCGCCCCGACCCCCACCCTCGAGGCGCAGCCCCCGACCGACGAGGTCACGCCGAACGAGACGCCGATCAACGTCTACGTCCAGGGCGCGACGGACGCGACCGGCCAGCCGGGACAGCGGTTCGAGACGTCGATCTTCAACGTCAAGAACTCGAGTGGCTTCACGATCCCGAGCCGCTCGCTCGACTTCCACTGGACCATCACCGGCCCTGCGACCTTCACACGCGGACGACCGCCGTTCTCCGTGGCGAACTCCGGCACGGCGAACGTCGCGAACTGCACGTTCACGTCTCCCACGCAGACCGACCGCCTCGGAGCGAACCCCCAGCCGCTCAACACCGGAGGAGCGAACTACAACCACATCCGGGTGCCGGTCACCGTTGACGCTTCGGCGCTGCCGGGCGACGTCGTCACGGTGTACGGCTCGTTCGCCCCGAACGCCGCCACCGACTACGTCAACACGAACGAGCAGACGACATCGACGTGGAAGGTCACCATCCCGCTGACCGCCGCCGTCATCGACGAGCCGACCGCAGCCGTCGGACCGAAGCCGACCATCACCGGCCAGGGCGTCCCCGGCGGCACCGTCGACGTGACCGTCGGTGACCGGGCACCGGTGAACGTCCCCGTCGGCGACGACGGCACCTGGTCGCTCCCCGTCACCGAGGCGCTGTCGGACGGGTCGGTCACCGTCACCGCCGTGCAGCACCGCAACGGCTTCACCGCCGAACCCACCACGGCGACCCTCGACGTCGACGCCACCGCCCCCGACGTCCCGATCATCGACGACCCCGGCACCCTCGCCGACCCGACCGGACCCATCACCGGCGCGGCCGAGCCGGGCGCCATCGTCATCGTCCGCGACGAGGCCGGCAACGAACTCGGCCGCGACCGCGCGGACGAGGACGGTGACTTCTCCGTCCGTCTCGACGCACCGCTGCCCGAGGGCGCGACCGACCTCGTGGTCGTCGCCGCCGACGCGGTCGGCAACGAGTCCGGCCCGGCGACCGCGACCGCTGTCGTCCCGGACACCACCGCGCCCGACGCTCCGATCGTCGAGCGCCAGGACCTCGCGACCCCGACCGGTCCGGTGGTCGGAACCGCCGAGCCCGGCTCCATCATCATCATCCGTGACCAGGACGGCAACGAGATCGGCCGGGGCGAAGCGAACGACGACGGCGACTTCTCGGTCGAGCTGGACGAGCCGCTGACCGAGGGCGACCACGGCCTGGAGGTCGTCGCACAGGACGACGCCGGCAACGAGTCGGCTCCCTCGCCCGTGACCGTCACCGCACCCCGACGTCACCGCACCAGATGCGCCGATCAGCACGACCCCCGAGTTCCCCGCCCGACGGCACCGGCCCCTTCACCGGGTCGGCCGAACCCGGTTCGACGGTGATCGTGCGTGACGCCGACGGCAACGAACTCGGCCGTGCCGAGGCCCGCGACGACGGGCAGTTCACCATCGTGCTCGACGAGCCGCTCGACGACGGCGCGCACGACCTCGAGCTCGTCGCGCAGGACGAGGCCGGCAACGTCTCGTCCCCGACGCCGGTCACGGTGCACGTGGACGACGACGCTCCGAACGCACCGGGCGTGACCGGTCCGACCGACCTCGCTGACGGCAAGGGTCCGGATTACCGGGACCGCCGAACCCGGCTCGACGGTCATCATCCGTGACGAGGACGGTAACGAGATCGGCCGCGGCGAAGCCAACGACGACGGCGACTTCTCGATCGAGCTCGACGAGCCCCTGGACGACGGCGAGCACAAGCTCGAACTGATCGCACAGGACGACGCCGGCAACATCTCGACCCCCACCCCGGTCACCATCGACGTCGACACCGAAGCACCCGACGCACCCGTCGTCACCAGCCCGTCCGACCTGAGCGATGGCAAGGGACCGATCACGGGTACCGCGGAGCCGGGCTCGATCGTGATCATCCGCGACGAGGAGGGCAACGAGCTCGGCCGCGGCGAAGCCAACGACGACGGCGACTTCAGCATCGAGCTGGACGAGCCCCTAGACGACGGCGAGCACAAGCTCGAACTGATCGCCCAGGATGACGCCGGTAACGAGTCCGACCCGACCGACACCACGGTTGACGTCGACACCGAAGCACCCGACGCACCAGTGGTCACCAGCCCCTCTGACCTCGACAACGGCAAGGGCCCCATCACCGGGACCGCGGAGCCCGGCTCCACCGTGATCATCCGCGACGAGGACGGCACCGAGATCGGCCGCGGCGAAGCCAACGACGACGGCGACTTCAGCATCGAGCTGGACGAACCGCTGACCGATGGCGAGCACAAGCTCGAACTCGTCGCTGCAGACAAGGCCGGCAACGAATCCGACCCGACCGACACCACGGTCGACGTCGACACCGAAGCCCCCAACGCACCCGTCGTCACCAGCCCCAGAGAACTCGACAACGGCAAGGGCCCCATCACCGGGACCGCGGAGCCCGGCTCGACCGTGATCATCCGCGACGAGGACGGCACCGAGATCGGCCGCGGCGAAGCCAACGACGACGGAGACTTCTCGATCGAGCTCGACGAGCCCCTCGACGACGGCGAGCACAAGCTCGAACTGATCGCCCAGGACGACGCCGGCAACAACTCCGAGGAGACGAAGACCACCGTCGACGTCGACACGAAGGCACCGACGGCGCCCGTCGTCACCAGCCCCAAGGACCTCGACAACGGCAAGGGTCCCATCACCGGGACCGCCGAACCCGGCTCCACCGTGATCGTCCGTGACGAGAACGGCAACGAGATCGGCCGCGGTGAGGCCAACGACGACGACGACTTCTCGATCGAGCTCGACGAGCCGCTCGACGACGGCGAGCACAAGCTCGAACTGATCGCCCAGGATGACGCCGGTAACGAGTCCGACCCGACCGACACCACGGTTGACGTCGACACTGAAACGCCCGACGCACCCGTCGTCACCAGCCCGTCCGACCTGAGCGACGGCAAGGGCCCGATCAGCGGGACGGCGGAGCCGGGCTCGACCGTGATCATCCGCGACGAGGACGGCAACGAACTCGGCCGCGACACCGCGGACGAGAACGGCGACTTCGAGATCGTCCTCGACGAGCCGCTCACGGACGGGGCGCACGACCTCGAACTGATCGCGCAGGACAAGGTCGGCAACGAGTCGGACCTGACGAAGACCACCGTCGACGTCGACACCGAGGCCCCGGCGGCACCCGTCCTCGAGGCGTTCGACGACATCGTCGACGGAACCGGCATCGTCCGGGGCTCCGTCGAGCCCGGCTCGACGGTCGTCATCCGCGACGCCGACGGCCGCGAGATCGGCCGCGGGACAGCGGACTCCGACGGGCGGTTCGCCTTCCGGACGACGGTTCCCCTGGAGCCGGGAGCACACCTGCTGTCGGTCGTCGCCGTGGACCGCTTCGGTCACGTCTCACCGGGCTCGAGCATGCTCGTCACGCTCGTCCCCGAGAGCGAAGGCGATGACGATGGCGATGCCGAGAACGACCACGGGGCCGGAACGGGAATCGCGTTCCCGGTGATCGTGACCCCGGGCACCGGCACGCAGCTCGGCACGACCGACGATCGCACCGCACCCGCTCCGGAGACCGACGGAGCCAGCCCCACCGGCACCGCCACCACCAACCGTGAGCTCGCCTTCACCGGCGTCGAGCTCGGCGGCTGGCTCGCCGCCGCGCTGACCGCGCTCGGGCTCGGCGCCGTCCTGCGCCTGCTCGCGCGCCGACGCCAAGGCGACGTGCGCGGCCACTGAGCCCCGGACTGCGGACTGGAGGCCCGGATCACGTACCCGACGAGGGGACGCGATCCGGGCCTCCCGGCTGTCACGGCGCTGCAGCGCCCGAGCGCTCAGCCCTCGGTCTGCAACGGCTCCTTCGGCAGCTTCCGCACCTTCGCGCGCCGCTTGCGGCGCTCCGGGATCATCGACCGCATCTCCTCGAGCTTGCCGAAGCAGAGCAGACGGTCCCCCGGCTCGAGGGCGACGCCACTGCGCGGGTTCGGGATGACGTTCGAGCCGCGGTGCAGCGTGAGGACCGTGATGTCGCGGTCCCAGAGCCCGGACTCCTTGATCGTCATCCCGACCAGGTCGGCGTTGGTGTGCACGAGGAGCTCGGCGACGCCGTAGCCGGTCGAGACGGACAGCCGCTGGCGGACGTCGATCTCTGGGAACGCCACCTGGTTCGCGATGAAGTCGACGATCGCACCGGCGATGTCGAGGCCGGTGGCGCGCTCGACGCCCTCGAGTCCTGGCGAGGAGTTGACCTCCATCACGAGCGGCCCGTCGTTGCCCTCGAGCATGTCGACGCCGGCGACCTTGAGGCCCATGATCTGCGCCGAGCGCACGGCCACCGCCTCGTACTCGGGCGAGAGCGTGACCTTCTCGACGGTGCCGCCGCGGTGCACGTTCGAGCGGAACTCGTCACCCGACGCGGTCCGGCGCATCGCCGCCACGACCCGGTCACCGACGACGAGGGCCCGGATGTCACGACCGCGGCTCTCGGCGATGAACCGCTGGATCAGGACGTTCTGCTTGGTGGAGTGCAGCGTCTCGACGATCGACTCGGCCACCTTCGCCTCGGGTGCCAGGATCACACCGATGCCCTGCGTGCCCTCGAGGAGCTTGATGACGACGGGCGCGCCACCGACCCGTTCGATCGCCCCGCGCACGTCGTTGCGGCCGGCCACGAAGGTCGTCGCCGGCATGCCGATGTCGTGCCGCGACAGGATCTGGTTCGCCCGGAGCTTGTCGCGCGAGTTCGTGATGCCGTTCGCCGTGTTCGGCGTGTAGACGTCCATCTGCTCGAACTGCCGCACCACGGCGGTGCCGTAGTAGGTGATCGAGTTGCCGATGCGGGGCAGGACGGCGTCGTAGTCGCTGAGGAGCTTGCCGCGGTAGAGCAGGTCGGGGTCCTCGCCGGACAGGTCGATCGCGAACCGCAGGGTGTTGAGCACCTTCACCTCGTGCCCCCGGTCGATCGCAGCGGCCCGGAGCCGCTCGGTCGAGTAGCGCGTGCGGGGCACGCGACAGGATGGCGAGTTTCATCGGTGCGGCTCCGCGGGGTGTGGGGGACGAGGGGCGACGACGCTCCATCCAAGCATGCGACAGGATGGGCACATGGCCCGCGCTCCGAAGTCCTCCGACAGCGGGCTCGTCGTCGCCGGGTGGCGGGAGTGGGCGGGACTGCCCGACCTCGGGATCCCGTGGATCAAGGTCAAGCTCGACACCGGAGCCCGGAGTTCGGCGCTGCACGCGTTCGACCTCGAGGAGCTCCCCGGCGACCGGGTGCGGTTCTCGGTGCACCCGTGGCAGGACACCGATGCCGACGCCTCCACGATCGAGTGCGACGTGCACGACCGCCGCATCGTGCGGAGTTCGACGGGCCACACCCAGGAGCGGATCGTCGTGCTGACCGAGATCGCCCTCGCCGGGCGGGTGTTCCAGGCCGAGGTCACGCTGAGCAACCGCGACCAGATGGGCTTCCGGATGCTCGTCGGACGCGAGGCGCTCCGGCAGGGGTTCCTGGTCGACCCGGCTCGCTCGTTCATGGCCGGACGCGCCCCGAAGGAGATCCGCCGGCGCAACCGCGGGCGCGCCTGACGCAGCCCCGACGCTCGCCGGTCAGGCGTGCAGGTGGTGCGCCAGGAACGCGAGTTGCTGCGGGGCCATGCGGCGCCAGTACGCGTGCGTGTGCCCTCCGGGCTCGAACCCGCCGGACGGGCGCCGGGTGAAGCCGTCCACGTAGGTCCGGACCGCCGGCTCGAAGCCGTCGCCCGTGCCGCAGTCCACCCGGACCGCGACGCCGTCGAGCGCGTGCTGCCGGCCGAGCACGGTGTTCGCACGGAAGTCGGCCGCGTCGTCGAAGGCCCCACGTGCCGTGTCGCCCGCCGACGTCCAGAGCGCGGGACTGATTGCGGACACCGCCCGCACGTGCGCCGAGCCGAGCACGCCCCCGAGGTGCAGGGCGCCGTACCCGCCCATCGAGTTGCCGACGAACGCCAGGCGCGTGGTGTCGAAGCCCCGGCGGGCGAGGAGCGGGAGGAACTCGTCGACGACCATCGTCGCGGGGTCGTCGCCGTCCGCCCGTCGGTGCCAGTACCGGTTGCCGCCGTCGACCGCGGCGATCGCGAACGGCGCACCCCGGCGGCGACGTGCGCGGCGAGGAAGCGGTCGTACCCGAGGTGGGTGCCGAAGAAGTCGCCGTGACCGCTGCCGTACCCGTGCAGGGCGACCGCGATCGGCAGGGGCGCGTCCGTGTGCGGGGCCGCGACGGTCCAACCGACCGTGCGTCCCGCCCGCGCGGCGGAGACGAACGAGCCCGAGGTCGAGGGGACCGGCGTGGCGTCGGGGATGGTCCCCGCCGGACCGTCGAGGCCGAGCGCGCGGAACATCGTCGACCGACCGGGCAGCAGGCGCAGGTTCACCGCCTCGCCGACCGCTGCGGCGCCGAGGACCGCGACGCCGGCGGCGAGGAGCGACCTGCGGGTGACCCGTGCCGCGCGCGAGCCGCTCATCCGAGCGGGACGGTGCCGTCGGAGGTCACGCGCTTCATCACGAGTGTCGAGGAGATTCGCTGCACACCGGGCAAGGTACCGAGTTCGGTGTCGTAGAACACCTGGTACGCGGCGAGGTCTCGTGTGAGGACACGCAGGAGGTAGTCCGGGTCGCCGAAGAGCCGCTGCGCCTCGACCACGTTCGGCATCGACCGGACCCGCTCCTCGAAGCCGGCGATGGTCTCGAGGTCGGTCCGGCCGAGCGTGACGAACACGATCGCCTCGAAGTGCAGCCCGACCGCCTCGGGTGCGACCACGGCACGGTAGCGCTCGATCGCGCCGGACTGCTCGAGCGCCTTCAGGCGGCGGTGGCAGCTGGAGAGGCTGAGACCGACCTCGGATGCCAGATCGGTGGCGCTCATCCGGCCGTCGTGCTGCAGCAGTGAGAGGATCTCCCGGTCGAGTGCGTCCATGCCGGGAATCATCGCAGACGAACCGGGTGTCGCGCGGGAGGATCGGAGCACATCCCACCGGATCCGCCGTAGCGTCTCGGATCGTGGACCTGACCCTGATGCTCCAGTTCTGGACGGTGGCGCTCCTGCTCGCCCTGACGCCCGGCGCGGACTGGGCGTACGCCATCGCGGCCGGACTGCAACCGCGGTCCGTGGTGCCGTCGATCCTCGGCATGGTGAGCGGCTACGTGGTCGTCGTGATCGTCGTCGCGCTCGGCATCGGTGCGCTCGTGACGGAGTACCCGGCGGCACTGGCGGTCCTGACCCTGGCCGGAGCGGCGTACCTGCTGTACCTCGGCGCCAGCACGTTGCTGGCCCGCGCCGGCGCGGTCGTCGCGGCCAGTGACCGTCCGGTGGGGACGAGCGCGCGGACCCGATTCCTCCGCGGTGCCGGCGTGAGCGGCATCAACCCGAAGGGGGTCCTGCTGCTGCTGGCGCTCCTGCCGCAGTTCGTGTCACCGCACGGCTGGCCGGCCCCGGTGCAGATGGGGGTGCTCGGCAGCCTGCACCTGCTCGACTGCGCCGTGGTCTACCTGCTCGTCGCGCTGGCGGCGCGGCGGATCCTCGGGTCGCGACCGCGGGCGAGCGTGGTGGTGACGAAGGTGTCCGGCGTGCTCATGGTGCTCATCGGTCTCGGGCTGCTGGCCGAGCAGGTCGCGCCGCTGGTGCACCGCTGACCTCGGCGGTCGCCGTGTCGACGAGCGCCGCAGCGACCGTGCGGGCGGTCTCGGTGCCGAGCGCGGGATCGCGCAGGCGCATCGCGAGGTACCCCGACACGACGAGCACCAGCTGGTCGGCGAGCGCCGCGGCGTCGCCGACCACGGGGCCCGCGAGACCGAGGAGCCGGCCGCGCAGTGTGCCCGTCTCGAGGTCGAGCACGGCTCGGACGTCACCGGGAGCGTCGGCGTACTCGGCGGCGGTGCCGAGGAACGCGCACCACCGCGACCCGGCGGGAGTGGACCGGTAGGCGTCCAGCGCGTCGAAGACCGACAGCAACCGGCTCCGGTCGTCCTTGGCCCCTTCGGCGACGCGCTCCCACGTCGCCACCCAGTCGTCGTGCCGTCGCCGGAGTGCGGCGGCGACCAGGGCTTCCTTGCTGGCGTACCCGCGGTAGAGCGTGGCGCTGGAGATCCCGGCGCGCTCGAGCACCGCGTCGATCGGCGTCGCGGCGATGCCCTGCGTGAAGAAGAGCTCCTCGGCGGCGTCGAGGAGCTTCTGCTCGGTTCCTGGACGCATCGCCATGGAAGCACCCTAGGCTCTCAAAAGTGAAACGATCGTTTTCGTCACGACAGCGGGTCCTGCTCGCGTCCGGGCTCGGCCTCATCGCGGCGACGTACGGGCTCGTGCGGCTCGCCTACGGCCTCTTCCTGCCCGACGTGCAGCGCGACCTCGCCCTGCGCTCGGACGCCGCCGGCTGGATCTCGTCCGGCGCCTCGGCGGTGTACTGCCTGGCCGCGCTCGCCGGCTTCGTCCTGGCCGCGCGGGTCCCCCGCGTCCTCGTCGCCGTGGCGGCCGTCGTCGCGGGCGGGGGCGCGCTCGGCATGGCAGCCGCGGCCGGACCGGTGCCGTTCGGTGTCGCGTCCGTCGTGGCCTCGGGCGGAGCCGGACTCGCGTCGCCCGCCCTGGTGCAGCTCGTCGCCGCGCGGCTCCCCGCTGCCGCACAGGGCCGCGCCCAGGCGGTGGTGAACTCGGGCACGGGTCCGGGGCTCGTCGGCGCCGGCGTCCTCGCGCTGGTGCTCCTGCCCGACTGGCGGACGGCGTGGGCCTGCTCGGGCGTGTTCGCCCTGGTGGTCGGGGGCGTGCTGCTCGTGTCGACGCGGGGCGGCCGGCCCGGCCACACGACCCGGACCCCCGTGCCGGACACCGCGTGGTGGCGTCGGCACGGCGCCGTGCTGGCGCTCGCGCTGCTCTTCGGGGCCGGGTCGGCGGTGGTGTGGACCTACGGGCGCTCGCTGCTCGTCGACGCCGGTGCCCCGGTCGTCGTCTCGGTGTCCGCGTGGATCGCGCTCGGTCTCGGCGGCGCGGCCGTGGTGGTGACGGCGCCGTGGACCAGTCGGCTGCGTGCGCGGGGGCAGTGGGCCGTCACGACGGCAGCGGTGGCACTCGCCGTCCTCGCACTCGGGACCGCGCCGCAGTCGACGGCGCTCGCGCTCGTGGCCTGCGCGGTGTTCGGTTGGGGCTACACCGCGGCGACCGGGTCCCTGATCGCGTGGACGACCGAGATCGATCCGGACCGGGCGTCGGCCGGCACGTCGGTGCTCTTCGTGGCACTCGTCCTCGGGCAGGCCGGTGGAGCCGCCGCGGCCGGAGCGCTGCTCGGCTCGTCCGGCGCCCCCGTCGTGTTCGCGGTCGCCGCACTCGTCACCGCGGCGTGCGCGGCACTCGGGCTGCGGATCAGAGGAGCGGACGCAGCTCGATCGTCCGGTTGCACGCCGCCGACGCCTCACCCGCCACACGGAGCGCGGTCTCGGCATCCGGCAGGTCCATGACCCAGAACCCGGCGACGAAGCGATCAGCGGCGACGACCGGCCCGGGGGTGGTGCTGGTCGTGCCGGAGCGGGCGTCGACCACGGTCGCGTCGGCGGGCGCGGAGACCCCGGCGGCGAACACGATCGCGTCGCCGAGTCTCGTGTTGAAGGCGTCGACCGCGTCCATCTCGGTCTGGGTGCCGGACTCGGTCCGGCCGGTGGCCTCGGCCTGCCCGTCGTCGATGACGTTGACGAGGAACTGCATGGTGTCTCCCCTGCTCGGTTGGCGGGAGGCTACTCCTGCGCTACGGTCACCGGGAGACCTTTCCGAACACCTCGGACACGACAGCGGAGTCATGGCAACGAAGCGCTGAGCCGGCACCTGAGCCGGCTCCCCCTCCACACGGACCACGCGGTCCGTGCGCTTCCAGTACGCCCGCGCGGCACCGACGCCGCGCGACGACTCCGAGGGACTCCCCGTGTTCTCCATCCGCGCCCGCTTCCGGGCCTCGTTCTCCACGCTCGCCGAGCACCGCTTCGTCACCTTCGCGGTCCTCGTCGACACGATCGGCGCCGGCCTCACGCTGCCGCTGACGATCGTCTACTTCACCCTGACGACCGACCTCTCCCTCGCCGTGATCGGACTGCTGTCGACGGTCGCGTCCCTGCTCGCGCTGCCCGTGGGACTCCTCGGCGGCGTGCTCACCGACCGGTTCGGCGCGCGGGCGTCGATGATCACGAACAACCTGCTGTCCGCCGCCGGCTTCGCCCTGTACCTCGTCGCGCACGACCCGATCGTGGTCTTCGCGGCGATCTTCCTGGCGAACGCGTCGGAGCGCCTCTACTGGACGTCGTGGACGGCGTACGTGCACGACCTCTCCGACGGTCGCCCGTTCGAGCGGTGGTTCGCCTTCCTCGAGGCGACCAAGGCCGCCGCCCTCGGCGCCGGCGCGGTGGTGGCCGCGATCACCCTGGCCGGCGGCGGACACGAGGGCCTGCGCTGGCTCGTCCTCGCGAACGTCGTGACGAGCGTCGCCGCCGCGATCGTGTTCGCGACGCAGCGCACCGGCGGTGCCCGCGCCGTGGAGCCGGCGGCGCGCGACCTCGAGGACGTCCGGACGGGGTCGCTCCGCGAGTTCGCCGCCGATCGGTCGATGCGGCTCATCACGCTCGGGCAGCTCCTGATCGGCCCGGCGATGGTCCTGCCGAACGTCGCCCTGAGCGTCCTGTTCGTCGAGCGGTGGCACATGCCGGCCGCGGTCGCCCCGGTGCAGTTCGCCGTCGCGACCAGGCTGGCCGCCTGCCTGCAGACCTCGGTCACCCGGTGGGTGGCCGGTCTCGACCGTGGTGTCCTGGTGGCGGTCGGCGCAGCACTGACCGGGCTGACGGCGGTGCCGCTCATCGTGCTCCTGCCGCTCAAGGGCACCGCGGCCTGGTCGTTCGTCGTGCTCGTCGCGGTGGTGCTCGCGGTGGCGGACATGGTCGCGCTCCCCGCCGCCAACGCCGTGATGGCCGAGGCGCCGCACCCCCGGATCCGCGGGCGTGCGATCGGCGTGTTCCAGACGGCGAGCTCGGTGGGGATGGCGCTCTTCCCGCTGACGCTCGGACTGCTCGACACCGACGTGCCCTGGGTGCTGTGGGCCGTCACGGCACTGGTCTTCGCCGGGGCGGCGTGGGCCTGGCGTGCCGCGGTCGCAGGGCTGCCGCAGCGGGTGCGCACGGCGACGCCGGCGGACGCCGACGCCTGACTGGCGCGGTCTGCGGACCGCCGACGGCCGTGGCCTGGAGGCGCGGCTCGCGTGACCGACGTCGGTCACGCGAGCCGCGCCTCCAGGCCGGGGCGCGCACCCGCCAGCGTTGTCGGCATGGGGACGACAGCGGAGTGGTCACGGCTGCCGGTGGGGCGGCACGAGCTCCGGCAGGACGCGGTCCTCGCCCTGGTGCTCGGTGGCGCGCTGACGATCACCACGGTGCTGCACGGGTCCGCCGGGGTCTACGGCGAGGACCAGGCGGCATGGTGGGTGTCCGCGCTCGTGATCATCGCGAACGCCGTCCCGATCGCGTACCGACGTCGCTTCCCGATGTCGGCCGCGATCGTCTCCGCGCTGGCCTTCGCATCGTCGCAGCTCCTGCGGGTGCCCGAGCTCTTCGTCGTCAACTTCACCCTCTTCATCGCGCTGTACTCGGTCGGGGCGTGGTGCGCCGACCGTGTCCGGGCCGAGGCCGTCCGCTGGGTCGTCATCGGCGGGATGTTCGCGTGGCTGTTCATCGCGATCTCGTTCGGGTGGGCGATCCCGAACGCGCTGCCGAACGACGGCGACTCGCTCATCCCGCCCGCCATCGCGGTACTCGCTGATCAACATCGTGATCAACGTCGTCTACTTCGGTGCTGCCTGGTACGCGGGCAACCGGGCGTGGGCGTCCGCGGTGGCGAAGCACCAGCTCGACGAGCGCACCGCGGAGCTCGCCGCCGAGCGCGAGCGGAGTGCCGCCCAGGCGGTGACGATCGAACGTGTCCGGATCGCTCGTGAGCTGCACGACGTGGTCGCCCACCACGTGTCCCTGATGGGCGTGCAGGCCGGTGCCGCGCGCCGCGTGATCGACCGCGACCCGGCGCAGGCGACCGCCTCGCTCGGCGTCGTCGAGAAGAGCGCCCGCACCGCCGTCGAGGAGCTCCGACGGATGCTCGGCACGCTCCGGGCGTCCGACGACGCGCTCGGCGACCACGGCGCTCCGAGCACCGAGGGACTCGGTCGGATCGGCGAGCTCGCCGATTCCGCGCGGACCGCGGGCCACCCGACCGAGTACGTCGTCGTCGGCGACACCCGCGACGTCCCCCCGACGGTGTCGGCGGTCGCGTTCCGGATCGCGCAGGAAGCCGTGACGAACGTGCTCAAGCACGCCGGTCCGGACGCCCGTGCCGACGTGCGTGTCCGCTACCTCGACGACGGTGGTCGAGGTCGAGGTCACCGACGACGGCCACGGTGAGCGGGCGGCGCGCAACACGACGGGCAGCGGGCTCGGGCACGTGGGCATGCGCGAACGCGTCGCCGCGGTGGGCGGACGGATCGAGATCGGGCCGCGCGCCCGGGGAGGCTACCTGGTGCGGGCATGGCTACCGACGACCTGACCATCGTGCTGGCGGACGACCAGGACCTCGTCCGCGCCGGCTTCCGGGTGATCCTCGAGTCGGAGCCCGGCTTCCGCGTCGTCGGCGAGGCCCGCGACGGCGCCGAAGCGGTCGACACCGTCCTGGCGCAGCGGCCCGACGTGGTGTGCCTCGACGTGCAGATGCCGAACGTGGACGGCCTCGAGGCGGCCCGGCGCATCACCGCGCTGGCGGATCCGCCGGCGGTGCTCATCCTGACGACGTTCGACCACGACGATGCCCTGTTCCAGGCGCTCGAGGCGGGGGCGAGCGGGTTCCTGCTGAAGAACGCCTCCCCCGAACGGCTGATCGACGCGGTCCGCACCGTCGCCGCGGGGGATGCCCTGCTCGCGCCGGACGTCACGCGGCGGGTGATCAGCCGCGCGACCGCGTCGGCCACCGCGCCTCCGGCGCCCACCGCTGCCACGGACGGGGCCGCTGCGCTCGTCGCCGCCGGGCTGACCGAGCGCGAGTCGGAGGTGCTCCGGCTGCTCGCCCGGGGGTTCAGCAACGCCGAGATCGCGCGCGAGCTCTACGTCGGGGAGGCCACGGTGAAGACCCACGTCTCGAACACGCTGCAGAAGCTCGGGTTGCGCGACCGCATCCAGGCCGTCGTCTGGGCGTTCGAGCACGGCGTCGCCGGCTGACCTGCCGTCCGGCGCCGTGCCGTCCGGCGCCGCCGCGCCGCGCTGTCCGATCGCACCCGCGCGCCGTGCTGTCCGATCGCGCCCGCGCGCGAACATCGCGCCCCGCCACCCCGGGGCGCGATGTCCGTGCGGGGGTGCCACGCCGGCCACGCCGGCCACGCCCACGCCCTCCGCCGCACGGCGCCGCGCGCCGCGATCGCACCCCCGCGCGAACATCGCGCCCCGCCACCCCGGGGCGCGATGTCCGTGCGGGGGTGCAACGCCGCCCACGCCCACACCCTCCGCCGCTCGGCGGAGGGCCGATCCCCGCCCCCAGCAGGAGGTGCCCGCCCCAACCCTCCCCGTAGCGTCGACGGCAGGCGGACCACCCGCCGGGGAAGGGAACGACATGCTCACCATCGAAGGGGTGACGAAGCAGTACGGGAACCGCCGTGTGCTCGACGACGTCACGTTCACGGTCGGTCGAGGCCGGCTCACGGGCTTCGTCGGCGGCAACGGCGCCGGCAAGACCACGACGATGCGGATCCTGCTCGGCGTGCTGCAGGCCGACTCCGGCACGGTGTCGATCGACGGCACCCGGATCGGTCCGGCCGACCGGCGCCGCTTCGGCTACATGCCCGAGGAGCGTGGGCTGTACCCGAAGATGCCCGTCGCCGAGCAGATCACGTACTTCGCCCGGCTGCACGGCGTCGACAAGCGCACGGCCACGAGCCGCACCACCGACCTGCTCGACCGGCTCGGCCTCGCGCCGCACGCCGAGGACGCGGTCGAGAAGCTCTCCCTCGGGAACCAGCAGCGCGTGCAGGTCGCTGCGGCGCTCGCCCATGACCCCGAGGTCCTCGTGCTCGACGAGCCGTTCTCCGGACTCGACCCGATGGCCGTCGACGTCGTGCTGAGCGTCCTCCGCGAGGCCGCGGCCGGCGGCGCCCCCGTGCTCTTCTCGAGTCACCAGCTGGACGTCGTCGAGCGGCTCTGCGACGACGTCGTGGTGATCGCCGACGGCACCATCCGAGCGGCCGGCCCGCAGGACGAGCTGCGGAAGCAGGCCGGTCCCGCGGCGTGGGAGCTCCTCGTCGACGGCGACGTCGCCTGGCTCCGGGACGAACCGGGCGTCACCGTCCGCGAGTTCGACGGCGGCTACGCCCTGTTCGAGGCCGACGACACCACGGCCCAGCGGGTCCTGCAGCGTGCCGTCCAGCACGGCACGGTCGGGTCGTTCACACCGCGGGTTCCGCGGCTCAGCGAGGTCTTCCGGGAGGTCGTCCGATGAACGCGTCGTTCGTGCAGGCGGTGCGGCTCGTGTCCGCCCGCGAGATCCAGGCCCGCGTCCGCAGCAAGGCCTTCATCGTGTCCGCCCTCATCCTGGTCCTGATGGTCGTCGCCTCGATCGTCGTCGGCGGCATCGTCAGCAAGGCCACCGCCGGTGACACCACCCCGGTCGCCGTCGTCGACGGCGTCGACCTGCCGACGAGCAAGGGCCTCGACGTGACCGCGGCACCGACCGCCGCCGCCGCGGAGCGACTCGTCGAGCGCGGCGACGTCGACGCGGCGGTCCTGCCCTCCGACGACCCGCTCGGGTACAAGGTCATCGGCCTCGACGACGCCCCGGCCGACGTGGTGCAGGCGCTCAGCGTCACCCCCCGGATCGAACTGCTCGACCCGAACGCGATCCCGGGCGGCCTCATCTACATCGTCGCGCTGGCGTTCGGCGTGGTCTACTTCGCGTCCGCGGTGACGTTCGGCCAGTCCATCGCGCAGAGCGTCGTCGAGGAGAAGTCCACCCGCGTCGTGGAGATCCTGATGGCGGCGATCCCGGCACGAGCGCTCCTGGCCGGCAAGGTCCTCGGCAACAGCGTGATGGCGTTCGCCCAGATCGTCGCGGTGGCGATCGCGGCAGCGGTGACGTTGGCGGTGACCGGGCAGGACAACATGTTCACGGTGCTCGGCCCGAGCATGCTCTGGTTCGTCGGCTTCTTCGCGATCGGGTTCGTGCTCATCGCCTCGCTGTTCGCCGCGGCCGCCGTGCTGGTGTCGCGCCAGGAGGACGTCGGCAGCGTGACCACCCCGGTGATGATGCTGGTGATGATCCCGTACATCCTCATCATCGTCGCGTACAACAACCCGACGATCCTCGGTGTGATGTCGTACGTGCCGTTCAGTGCGCCGATCGGCATGCCGATGCGGATCTTCCTCGGGACCGCGGAGTGGTGGGAGCCGATCCTGTCCCTGGTCATCGTCGCCGTCTCGGTCGTGCTCGTGGTGGTGGTCGGCGCGCGGATCTACGAGAACGCGCTCCTGCGCACCGGCAGCCGGGTGAAGCTGACGGAGGCGCTGCGCGGCTGACAGCGCGATCCGGACGGGAGGCCCGGATCACGTGAGCAGGTCTGCTCACGTGATCCGGGCCTGGCGGTCCGTCAGCGCGTGCGCACGGAGAAGACGTCGCCCGGCTGGCAGTCCAGCACCTCGCACAACCGGGTGAGCGTGGAGAACCGGATCGCCCGAGCGCGGTTGTTCTTCAGCACGGAGAGGTTCACGACCGTCACCCCGACCCGGTCGGCGAGCTCGGTCAGCGTCATCCCCCGTGCGGCGAGCAGGTCGTCGAGATGGCACACGACCGCGTGGCCGTCGTCCTCCGGCGGCATCAGACCAGCCCGGCCTGGTCGCGGACCATCCGCTGCGACGCGGTGAGCGCGAACCGGAAGCAGGTGACGACGAGGACACCGAGGTAGACGGGCACGTACTGCGGCTCGATGAGCGGCACCGGCAGGTGCCCGTCCCAACCGAGCGCCGACACGACCCAGTTCCAGCCCATCCGCCGGACGAAGTCGGGGAGGATCCCGGCGGTGAGCGTCAGCGCGACGACCCAGTCGAGGATCCTCGGCGTCGCTCGGTCGAAGAGCCCACCGCGGCTGATGCGCCACGCGACCGCGCCGACGAGTGCGATGAGGGCGGTGACGGCGACGACCTCGATCGCGTCGCCGACGCGGATGTAGCCGAGGGCCGCGCCGGGGAAGTCCGCCGTCCGGACCTTGCAGGGCGAACTGGTCGGACCGCACGGTGGCCCCGCCGGGCGGCTGGAGCACGTCGGTGGTGGTGGACGTGCGGATCGGGACGGTCACGACGCCCCGGCCGATCGAGGCCACGAGGTCGGCGACGTACCGCCACACCACGAACACGATGCCGATGCCGCACGCGGTGACGTACGCGAGGTACGAGTTCTTCCCGCGGGGCGGGTCGTAGACGGGCGTGCTCATCGGTTCATTCCCTGTCGTTCATCGATACCATCGAATGTCGATGGCAACGATAAACGATATGCATCCGTGCCACAAGGCTCCAGCACCGGGTCGGACTCAGAGCAGCCCGAACGCCGCCTGGGCGCCGAGGCTCGTGCCCGCCACCAGGACCCACAGCGCGATGCCGAGCAGCATCGGGCGGAACCCGGCCTGCCGCAGCGCACCGAAGTCCGTCGACACCCCGATCGCGGCGAGCGCCACGGTGATGAGGAACGTCGCCGCCGTCGAGAACTCCGGGGCCGCCGCGGCCGGCAGGACGCCGAGGGTGCGGAGCAGCACCACCACGAGGAACCCGATGAGGAACCACGGCACCAGCCGGAACACGCGGAGCCCTGGACGCGAGCCGCTGTCGGGGGCGAGCTGCGTGCGGGCGGTGCGTCGCGCCTCCAGGCCGGCCAGCCCGACCACGATCGGGATGATCATGAGCGTCCGGACCAGCTTCACGACGACCGCGGTGTCGGTCGCCTGGCGACCGTAGACGGTGGCGGTCGCGACGACCGACGACGTGTCGTTCACGGCCGTCCCCGCGAAGACGCCGAACGCGTGCTGGCTCAGTCCGAGGGCGTGCCCGACCAGCGGGAAGACGAACACCGCGGCGATGTTGCAGAGGAAGATCGTCGACATCGCGTAGGCGACGTCCGCGCTCACCGCGCCGATCACGGGGGTGACCGCCGCGATCGCCGAGGCACCACAGATGCCGGTCCCGACCCCGATGAGCGTGCGGAGCGCGCCGGACACCCGGAGCAGCCGGCCGATCCCCCACGCCGCGACGAGGCAGACGACGAGCGTGGAGAGCATGACGGGCAGGGTCTCGCCGCCGATGCGGAGGACCTCGGCGATGGAGAGTTGGGCGCCGAGCAGGACGACGGCGAACTGCAGGACGCGACTCGATGAGAACTTGACGCCGGGCTGCAGCGGGCCGAGGTCGCCCGGCACCACCGCCTCGCCCGCGCGCTCGGTCGTCGTACCAGCCAACCGACCACGGCACCGAGGACCACCGCGGGCACCGGACCGCCGACGACGGGGACGACGCGGCCGACCACCGTCGCGACGAGACCGATGGCGACCGCCAACGCGATGCCGGGCAGGGCGGCGGCGATCGCCGGTCGGGACAGGGGCACCGCTCAGAGCGCCAGACGGCGTTCCACGATCGCGCGTGCGACCTCGGACAACGGCACGTGGTGGTGCACGGCGTAGCCGCGGATCACGCCGAAGGCGTCCTCGATGGAGACGCCCCGCAGGTGCGACACGACCCCCTTGGCCTGCTCGATGACCTCGCGCGAGCCGATCGTGCGCTGCAGCTGCGAGCGGACGATCTCCTGCTCGCGCAGGGTGCGCTCGTGCAGGATGCCGATCGTCGCGACGTCGGCGAGCGCCCGGGCGATCCGGAGGTGCGCATCGGCGAGGCTGCCGGCGACCGTCCCGAACAGGTTGAGCGTGCCGATCACCGTCGTGCGCAGCCGGAGCGGCACCGCGTGCACCGAGCGCATGCCGAGGGCGAGGGCCCCCGTGCGGAAGGCGTCCCACTCCGGCGGGGCGTCCGCGATGTCCGGACAGGCGACCGATCGTCCGGTGGCGAACGAGGTCATGCAGGGCCCGGCTTCGGCGTCGAGCTGGAGCACCTCGATGAGCCGGCCTCGCCTCGGACGTCGACGCGACGACCTCGAGCTCCTGGTCGTCGTTGGCGAGCATGATACCGGCGGCGTCGACCGACAGGACCTCGGTGCAGGTCTCGACGAGCGTCTGCAGGAGCTCGACCACGTCGTACCCGTCGACCAGGGTGTCGGCGAGGGTCGCGAAGGCCTCCACGACCCGCATCTCGCGTTCGTCCGTCGTCATCGGGCCTCCTCGATCAGACCGCCGTGCTTCTCGAACCGGACCGCTCCCTCGAGGACCTCTTCCGCCACCTGCCGCATCGACGTCCGTCGCGCGAAGGCGTGGCCCTGGATCAGCAGGTAGGCGTCGTCCGGGCTGATGTCGAGCTGCGCGAGCACGACACCGGTCGCCTGGTGCACGACGCGACGTGAGAAGGGGCTGCGGTCCTCGGGCACCTCGTCGTCGATGGCGCGGAGCGCCCGGCGGAGGACACGGCGGCCGACCGCGGTGGCGAGCGAGGCTTCGTGCTGCACCTGGTCGGGCGCGAGGGAGGTGGGGCGCGGGGCGTAGACGTCGACCGCGCCGAGCGGGAACGGACCGAAGACGATCGGGAACGCGAAGACGGCCCGGACCGGTTCGTCACGGACGGCGTCGTTGAAGGCCGGCCAGGACTCGTTCGGCCGACCGACGACGTCCTCCTCGAGCACGGGGGCCTCGTTCCGGAGCGCCGTCCAGCACGGCCCCTCGGTCAGGTCGAACTGGATCTCGTCGATCCGGAAGGCCACGTCGTCGCTGGCCGAGATGGTCTCGCTCGCACCCAGGACCCCGAAGGCCGAGACGGAGACGCCGCCGACCGGGAGCACGTCGACGAACGGGCGGCTGAGGTCGCCGTCCGGGACGTCGGTGGACACGAGCGCGCGGTACGCACGCTCGAATGCGTCACTCATGCGCGCCCTCCCTGGTGGGGTCTGATCCTACTCCGGGGTGCCCTCCGGACTCGTCCGGTCCCCCTGCTCGCGTCGCTGGTGCGGAACCGCCGGCGGGCTCGGTCGCCAGGCCGGCAGCTCTGCGGCCGCGTAGTCCCCGAGTGCGTCCGGCACGCGGACCATCGGGTCGAGTGCGAGCAGCTGGACCCCGTCCGTCCGGCCGGCTGCCGCGCGGACGGCGTTGCCGAGCACGAAGGCCACGACGCTCTCGGGTCCGCCATCGGGTCGGTACCCCTGCCACGCAGTCCCGTCGCCCCCGTCGCGCGCACTGTCGATCGCGGCCTGCAGGTCGTCGACGTCGACCTCGCAGTCCAGCACGAGGCGGAACCGTCGACGCGGCGCCGTGTCCCCGCCCGGTTCGTCGGGCTCGAAGAACCGCAGCGCATCCGAGGGCGGGACCCCGTAGGCGGCACGGTAGGCAGCGGCCATCCGACCGGCGTTGCTGAAATGCCACCGCCGGGCGATGTCGGCGATCCGTTCGCGGTCGGGGGCAGCGGCCATGGCCTGCAGCTCACGCCGGACCCCGTCGAGCCGGATCGACCCGCAGGTACTCACCCGGGGTCTGCCCGAACTCGGTCCGGAACGCCTTCTGGCAGGCTCCGCGGCGACAGCCCGACGGCGGTGGCGACGTCGGTGATCGACACGTGGGTGCGCGCGCGTTCCCGGAGGATGCGCACGGCGTCCCGTACGGCGCGCGGAAGTCGGTGCTCTCCGTCGCGCTCGGTGGTCATCCCCACAGCCTAAGCACCGACGACCTGACGGGTCCTCATGCGGCAGACGCGGATCGATGTCAACCCCTTTCGGGACGGAAAACGACCCACCGATACTGAAAGCGTCGCGTGCGGCGCACAGGGAGCGTCGCACCCTCGGTTTGGAGGCACGATGGGGCACCAACGAACGGACCATGCACCGATCGCCGTCGAGCGCAGCTGGCAGCAGGTCGTGCACACCGACCGCATCCGGGCGCTCTCCGCGACGGACCCCGCGGACATCCGGGTCCAACCCGTCGACTCGACCTGCTGGCGGGTCGTGGACGCCACGGCGGCCTGGGGCGACCCGGAGATGCTGCTCGGCTTCGTCGAGCGCACCGTCGACGGCTTCGCGTGCACGCTCATGGCAGCGCTGCACCACCGGCAGCACACGGCCACGCTGCAGGCCGCCCACGAGTACTTCGAGCACCAGTGCGGCGGGCGCCGGCACCGCGACCACGAGTCCGGCTCCCGGCCGTGACCGCGTCGGGTTGTCGGACCCGTTCCCACGTCACGCGACGGCTCGGCGACCGGGACCGCGGCCAGACCGAGTACGCGGGCACCGACGCCGAGTTCGCACGCCGGTTCCTACTCGGCGCCGGCATCGCCGCGCAGCTCGACTTCGAAGCACCCGACCAGGGACGGTTCCGCTTCCGGTTCCGGTCCCGTCGAGACGCGTGCACCGAGCTCGTGACGGTCGCGTCTCCGGGGATCCGTGGGGCGTTCGACACCGCCGGCAAGACCGTCGTCGCGTGGACGTCGGAACCGGGCCTGCGAGTCGTCGTCGACGAGACGGCGACGACCGCGCGGGCCGCCGTCCCCGTGCTCCTGCCCTCGGACCGGTCGTTCCACCTGGACGTCCCCGCGGGCACGCTCCGCCTGGTGGTCGTCGACGCCGACTTCGTCGAGCGGGTCCGTCGGCTGGTCCGGGACGGAACGTACCCGGATGCCCGGCGTGCCCGCGAGCCGGACCCCGCACGTGCGCTCGAGCCGGACCCCGCGGCCCTCCCCACCCTCCGGTCGAGCATCGAGGCAGTCGCCGGTGCCACGACCGAGCCCGTCCGGACGGGACGGTTCTCGGTGCAGGTGCGGCTGGTCCAGGCCGTCGACCGCGCGTACGGCGGTCATCGCGCGGTCACGGACCCGTCGACCGCAGCGGCGACCACGATGCGGCTCGCCGAGGCCTGGCTCGCCGCGCACTGCCACGAGGACGTCTCGCTCCCGGCGCTCAGCAGCGCGATCGGGGTCAGCGTCCGCACGGTGCAGAGCGCCTTCGTGCAGGTCCGCGGAACCACGCCCACGGTGTTCCTGCGCGAGATGCGGCTCGACCGGGTCCGACTCGCACTGGAGGCAGCGCACCACCGGGAGACCACGGTCGCCGAGGTCGCCGTCGCCTGGGGGTTCCGGCACCTCGGACGCTTCTCCGCCTTCTACCTGCGGAGCTTCGGCGAGTACCCCGCCGAGACGCTGCGCCGACAGCCCGACACCGAGCGCTGACCGTCAGCCAGCCAGCCCGGCCGGCGCCGAGCGCTGACCGTCAGCCCGCCGGGGGCGTGTCCCCCTGCATCTGCACCCGACCGGCCGGGTCGCTCCACGTGAAGGTGGCCTCGGCGCGGCCACTCGCCTCCGCCAGCGGCTCGTCCGGCTTCGCGTAGTGGTAGGTCACCGCGATGGTCGACGGGTCGGTGCGCGACACGTCGGGCGTGAAGGCGTACTGCTCCTTCGTCGCCGTGCCGAGGTAGCGCCCCTGGTGGAAGAGCAGGATCGCGACCGGCGAGCTGCCGGTGGCGCGCTCGAGCGTGACGGTCGCCCACGACAGCGCCGCGCAGGGGTCGTACCCGGCGAGGTCCGCCGTCGCCGGGTCCCACCGCGAATCCTGCAGCCCCGAGGGCAGCGGCAGGTCCGCGATCGCCCGGTGACGCCACCGCGGTGCCGTCGGTCGGTCCGCAGGTGGGCGTCGGTGTGGGGACGGAGGCGGGTCGGTCGCCGCGTCCGTCGCCGGAGCGGTGGTGGGCGACGACGTCGGTGACGCCGTCACGGTGCGGGTGACGGTCGGATCGGACGACGTGGTGCCGCCGGTGCAGCCGGTCAGCCCGAGGGCGACCGCGGTGACGAACAGGATTCCCCCGGAGGTGTTCGAGATGCGCATCGGTTCAGGTTCCTCCTCGCCCTCCGGGGTTTTCACGGCGTATTCTTCGATTCGGAAGCAACGACGATTCCGGCCAGGCCTCGTCGTGCGTCCCCTTCGGCACGACGGGCGCGAACTGCGAACAAGAGCCCCTCGTGACCGAACACCTCATCGAGTACGTCGCCCGTGACCGAACGGGCATCACCGCCGTCGTGACGACCACCAGCGTCATCGACGTCGACACCGTCATCCAGCACATCCACGCCGGGCACGCCGGCTACTACGTCGCGGCCGACTCGGTGGAAGCGGACCCCGGTCCGCAGCCTGTCCTTCCTCGGTGGCGCGTACCTCTTCGCGAACTGGGACGGTTCGAAGCGGAACATGCTGCACGACCTGGCGTTCCGCGGGCCGACCCGGTCCGTCGAGACCAAGCCCGTGCCCGAACCGCGCTTCGCACGCCTGCTCGCCGCCCTCTTCGGCCGACGCGCCACGCACCGGCACCGCGCCACCCGCGCTGACCGCGCCTTCGCCCCGACCGGTGACGGCCTGGAGGCGCGTGGCGGGCCCGCACCGCGCCTCCAGGCCGTCGGTGGGCGCGTCGAGAGCCGCAGCGTCCGGACGAGCGGACGGCAGGACTAGAGCCGCAGCGCCAGCGCGTTCGCGGTGAGGCCCGCGGCCGTCCCGCACAGCAGCACGGTGTCACCCGGGGCGAGGCGACCGTCCTCCAGGCACCGCGCCAGCGTGTACGGCACCGAGGACGACACCATGTTGCCGTACTCGGCGACCGCGTCGACATAGGTGGCGGACGGGATCCCGATCCGTCGCATCGCATGCCGAGCGCCCCGCTGGCCTGGTGCGGGACGACGAGGTCGAGGTCCTCGAGGCCGAGCCCCGCCTTCGCGAAGAACCGGTCGAAGAACCCGGGGAGGACCCGGAGCATCCCCATCAAGGCCCGCCGTCCGTGCATGTCGAACCGGTAGTCCGCCGGGTCGCCGTCTGCGTAGTCGTGGGCGGGGAAGCGCGACAGGCCACCGCGGAGCTCGGTGTCGTGCGCGTGCTCGGGCCACGTCTGCTGCAGGCTCGCGAGCACCCCCTGCCCGGCGTCACCACGGGTCAGGACGACCGCGGCCGCTGCGTCCGAGAACAGCTCGTGCGACTCCCGCTGCTCGGGGTCGAGGAACCGTGACCCGACGTCGCCGGAGACGATCAGCACGCGTTCGTACTCCCCGTCGGCGAGGTACCGGGACGCGATGTCGA
Source organism: Curtobacterium sp. AC273 (assembly GCF_979253735.1). Classification (NCBI taxonomy): domain Bacteria; kingdom Bacillati; phylum Actinomycetota; class Actinomycetes; order Micrococcales; family Microbacteriaceae; genus Curtobacterium; species Curtobacterium sp. AC273. Next base: position 5,271 of record NZ_CEEDDU010000005.1, on the reverse strand, counting down.
CCGCGGTGATGAAGCTCGTGCACGTGGAGTTCACGTCGAGCGCAGCGGCGCGCGCGCCGGGTGCGACCCGCTCCATCACGAGGGCCGCCGTGCACGGGATCGGTTGCACGCCCGCGGCGCACGCGGCGATGACGCAGTCGACGTCGTCGGGGCTGATGCCCGCGCTGCGGATCGCCTGGTCGGCGGCTGCGGCGAGCATGTCGAGCTGCGAGACGTCGTCGGGGATGCGGTAGCGGGTGACGGTGCCCGAGCGGGACGCGAACGTCACGGACGTCTCGGGCAGGTAGGTCCCCAGCCGCTGATCCGGCAGTTCCTCATGACGGTCCCCTCGGTCGGTCGTTCGGTCGGTCGCGGCGTCGTCCGCTGCGTCGTCGCTCGTCGTGGCGTCGTCCGCCGCGAGCAGGTCGGTGTCGGTCGGGTGCGTGTCGTGGCTGAACAGCAGCCGCACCCCGGTCCGTTCCGCGGCGAGCAACCGACGTGCTGTGTCCGCCTGGGCGACGTGGTCGTGGGCGACGGCCCGCGGGACGGCGCGGATGCGGTGTTCCTCGCCGAGCAGGTCGCGTCCCCACGCAGCGTCGCCGGCCAGCAGGGCGCGGCCCTCGACGAGCGCGCCGACGTGGCCGGCGGCGTGGCCCGGCAGGTCCACCAGCAGGTAGGTGCCGTCGCCGAACAGGTCGGTGGTGTGCAGGCCGGTCGCGTCCTCGTGGAAGGCCGAGTCCGGCACGACCTGGAGGCGCGGCTCCAGCCCGGTGGGCAGCAACCCGTCGAGCACGCCGTCACGCAGCGTCGACGACGTCATCGTCCGCCGCACGGGTTCCGTCACGACGACGGTGGCGTGCGGGAACGCCGCGAGGCCGCCGATGTGGTCCGGGTGCAGGTGGGAGAGGACGACGTGCGTGACAGTGGAGGCGTCGAGCTGCTCGCCGATGCTCGCGCCGGCAGGGACGCGGGGCGGCAGCAGTCGTCGGTAGGCCCAACCGGCGACGCCGGTGCGCCAGGGGAACGGGGCGTAGCCGGTGTCGAAGAGGACGCGCCTGGTGGGTCCGTGGTCGTGGTCGCTGTCGTACACGAAGGCGTTGGCGGGGAAGACGCGTCGCTCCCGCGGCGCCCCACGGAGGAGCTGGTGCACGCCGTGCGTCGTCCACCCGCACGCGACGGCCCGGAGGCTACCCACGGGCGCCTCCGGCGTAGCTCGCCAGGGCCTCGTCGAGCGTGACGACCGGCTCGTACCCGAGCACCTCGCGCGCACGGCTGATGTCGAGCGTCTGCGAGTGCGTGATCGTCGACACCGTGTAGCGCGTGACGGGCGGCTCGGGGCGGCCGGGGAGCACCCCGCACACCGCCTCGAGGACGCCCGCGAGTCCGTACACGAGCCCTGCCGGCAGCCGACGGTGCCGCATCGGCAGGCCGAGGCCGGTCAACAGCTGGTCGAGCAGTTCGACGAACGGCCGCGGATCGCCGTTCGTGATGTTGAACGCCGTGCCGGCTGCTGCGGGGACCTCGGCCGCGAGCCGCACGGCCAGTGCGACGTTCTCGACGGCGGTCAGGTCGACGAGCCCGCGACCGCCGTGCATGAGCGGCACGCCGACGCGCTCGTGCACGCGGAGCAGTCGGGGCACCAGGCCGGGGTCCCCGGCGCCGATGATGCCGCGCGAGGCGGAGGACGACGACCTCAGGACCGTCCGGACCCGCAGCGCGCAACAGTGCTTCGGCGTGCAGCTTCGACCGGATGTAGTGGTTCATCGGCCGGCTCGGGTCGACCTCGGGCTCCCTGGATCGCCAGACGGTCGCGCGGCGCGGCGTAGATGCCCGGTGACGAGACGTGCACGAGACGCCGGGCGCCGACGCGACGCGCGTACTCCAGCACCCGAGCGGTCCCGGTGACGTTGGCGCGCTCGAACTCCGACCAGCGCCCCCCACGGCGACGACAGCGCAGCGCAGTGCACGACGACGTCGGCGGGGACGTCGGCGCGCGCCAGGTCGTCGAGGTCCCCGACGAAGGTCGGCCCCCTCGGGCAGCGCCTCGGCCTCGACGGCCAGCCGCCGTCACCGCGTAGCCGTGCGCCCGGAGGTCCCGGACGACGTGGCCGCCGAGGAACCCGCTGGCACCCGTGACGAGCGCACTCTCCCCCATTCCCCCGATCCTAGGGGCCGCTCCCCCTAGGCTCGGCTCCGTGCGGATCGCCCTCGTCACCGACTACTACCTGCCGACGCTCGGGGGCGTGCAGACCGCGGTCCGTGCCCTCGCCGAGAGTCTCCGTTCGGCCGGGCACGACGTGGTCGTGTTCTGCCCGCTCGCCGCGGCGTCCCCGGACCCGGACGTCGTCGGGCTGCCGGTGTCACCCGTCTTCCGCCCGGACGGATACCCGTTCGCCTGGTCGCCGGCCCGCCTCCGGAGCGCGCTGCGTCGCGAGTTCACCGAGCGACGGATCGACGTCGTGCACACGCACTCCGAGATGTTCGCCGCGCTCGGCGCCGTGCGGGCGGCGCAGGACCTCGGCATCCCCGTCGTGCACACCATGCACGGACGGATCGACGTCTACACGCGGAACGTGCTGCCACTCCCGTCCGTGACTTTTTTTTTTTTTTTTTTTTTTTTTTTTTTTTTTTTTTTTTTTTTTTTTTTTTTTTTTTTTTTTTTTTTTTTTTTATTCGACCGTCCTGCTCAAGCGTGGCTGCACGGGCGGCAGGTCAGCGCCGCCGGCATCCGCGTCGGTGCCGATGCGCCGTACACGAGGACCCGGACCGCCCGCCGGATGTGGCGGGTGCTGCTCGCGCAGTCGCGGGCGAGCGACCACGTCGTGGTGCCGTCGGCGCACTTCGCCGCGAAGCTCGTCGACCGCGGCGTGCGGACGCCCGTGACGGTGCTGACGAACGGCATCGAGCCGTCCGTGCTCGGTGCCATCGGCTCCGTTCCCGCCCGCACGCTCCGTGCCGACGAGCCGCTCCGGATCGTCTGGGTCGGTCGACTTCTCCTCGAGAAGCGTCCGGACGTCCTGGTCCGTGCGGCGCACGAGTTCCCGGCCGGCGTGCACGTCGACGTGTACGGCGACGGCGTCGCACGAGCCGCCGTGGCCCGCGCCGCTCCGGGGCGCCGACGTCACGCTGCACGGCTCGACCCCGCACGACCGGGTCCTCGCCGCCATGCGCTCGGCGCACCTGCTCGTGTCGAGCTCTGTTCGACTTCGACAACCAGCCGATGGTGATGCTCGAGGCGATCGCGTCCGGCCTGCCGGTGCTCCACTGCGACCCGGACCTGGCCGAGGTGGTCCCGGGCCGGCGCCGGCTTCCTCGCGTCGACGCCCGACGCCGCCGGTCTTCGCAGCCGAGGTCCGTCGGCTCCGAGCCGATCCCGGCGCGATCACCCGAGCGATCCGAGGCCGCCCTCGCTTGCCCGCTCGCGGTCGAGCAGCCGACGGACGCGCTCCTCGACGTCTACCGGTCGGTGCGCACGGGCTGACCGGCGGACCGCGCCGACTACCGTGGCAGGATGTCGAGCAGGGGACGGCAGGCACGAGGGGGAGACATGCGCGCAGCAGACGTGGCGGACAAGCGGTTCCAGCCGACGAAGTTCTCGGGCAGGGCTACGACCAGGGACAGGTCGACGACTTCCTCGACCGCGTGCGGACGACGCTCGCCGGGTACGAGCAGGGGCGTCCGTCCGAGCCACTCACCCCGGAGGACGTCGTCGCCGCGCGGTTCACGCCGACGGTCTGGCGCGGTACGACCAGGGCCAGGTCGACGACTTCCTCGACGAGGTCGTCGTCGCGCTCCGCAAGGCTCATCGCCCGCTGATCCTCCACAGGTCCATACCGATGTACTGGATGTAGTATCAGGTACTGAAGTCCCTCTGAGAAGGGGTCTCATGGGGGACGGTTGGCAGGTCGACATCGCTGCGGCGCAGGCGGTGATCGACGGCGCGGCGAACGCGGGGTCGTCGATGCAGACCGCGGCGATCGACGTCGACGCCGCACTGCGCGACGTGGTCACCGCACTCACCGACACGGACGCGGTCGGCGCAGCGCAGGTGTTCCTCGATGCACGCCAGGGCGACGCGACCTCGGCCGTCCGGTCCATGCCGCGAGGGCGATCACCGCCGCGACCGGAGCTGATGACGGCGTTCGCCCCACGCTGACACGGACATGGCGAGTGACACGGGCGCGGCGAGCGCCCGTTCCGCCGGTACGCCTGCGCCGCAATGAGTCAGGGGCTGATCGACGAGCGGGCGCTCCCGACCGTCACCCCGACGAGCGGTGCGGTCGGCGACAGCGCCACCGCGCTCAAGTCGTCCACGACGTGCAGGTGGAGCACGACGCCGAAGCCGCACAGACTCGTGGTCGGGCATCGGAGTGGCGCTGTCCTCACCGGGCGCGACCGATGCCCTGCCGCAGGCGATGGCCGGCGCGGTGCACACCGCCGGCGGGCTTGGCGAAGGCCGCCGCCTGCGTCCGTCGCCACCGCCGCTCGAAGGCCTTCGCGGTCGACGTCGCCGCGATCCGGAAGTCACCCGCTCGCTCGCGGCCGACATCGCCGAACTCCGCAGCAGGGTCGCCGCATCGGACAGCGACGACGCCGTGCCCGCCGAGTACCGAGCGGACAACGACGACCTGCACGCCCGCGCCGCTCGGCTCGAGGACGCGATGGAGCACCGCGCGAGTACGAGCTCGACCAGGCGATCCGCGAGGGCAGGTCGGCCGAACGCCACAGCTCTTCCCGTCACTCAGCGGCAACACCCTCGCCCCACCCGCCGCTGATGGTCGACTTCGCCGAGGCCTCCCGCGCCTTCGGAGACGCCGCGACCCTCCACCGCGTACTGACCGCCCTCGCCGCGCAGGGGCCCGACGCACTGCGGAAGTGGGCTGCCGCGCACACAGGCCGGGCGCAGCGGATGCTCGACCACCTCGCCGGCCACCGGTGACGTGAAGGCGTGGTGGTCCGGGCTGGGCTCCGCCGAGCGCGACGCCCTCGTGACCGGGCTCTCGATGGTCGTCGGCAACCTCGACGCAAAGTGCGCTACGCGGATCGTGGACAGGCCAACCGCCGGGCACGCTCGAGACGGCGTTGCGGAAGGCGCTCGCGGACCGGATCGAGATGCAGGGACGCGTCACGAGAGGGGTCCGCTGACACCCTGCCGACCGAGAACGCTACGAAGCGCTGATCGAGCGCATCGAGGCCCGCCAGGCCCTCGCCCTGACGTTGCGCGCGAGCGTGTCGTCGGCACCGCGCACCATCGTCTCGTTGACACTCGGCGACCCGCCCCTCGCGGCGGTC